>NZ_JAFCVD010000002.1:0-408705 GCF_049896865.1 Flavobacterium sp. DSP2-3-1 | reverse complement strand
TCCAGAGAGAATTATAGAAATACAAGAGAAATTAAACAATAGACCAAGAAAAAGATTTAATTTTGAAACACCTAATTTTATGTTTAATCAAAAAGTTGCATTTATAACTTGAATCCTGCTGTTTTCAAAAACGAAAATTTTAATAATCGTATTTGGATAGGTTTCCAAGTTATAATGGAATTTCTAAATAATAGATTAACAGTAATTGGAGACCAAAAGAATATGTTTTCCAAAATAAAAATTTTAACTGAAAAATTAATTACTGAAATTGATGATTTAAGTACGACATATAAAACTGAAATTGAAAAACTAAAACTGACCCAAAGACATTCGCTTATTAATCCTGAAGAATATATAACAACTGATAATTTAAAAAAAACAACAGATGTTTACATTGCGTTTTTAAAACATTTAGAGGAACTTGAAAGTAAGCAAAATGATGTTAATGATACAGACGAGATAAAAGAGCTTATCATAAATATCTTCAATAATAAAATTGGTGAATCTTTTGACAAAGATAATTTAGATTTAATTTATAAAGATGGGACAAAAAGGTATGAATCAAAAATTCCGCCTGGATTTATGGATATTAAAAAAGAAGGTTCGTATTTTTTTGAAGACAAGGAATATATTCGAAAATTTGGAGATCTTATTTTGTGGAAAGAGATTATTAAATTGGCAAAAGATAAAAAATTAAAACATGTTGTATTAGTTACTGGTGATGTAAAGGAAGATTGGTGGGAAGAAAAACGAGGAAAAAAAATTGGTGCTAGAAAAGAATTATTAAATGAGATTTATACTCAATGTGCAGAACTAGATGTTTTCCATCTTTACAATACTTCAACATTTCTAAAATTCGCAAAAGAAGAAATTGATAAGACAATAAAGGATTCATCAATTACTGAAACATTAGAATTAATAAATAACAACAGTAAAATAATTGGTAGTATTGAAGATATTTCAATTACAAAAAGAGACTATTTAACGCAGTTGTATATAATAAACGAAAGAATAAAGAGAAGTCATAATATTCTAGAAGATTTAAATAACCAAAAATCAAAAATTAGTAATTATAGAGATGAATTATATGATAGTAGTGACTCTTTAGATGGTATTCGAGAATACACTCATAATCTTGCGATTCCTGAAATGGAATTAGAAGAAGAAATAAATGAAACGCAAGAGAAAATCGCATTAGACATGAAAATTCAACAAAGAATTTTAGAAAAACTAAAAGCAGAAAATTAGAATTACGAATAAAAGATTAGAGTTATATCAGGAGATAACAGCTACATAATAAAAAGTTTCTTAAACTTCACAAAAACTATTCAAACCCAAACCATCATGCTCAACGCCATCAACCCAAAGTTACCCATGCGCAACAAAACGATTACACGGAATTTCTATATCAACCAATTAGGTTTTCACGAATGGGGCAATGCCGACTTTGACGGGTATTTGATGGTGCAAAAAGACAATATTGAAATTCATTTTTTTGAGTTTGCTACCCTTGATTCTGTTGAAAATTACTCAGGAGTTTACATTCGGGTGCAGGATATTGAAACAGTATATAAAAACTTCTTGAACAATGGCGTTGCCATTCATCCCAATGGCCCTTTGGAAATCAAACCTTGGGGACAAAAGGAATTTTCGATATTGGATCCAGATCACAATCTGCTGACTTTCGGGCAAAGTTTGTAGCAAATGGGCAGTCATAAAAAAGCAATTTAGTATTTTTACACTCCAATTAAGACAATAGAATAATGAAAATACTACTTCTTGGCTCAGGCGAACTCGGAAAAGAATTTACAATCGCTGCACAGCGCATCGGGCAAATTGTAATTGCGGTTGACAGTTACAAAAATGCTCCTGCTATGCAAGTTGCCCATGATTTTGAAGTCATCAATATGCTCGACGGAGATGCTCTAGACCGAATCGTCGCCAAACACAAACCTGATATTATTGTTCCAGAAATAGAAGCTATTAGAACTGAACGTTTTTATGACTACGAAAAGCAAGGCATCACGGTAGTTCCTTCGGCGAAAGCGGCAAACTTCACGATGAACCGTAAAGCGATTCGGGATTTGGCATCTAAAGAATTAGGATTAAAAACCGCAAATTACCGCTACGCCACTACTGCCGCGGAATTACAAAAAGGCGTCGAAGCCGTTGGAATGCCATGCGTCGTAAAACCATTAATGTCTTCGTCCGGAAAAGGACAATCCACTATAAAAACCGAAGCCGATATCGAAAAAGCATGGAAGTATGCCGTTGAAGGTTCCCGTGGAGATGTTGTAGAAGTGATTGTAGAAGCGTTTGTCAAATTTAATTCGGAAATCACTTTATTAACCGTAGTTCAGAACGATAATCCAACATTATTTTGTGCGCCAATTGGCCATAGACAAGAACGAGGCGATTATCAGGAAAGCTGGCAACCCGCCAGAATTTCCGATAAGGATTTATACGAAGCGCAAGACATGGCCGAAAAAGTAACCGAAGCTTTGGGCGGCGCAGGACTTTTTGGAGTCGAATTTTTCTTGGCTGATGACGGCGTTTATTTCTCGGAATTATCGCCGCGTCCGCATGATACCGGAATGGTAACTTTAGCCGGAACACAAAACTTCAATGAATTTGAATTGCATTTACGCGCTATTTTAAGTTTGCCTATTTTCGAAATTACATTAGAAAAAGCGGGAGCCAGTGCAGTCATTTTAGCTTCGGAAAACTCCACAAATCCAACGTACTCCGGTATCGAAAAAATTGCGGCTTTACCTAGAACCGACTTCAGAATCTTTGGCAAACCAACTTCAAGACCGTACCGTAGAATGGCAGTGGCTTTAGTGAGTGATACCGTAGAAACTCCAATTGAAGAAATAGTAGAAAAAGCAAAAAATGCAGCAAGGTTGATTACCGTGCATTCGTAATTACATATAATAAACTTCCACTACTCTAAAGAAAACAAGATGAAAAAAATCCGCTAAATCAGTGTCATCAGCGTTCCCTTTTTCATCTTGTAAGTTATCGCCTAGCCATTCGAAAGTTCTTCTTTAACCTTTAAATACCTTTGAAAAAAATAATGACGATGTCAAATTCTATTGTACACATCCTGAATAATGATTGTCCTCATTGCCTTAAAGGCAAAGTTTTCAATGAAAAAAGTATATTTTTTAATTTTGGATTTCCAAAAATGAACAAATATTGTTCTCATTATAATTATAAATTCGAAAAGGAACCAGGCTACTTTTTTGGAGCTATGTATGTAAATTATGGTTTAACAGTAGCCCAAGGAATTGCTACATATGTTATTGCCCAATTTTTCTTTACCGAAACTTTCGATTTAAGAATTATTCCAATTATTGCTGTTGTGATTATCGCAATGGCTTCTATCAATCTTCGCCTTTCCAGATTATTGTGGATTTACATGTTTAAAAATTATTCGATGTAAAAAAACCAGTATCTTAGCTAAAGTAAAAATTTAATCATTTATGAAAAAGATACTATACTTAGCTATTTTATTCTCTGCAACACTTGTAAGTGCTCAGGATAAAGATAAAAAAGAAGAGCCAAAACCCCAAATCGTTGAAGCTTCTTGCGGGCAATGCCAGTTTGGGATGGAAGGACACGGATGTGAATTAGCCGTTCGCATTGATGGAAAATCCTATTTTGTTGACGGAAGTTCTATTGATTCCCATGGCGATGCGCATTCCAGTGATGGTTTTTGTGCTGCTATTAGAAAAGCGGAAGTTGTGGGTAAAGTGGTTGACAATAAATTCAAAGTCACCTCTTTTAAATTACTGCCAAAAAAATAAAAAAAAGGGCTTAGAGAAAATTCTTTAAGCCCTTTTTTAGTTATTTCAATTTCATGGTTGCTTTCAGATTGATATTCTCAAAACTCGAAATATCAATAACTTCTTCCAAATCTACATCAAAAGAAATATTTACACTATCGCCTACAATTGTTACCGGCAATTGATTGGATATTTGTGAAGAACCCACAAATATATTAGGATAATCTTTGACTTTAAAATAATAAAAACTATTCCCGTTTTTTACATCATTCTGGATTCGGGTTACAATTGATTTCAGCGATTTTTTATTGGACAAACTATTCGGGTTTATTTTATTATCCGCCATATTATAGACGTTTTTAAACGAGGTCAAGGTTTCTCGCATCGTATTGCCTACGCCAACAATTGTATAATCTGAAATGGCAACCATCGCAAACATTTTCACCAATCCACCGTTATCCTTAAGCGTCATCACATACGTAGGAATGTTGTTGATATTATAAGGAATAGGCAAAGATGCTTTATATCCTTTTTCCTGAACTTTCCCTTGTGCCGAACTTTGAGCCGCATATTCCGTCGCGCCACTTTGTTTATAAAAAGTAGTTTCCTTCGTTCTGGTGTCCACCAAAACAAAACCTACTGCAGATTCTTCTTTCCCAACTGAAGTCAATCCTGTGTACCAATAAGATTTATTGTCTTTTCCATATACCAATGTCATTCCCTCTGTAATTTGCAGTTTATCCTGATTAGAAAAATTCCAATAGCCGTGAACATATTCACCCCAATCATTCAACTGATTTTCTATAAAATCCAAAGGCTGAATTCGATCCACCCATTTTGGCGTTTTAGCAATTGAATATTCGCTTATTGCTCCAGATTGTGCATCAACCACTACAACACCTATTGCGTCTTTTCCTGAAAAGCCAATTTTTTTTGCATATTTTGTAACAATCCAAAACGGATTTCCAGCATCATCAATCTCAAAAGTAAAATCAGCCAGGCCAACTGTAGCATTTCCATTAAAATAAACGTGTCTGTGAATATCACTTTGAAAGTAAGCGCCTTGCTGGTATTTAATCTTAATATTCTTCCCTCCTACGCTCTGAACTAATTTCACATCACGTTCATTTGTTGCAGAAACCATAACATATCCCGCAGTTCCCTCTTGGTTGTTAAACCATTTCAAAAAACCCGAATGCAATAATGGAGCAACCCAGTACAGGTTATTATTTACTTTTTGTATACAAAAATCACCTAATTCTACTTGGCTTCCCAAAGCTGGTTGGGAACCTAAAATTTTCTCTCCCAAAAGATGGGCTAGTTCCTCATCGACCACACGGATTTTATCAATAGAAATTGGAGCAATGTGGTTGGTTATTTTTTGGCCGTTTTTAACCTCGCCTATTAATTTTTGATACGAATCGCTTCTAAACATTTTTAAGCTGGTCACAAAAGGTAGCGCAATACAATAAACTAAAAGCACTCCTACCAAAACAAACAAAATTTTGCTGGGCTTGGAAACAATCTTGACTTGCTTTGTTTGCTGAGAAATAGTAAAACCTGCAGAAAATAAGATCCCTATTACCAACAACAGCAATAAAATAAAAGCAAAACCAGTAAATCCATAATTGATCACGGGAAGATTGTTATACAACAAGAAAAAACCAAAAAAGAGCAGGAAAATAATTGAGAATATTTTTTTCATAATATTTAAATCTTTGATATGTTTGATATTAGTCTTTAATATTTCTAAATGTTACACTAATAAAAGTGTCAATTTTAAAGAAAACAACAACCCTATTTACAATACCGCAAAAAATAGTATTTTTGCATTCCGATTGAAATTTATTTTTCAGTCTTTAATTTTTTTCAATCTTTAAAATAAACACATGAAAGCATACGTATTTCCAGGTCAAGGCGCGCAATTCACAGGAATGGGTAAAGACTTATATGAAAATTCCGCTCTCGCAAAAGAATTATTCGAAAAAGCCAATGCAATTTTAGGTTTTCGCATCACAGACATCATGTTTGAAGGAACAGCCGAGGAATTAAAAGAAACTAAAGTGACACAACCGGCCGTTTTCCTGCATTCGGTGATTTTAGCAAAAACGTTAGGGGAGGATTTCAAACCAGAAATGGTAGCGGGACATTCATTAGGTGAATTCTCAGCTTTAGTAGCAAATGGTGCTTTATCTTTTGAAGACGGCTTGAAACTGGTTTCACAACGCGCTTTGGCAATGCAAAAAGCCTGCGAAATAAAACCCTCAACAATGGCAGCCGTTTTAGGATTGGCTGACAATATCGTTGAAGAAGTTTGTGCTTCCATTGACGGAATTGTAGTAGCTGCAAATTATAACTGCCCGGGACAATTAGTAATTTCAGGAGAAACATCAGCAGTAGAAAAAGCGTGTGAAGCGATGAAAGCCGCTGGTGCAAAACGTGCATTATTGTTGCCTGTTGGCGGTGCTTTTCACTCTCCAATGATGGAACCGGCTCGCGAAGAACTGGCCGCTGCTATAGAAGCAACGACGTTCTCAACTCCTATTTGTCCAGTGTACCAAAATGTAACAGCAAGTGCAGTTTCTGACCCAAGCGAAATCAAGAAAAATTTAATTATTCAATTGACTGCTCCCGTAAAATGGACACAATCTGTGCAACAAATGATATTAGACGGAGCAACTTTATTTACCGAAGTAGGTCCTGGAAAAGTATTAGCCGGATTGATTGGAAAAATAGATAAAGAAGCGGTTACCGCGAATGCTTAATTAAACTAGTCAGCGGTCAATTTTTAATGATCAGTAGTGATTGTAAATAAAATCCTCATAAACTTATGTTTGTGAGGATTTTTACTTTAAAAATCATAGTTCGCTTGCCTCTTCACAATAATTATTGACAATTCCAGTAATTAAGAATATTGTATCTTGTCTTTCAAAGAAAATGTATCAAGTTGTTCGGTTATTGGCTTTATAAAAAATGTAATGTGAACCTAAATAACGGAGCTTTTGTAGAGTTGGTTTATGCGTACTTAATCGTGATTTTTCTGGAACTGAATTATAAATTTTCGGAACATATTCTTCTGCCGTTTCTATAAACCCAAAGTATACTTTTTTGTACAAAAGACGAATTAAATCATCCAAAAAATCAATTACGTTTGGCGTGAAAATAACTTTTATTTTCCCCACCATCCTCTAATTCTTCTAATAGATTCTGCTTTAGCTTCTTCCGGAGTATACCCTTTTTTTACTTCTTCATCAAAATCAAAAGTAGCTCTATCAATCCCTTTAAACTTGATATTCGAAGTTTCATAATCCACAGAAGGCTCTTCGATTTTAGTTGCTCTAGACTTCTTTTTTTCAGTATTCATGATTGATTCATTTATCAAACGAATTTACCAACAAATTACTTAAACGAAAAAATTCCAAATTATCAACACGATAATTTGGAATTCTATTTTTAAACTGAACACTAAAACCTGAATACTAACTTCTGATTTTCTGTTCCCATTTCCACGCACTTGCCATCGCTTCTTCTAGCGTAGATTGTGCTTTCCATCCCAAAATATCGTTCGCTTTATCGGTATTGGCGTAAGCCGAAGTTATATCACCTTCTCTGCGACCTACAATTTTGTAGGGCAATTTTTTACCGCTCACTTTTTCGAAAGTATGAATGACTTCTAAAACCGAGCTACCCGTCCCGGTTCCCAGATTAAACGTTTCTACTTTGGCTGTATTTTTTTTATTCAATAAACGTTGCAAAGCGATTACATGGGCTTTCGCCAAATCGACTACGTGAATATAATCGCGTACCGCTGTACCATCAGGAGTTGGATAATCATCTCCATAAACCGAAAGTTCTTTTCGCAATCCAAAACCGGTTTGCGTAATAAACGGCACTAAATTTTGAGGAACTCCAATAGGTAATTCTCCAATTTCAGTTGAAGGATGCGCCCCAATTGGATTAAAATAACGCAACAAAATGGCATTAATATTAGTCACCTTGGTCGTATCAGTAATGATTTCCTCTCCTATTTGCTTTGTGTTTCCATAAGGTGACATCGCGGTTTGAATTGAAGCATTTTCAGTAATTGGCATACTTTCGGCCTGACCATAAACCGTGCAAGACGAACTGAAAATGAAATTTGCTTCCGGTTTTTGCTGTAATTCCTGCAAAACATAAACTAATGCATTTATATTATTTTCATAATACAATAACGGATTTTCAACACTTTCGCCCACTGCTTTTGAAGCTGCAAAATGAATGACACCTGAAATATCATGATGCCTTTTAAAAAAATCCTGCACTTTTTCTTTCTCGCGCAAATCTAATTTTTCAAAAGCCGGGACTTTTCCCGTAATATTCTGAATTCCGTCCAAAACACTTAAGGAAGTATTTGATAAATTATCGACAACAATAACTTCATATCCTTCGTTTTGCAATTCTACCACGGTATGCGATCCTATGAAACCCAAACCACCTGTGACTAATATTTTCATGATTTCTTATTTTGTACAGACGCGATTTAGTGCGTCTTACCGATTATAAAAAAGACCCGCTAAATCGCGTTTCTATTAAAATTATCCTAAATATTCTAGAACCGAATCTGTAATAAACTTAATTTGCTCGTCATCTAATTCGGTGTGCATCGGCAACGAAAGCACTTCCGTTACTAATTGATTGGTTACCGGAAAATTTTCTTCTTTGTAACGGGAATCCGCGTATGCTTTTTGCGAATGCAAAGGAATTGGGTAATAAATAGCACAAGGAATTCCTTTGTCCAATAAATGTTGCATCAACCCATTTCTATCTGCATCAATGATTCGCAATGTATATTGATGAAAAACGTGACAGTCACAAATGGAACAAATACTTGGTGCAACTATATTTTTATGACCTTCAAAAGCAATTGAATATTTTCTGGCTGCATCTTGTCTGGCTTTACTATACTCGTCTAATAAAGGCAATTTTGCATTCAAAACTGCTGCCTGAATACTGTCTAAACGCGAATTTACGCCTACTACATCATGGTGGTATCGCTCATACATTCCGTGATTTACAATTCCACGAAGTTTGTGTGCCAAAGCATCATCATTGGTAAAAATCGCTCCACCGTCTCCATAACATCCAAGATTTTTAGAAGGAAAAAATGAAGTCGCTCCAACGTGTCCGATTGTTCCCGCTTTCTTTTTAGTGCCATCCGAAAATTTACAGTTGGCACCAATCGCTTGCGCATTATCTTCTATAACATATAAGTTGTATTCTTTGGCAATTGCCATTATAGCTTCCATATTGGCGGCACGACCAAACAAATGTACCGGCACAATCGCTTTTGTTTTTGGCGTAATCGCTTTTTTAATTCCTTCAATGGAAATATTCATATTGAACATATCCACATCAACTAAAACGGGTGTCAATTGTAGTAAAGCAATAACTTCCACTGTTGCAGCAAAAGTAAAATCAGCAGTTATTACCTCATCCCCGGGTTTTAAATCCAGTCCCATCATGGCAATTTGCAACGCATCGGTTCCGTTGGCGCACGGAATTACATGTTTTACGTCCAAATATTCTTCTAATGATTTTTGAAATTGATGAACTTGAGGTCCGTTAATATAAGTGTTAGTGTCTAAAACTTCCTGAATAGAAACGTTAACGCTGTCTTTTATTTTTTCATATTGACTTTTCAAGTCAACCATTTGGATTTTTTTCATTGCAATTTTTGTTTAATGTTCGAAAGATTACCGTTTCTAAAAACCGTAAATACTTTCTCAAAACGAAGAACAAAAATAGTTATTTATGAGTTGAAACCAATGCAACACACAGTAAAAAAAGATAATATTCCAATGATATAAAATAGGGAGATCCTGACAACTAAAATTTAAATATTGCTGCGGAAGAAATTCATATAAAGAAAACGTATTTTAGCCCCAAAATTTTTATGATGCTTTTTCTCTATAATTTAATGGTTCTATTTGCTGGATTTTTATTAGAAATCATAGCGTTTTTCAGTCCAAAAATGAAACTTTTTGTGGAAGGCAGGAAAGTAGTTTTTCTTGTTTTGGAACAAAAAATAAAACCTATTGACAAAACAATCTGGTTTCATGCCGCTTCCTTGGGCGAATACGAGCAAGGCTTACCCGTCATTGAAAAGGTAAAAGAGCAGTTCCCTGCGCACAAAATCGTGATGACTTTTTTCTCTCCTTCGGGTTATGAAGTCCGTAAAAACAATACCGTTGCTGATGTTACGGTGTATTTGCCACTAGATAGTAAGAAAAATGCAAAACAATTTTTGAAACTTGTAAATCCTGATTTAGTGTTTTTCATCAAATATGAATACTGGCCTAACTATTTAGCAGAACTCAAAAAATTAAACATCAAAACCTATTTGGTTTCTGGAATTCTTAGAAAGAACCAACTGTTTTTCAAATGGTATGGCGGTTTTTACCGAGAGGCGCTGGATGCGTTCACATACTTTTTTGTTCAAAATGAAACTTCAAAAAAATTACTGCAGCAGTTAGGCAAAACAAACGTTGCTGTTTCTGGTGACACACGATTTGATCGCGTGTCCACAATTTTAGAAAAAGACAATTCGTTGGATTTTATCTCTGATTTTAAAGACAACACACTCACTATTGTCGTGGGAAGTTCGTGGCCAAAAGATGAAAATTTAATAGTGAATTTTATCAATTCGAATACTTTCAATGTCAAATTTATTATTGCGCCACATAATATAAAGGACGAACAAATTCAACAATTAAAAAACAGCATCACCAAAAAAACTGTTTTATTCTCTGGAAAAGAAGGACAGAATCTCGCTGATTTCGATGTTTTTATCATTGACACGATTGGTATTTTGACAAAAATCTACAGTTGTGCGGATATTGCTTATGTGGGTGGTGGTTTTGGAAATCCCGGAGTTCACAATGTATTGGAGCCGGCAACTTTTGGAGTTCCAATCATTATTGGACCCCACTATTCCCATTTTGCAGAAGCAATCGCGCTGGTCAATATGGATGCCTGTGTTGCGGTTGCCAATCAAAAAGAATTGGATGAAGCCCTTGAAAACCTGATACGCAATGCTGACATCCGAAATGAAAAAGGACACATGTGCAGTACTTTTGTACAAATGAATAAAGGCGCCACTGCCATCATTTTAAAAAACATTCTGCATGATTGAATTTAAACCTCTGGCTGCTCCTGATATCGAAACCATCGTCTTAATGATGCAGGAATTCTATACCATTGATGATTATCCCATTTCCGTCGAAGTTTCCAAAGCTTTGTTTCAAGAATTTATTTCCAATGAAAATCTGGGAAAAGCTTGGCTGATTATATCCGACAACGAAATTGTGGGATATCTAATTCTAACCTTTATTTTTAGTTTTGAATACCAAGGAAGAATAGGTTTTTTAGATGAATTGTATATAATCGAAAAAGCGAGAGGAAAAGGAATTGGCAGCGAAGCTATTGCGTTTATTAAAACCGAAAGTCACAAACTATCATTAAAACTGATTTATCTGGAAGTGGAACCGCACAATGAAAATGCACAAAAATTGTATCTTGTCAATGGTTTTGACTCACACAAAAGGCAATTGATGCAGTACAAAATCAACTAAAATTACACTCTAAATTTGCTACCATGAAATTTTTAAAATTATTCCTATTACTATTTGTCATTCAGCTACAAGCCCAGCAAGGCGGCATGTGGATTCCTTCGCTGCTGAAAGGAATGAATGAAACCGAAATGAAAAATCTGGGCATGAAAATGTCCGTAAAAGACATTTATGACGTAAATCAGTCGAGTATGAAAGATGCGGTTCCACATTTTAACGGGGGCTGTACGTCAGAAGTTATTTCCCCAAAAGGACTTATCCTGACCAATCATCATTGCGGGTTTTCACAAATTCAATCGCATTCCACTGTAGACCATGATTATCTGACCGATGGTTTTTGGGCTTACAAAATGGAAAATGAACTGCCAAACGAAGGTTTGACTGTTACTTTTATGGTAAAAATTGAAGATGTAACCACTTTGGTTTTGGCAGGAACTGCTTCCATGAGCAACGAAGCCGAAAAACAAAAGAAAATTCAAGAAAATATTACAGCATTATCCAGCTCTTTGCCAAAGGAAAGTTGGCAGGAAAACAAAATTCGCACCTTTTACGAAGGCAATCAATACATGCTATTTGTGACGGAAACTTTTACTGATGTGCGTTTAGTTGGTGCTCCGCCTTCCTCTATCGGGAAATTTGGTTCTGATACTGATAATTGGGTTTGGCCGCGTCATACCGGAGATTTTTCTTTGTTTAGAATTTATGCTGACAAAAACAATCGCCCAGCTGCCTATTCAAAAGACAATGTGCCTTATACTCCCAAACATTTCTTGCCTATTTCACTGGATGGCGTAGCGGAAGATGATTTTACATTGGTTTTTGGATATCCGGGAAAAACAAGCGAATATTTACCTTCGGTTGCGATTGAACAAATTGTAAACGAACTGAATCCTGCAAAAATCGAAATCAGGGACAAAGCCTTGAAAGTTGCCGATGGTTTTATGCGAAAAGACAATGCCATTAAAATTCAGTACGCTTCAAAATACGCGAGTATTGCCAATTATTGGAAAAAATGGATTGGCGAAACTCAAGGATTAAAAAAATCAAATGCTGTTGCCGTAAAAAGAGAAACTGAAAAGGCTTTTCAGCAAAAAATAGTAAAAGCGGGCAAAGAAAAAGAATATGGAACGCTGTTGGCGGATTTTGACAAATACTACGCAGAAATCGCTCCTTACGCAGTATCAAAAGAATATTTCACGGAAGTGGTATTGCGTAATACCGAATTGCTCAGTACAGGTTACAAGTTGTATCAATTGGAACAAGTTTTTAAAGCAAAAGGAGAACGATCCTTTACAGACCGAAAAAACAATTTAATAACCGCATTGGCTGATTTTTATAAAAATTTCAATGGAACTGTAGATGAAAAAGTTTTTGAGCAATTGATTGAATTGTATGCGACAAAATCCCCAAAACAATTTTTACCACAAAGTTTAACAAAAGTGAATGCTAAAAATTTGGCTTCGGAAATTTATACAAAATCCAAACTTCAAAATTATGCTGGTCTAAAACAATTGCTGTCTGGTGATACCCAAACTGTTTTAACGAATTTAAATAATGATCCCGGTTTCCTGCTTGTAAAAGAATTAGCCGATAAATATTCGAAAGAAGTTGCACCAAAATACGACGAAATCAACTTAACTATAACTGCGTTGCAACGCACGTATATGAAAGCCCAATTAGAATTGAATACTGAAAGCCGCATTTTTCCTGATGCCAACAGTACTTTACGAGTAACTTACGGAAAAGTAAAAGGATATGAACCAAAAGATGCTACCGTTTATACTCCAATAACGTATTTAGACGGCGTTATGGAAAAATATATCCCTGGGGATTATGAATTTGATGTTCCTAAAAAATTAGTGGACTTATACAAGACTAAAGATTATGGACCGTATGGAGTAAATGGCAAAATGCCTGTTTGCTTTATTGGAACAAATCACACCACTGGCGGTAATTCAGGAAGCCCAGCAATTGACGCTCAAGGAAACTTAGTCGGACTTAATTTTGACAGGGTTTGGGAAGGAACAATGAGTGACCTTTACTATGATCCAAGTATTTGTAGGAATATAATGGTCGATGTACGCTATATCTTGTTTATTATGGATAAATATGCCGGGGCAACAAACTTAATCAGCGAATTAAAATTAGTACACCCAAAGAAAAGTAAATCCCTGAAAAAGAAAAACTTAAAACAAAAATAGTCAAAAAAGAGGCGTACGAGAACGATATTATTCATTTATTGATTATTTGTTCTAACTGGCACAATAATTGAGCTTTGTATCAGCGTTGACAAAAAATATTATTTTTTAAAAAAAAAATAAAAAAATATTTTACATATTAAAAAATTTATATCTTTGCCACGAATTAATAATTAACCTTTTATATTAAATTAAGATGAAAAAAGTATTTTTAAGTTTAGCTGCTGTTGCTGTATTGACTGTTGTATCATGTAAAAAAGCTGACGCTCCTGCTGAGGATTCTGCAACTGCTGTTGATTCTGCTGCTATGGTAGTTGATTCTGCTGCTATGGTAGTTGATTCTGCTGCTCAAGTTGTTGATTCTGCTGCTGCTGCTGCTACTGACGCTGCTGCTGTTGCAACTGATGCTGCTGCTGAAGTAAAAAAATAATTAGAACTCAAATTCTAAAAATTTTAAAGCCATCCGCTATGCGAGATGGCTTTTTTAATTTGTAAATCCTCCTCTTTCGAGAAACAGATTTTCAAAAACAAAAAGAGAGTCTCAGCAACTAGCCGAGACTCTCTTTTTTTATGTCTTTATTTAAAAGATTCAATCGATAAAGACAAAATCATTAGCTGAAAAGTCTAATGTTTCGGATAGTGATCCAAAGCGTACAATTTCATCAATTCCCTTTTGCAAACGCAATGAAGTAGTATATTTTCTGCTCGTTGCAAAATGATTGCCTCCTAACATCAATTTAAAGTAAAACTTCCCACTGGAAGACTTGAACTTTAAAAAGTTAGCCGATTCAATATCTGCTTTAAACCTTTCAATGTCTTCTTCACATTCAAATTTCAGTTCATAACTTAAGCTTGTAAAAACAACCTTTCCCTTTCTGGAAGTAAAAACAAACTTATATTCGTCATTATATCTTTTACTAATTACAAACGCACCCATAACTTATTTTGAAATAAATTGTAACATTAAAACTAATCACACAATAACGATTTTAACCCTGCATCAAAAAACAATACAACTTTAAGTGATTATATGAGTGTCGTAAAATTTTAAGTGGATTTATTATAAAATAAAAAAAGCTTCAAACAAAGTTTGAAGCTTTTTTAGTACTCAGAGCGGGACTTGAACCCGCACGAACATTGCTGTTCACTGGATTTTAAGTCCAGCGTGTCTACCAATTTCACCATCCGAGCAATATGAGGTGTTAGAGCGAAAAACGGGGCTCGAACCCGCGACCTCGACCTTGGCAAGGTCGCGCTCTACCAACTGAGCTATTTTCGCATTTTCAATTTTTAGAACGGACCGCGATACTTGTTCTGTATTGCGGATGCAAATCTAGGACATTTATTGAATTATACAAGCCTTTTTTACAAAAAAATCGCAGATTAAAGTTAATGTTCTGATAACCTCAACTTTAAAACAAAATAAACTATTTTCTGGTCAACATTCTTTTAATCTCATTCAATTTCATCAAAGCTTCCATAGGTGTAATGGTATTGATATCCAGATTTAAGATCTCTTCTTTGATTTCCTCCAATAAAGGATCATCAAGATTAAAGAAACTCATTTGCATTTGCTCCGCCTGTTCGCCTTTCAGGCTCGAGCCATCCTTTGCAGCTTTAATTCCGTTCAGCGCATCACTGGAATGGCTCTTTTCTAATTTTTTCAAAAGCTTTTGCGCTTTCAAAATGACGATTTGAGGCATTCCAGCCATTTTTGCCACATGTATTCCAAAACTATGGGCACTTCCTCCTTTTACCAATTTTCGAATAAAAAGCACCGTATCTTTCAATTCTTTGACAGCCACATTATAATTCTGAATTCTTGGTAGCGATTCACTCATTTCATTCAGCTCATGATAATGCGTTGCGAATAATGTTTTGGGTTTTGAAGGATGTTCATGTAAGAATTCCGCAATGGCCCAAGCGATTGAAATTCCGTCGTACGTACTCGTTCCTCTACCAATTTCGTCTAACAGCACCAAACTCCTATCGGAAATATTGTTCAAGATCGAGGCCGTTTCATTCATTTCAACCATAAAAGTAGATTCTCCCATCGAAATATTATCACTGGCTCCCACTCTGGTAAATATTTTATCGACAATTCCCATTCTCACGCTATCAGCAGGAACAAAACTTCCCATTTGACACAAGAGCACAATTAATGCGGTTTGACGCAAAATAGCTGACTTTCCAGACATATTCGGACCCGTAATCATAATCAATTGCTGCGTTTCACGATCCAAGAACACATCATTGGCAATATAAGGCATGCCAACCGGCAATTGTTTTTCGATAACAGGATGCCTTCCGTTTTTGATTTCCAATTCGAATGTTTCGTCGAGTTCTGGACAAACATATTTATTTTCGATCGCCAATTGGGTAAAAGAACACAAACAATCCAACTGGGCTATCAGATTAGCGTTCATTTGAACGGGTTTAATATACGTTGCAATCCAATTGACTAATTGTTCGAATAACTCTACTTCTATTTTATGAATTTTCTCTTCGGCACCCAGGATTTTAGTTTCGTATTCTTTTAATTCCTCAGTGATATAGCGTTCTGCATTGACTAAGGTTTGTTTTCGAATCCATTCAGTCGGCACTTTATCCTTGTGCATATTCCTAACTTCAATGTAATATCCAAAAACATTATTAAAGGAAATTTTCAAAGAGGATATTCCCGTTAGTTGTGATTCTCGTTTCTCAATTCCTTCCAAGAATTCCTTCCCGGAAGTAGATATCGCTCGTAAATCATCTAATTCGGCATTGATTCCCTTGGCAATCGCATTTCCTTTGGCTATAGCCACAGGCGCATCTTGATTTAAAACCGTTTTTATTTTCTCCCGAAGCAATTCACAACTGTGCAAACTGTCTCCAATAACTTTTACTGCTTCTTGCGGACTTTCTAATGCCAGAGTTTTTATCGGAATAATCGCATCTAACGATTCTTTTAGATAAACCACTTCGCGAGGCGATACTTTTCCAGCTGCAATTTTCGAAATTAAACGTTCTAAGTCAGAAATTTGCTTGATTTGATTTTGAATGTTTTTCAGAACGCTTTGGTTCTCTTTTAAATATGAAACCACTTGGTGCCGACTCTGAATTTTTTGACTGTCTTTTAATGGTAACGCGAGCCAACGTTTCAGCAAACGACCACCCATTGGCGAAAGCGTTTTATCAATAACATCCAGCAGCGTAACCGCGTTTGGATTGTAACTGTGATATAACTCCAGGTTGCGAATGGTAAAACGGTCCATCCAAACGTAAGCATCTTCTGCAATACGCTGAATCGCTGTGATATGTTGAACTTTATTGTGTTGTGTTTCCGACAAATAATACAAAATGGCTCCCGAGGCAATAATTCCTTCTTTCAATTCTTCGATTCCAAAGCCTTTCAACGAAATCGTCTGAAAATGCTTAGTTAAGGTTTCGAATGCGTAATCTTCTTTATAAATCCAATCCTCCAGATAAAAACTGTGATAATCGTCTCCGAAAATTTCCCGGAAATCACTCTTATTATTTTTTGGAATCAGAACTTCACTGGGATTAAAATTCTGCAACAACTTATCAATATATTCGGCGTTCCCTTGCGCCGTTAAAAATTCTCCGGTGGAAACATCCAGAAAGGAAATTCCTATAGATTTATTGGCAAAATAAATGGAAGCCAAGAAATTATTAGTTTTCGACTGCAAAACCTCATCGTTCATGGAAACCCCTGGAGTTACCAGTTCTGTAACACCACGTTTTACGATGGTTTTAGTCATTTTTGGATCTTCAAGCTGATCACAAATTGCCACACGAAGACCTGCTTTGACTAATTTGGGCAAATACGTATTCAACGAGTGATGCGGAAAACCGGCAAGGGCAGTTTCTGTCTCAGAACCCGCTCCACGCTTGGTTAATACAATTCCTAATATTTTAGAAGCACGTACAGCATCTTCTCCAAATGTCTCATAAAAATCGCCCACACGAAACAAAAGACAAGCATCAGGATACTTCCTTTTAATCTCATTGTATTGTTTCATTAACGGTGTCTCCTTAACTATTTTATCTTTAGATGCCAATGGTTTACTGTTTGAAAAATTAAAAATATTGGGCGAATTTATCGATTTTTAAATAAATATGTTACCACTTCAAAAAATTAAACTATTTTTTTAAGAAAAAATTAAGGCGTAGATTCTAATTTTTATATAGATTTGTAAATCTTTTTAAAATTAAACACACATGAAAAAAATAATTGCTCTAGCCATGCTAGTTGTTTTAGGAGTTACTACTTCTAATGCGCAGGAAACATCAAAAAAATTAAAAGCAACAAATACTAAAGCCGCCACTGCTAAAGTAAATGGTGCTGGAATGGTTTTCGTTACAGAAACTATTGACTACGGTAATGTTGCATACAACTCTGACGGTCGTCGTGAATTTGTGTTTACTAACAACGGTAACAAGCCATTGATCATAACTAATGCTCAAGGTTCTTGTGGTTGTACTGTACCAACGTATCCAAAAGAGCCAATTGCTCCAGGTGCAAAAGGTGTTATTGGAGTAAAATATGACACGTCAAGAGCGGGTCAGGCATTTACAAAAACAGTTACCTTGACAACTAATGCAGTTGTACCAAGTAAAACACTTACAATAAAAGGAAATGTTTTAGCTGCTGACGCATCGAAAAGCTAAATTATAATTAAATACACAAAAAAGCTTCCATTAACTTCGGAAGCTTTTTTTTTGAATAATTTACAAAGTATGAGAAAGCTTGAAAACAGCGAACTGGAACGAAAATCCATTGAAGCTTTTAAAAAATCTGAAAAAACACCACTTATTTTGGTATTAGATGATATTAGAAGTTTACATAATATTGGCTCTGTTTTTAGAACTGCCGATGCGTTTCTAATTGAAAAAATATATTTGTGTGGAATTACAGCCACACCTCCCAACAAGGAAATTCATAAAACAGCACTTGGCGCAACAGAAACAGTGACTTGGGAACATCAGGAAAATGTTCTTGAAGTTATCGAAAAATTAAAAGCGGAAGATATAATGACTCTGGCCATAGAACAAGTAGAAAGTGCCGTTTTTCTTCAAAATTTTGAAGTTGTAAAAGGAGAGAAATATGCTTTAGTTTTTGGAAACGAAGTTTATGGTGTTTCTCAGGAAGCAGTTGCATTGTGTGATGGATGTATCGAAATTCCACAATTAGGCACCAAACATTCTTTAAATATTTCCGTAAGTGCAGGAATTGTGGTTTGGGATTTATTTCAAAAAATGAATTGGCCGAAATAAAAGATTTTAAAAAAAATAGGGACCGCAATACTGTATCGTATGAGAAATAGTACTTTCTTGATAATAACAATAGCTTTTTTATTATTTGCACCAATGGCTACTTATTCTGCCATTCCCTTTTGTGACTGTGATAAAAACTGCTTTATCACTCCACAAGAAATATTAAAATCATCTATTACAGCTAATGCTCCAAGAATCACCGCCACCGGCAATCAAAATTACTGCCCACAAACTGCACTAAAAATAGTGACAGACGTAAATATAACTGGTGCAAATGCCACTGACACCGGAACTGAAGAAATCTACATTCAAATTTCATCAGGTTATATTAATGGGCAAGACGAACTTAGATTAAACAATCTTGCACTCCACCCCAATATTGCCTCAGAATGGGCTCCTCTTGAAGGAAAACTAAAATTATCCAATATAATTCCGGGAACTAAAGTACTATATACTGACTTTGTAAAAGCCATCAAAGATGTTGCTTTCAGTAATTCTTCGGCTACTCCATCTGGCACCAGAAACTTTTCAATCACTCTTGGACAAGCTAACTACTTACCCAGAAATGGTCATTATTATCAATATATTTCAAATCTAGGAATTAATTGGAATTCGGCAAAAGCAGCAGCTGAAACGAGTGTGTATTTTGGACTTCAAGGATATTTAGCAACAATCACGGCCGCTGATGAAGCACAATTAGCAGGAAAACAAGCTCCTGGTGCGGGATGGATTGGTGGTAGCGATACAGAAACAGAAGGTGTTTGGAAATGGGTAACGGGACCAGCAGTTGACAGAGTGACGTTTTGGAATGGAGCCATCAATGGATCAAGTCCTACTTTTTCTTTTTGGAATATTGGAGAACCAAACAATAGCAACGGTGTAGAACACTATGCTCACATAACTGCACCAGGTGCTGGAACACCGGGATCTTGGAATGATTTACAATTAAATGGCGATGCAAACGGAAATTATCAACCCAAAGGATATATTGTGGAATACGGCGGTATGCCGAATGACCCAACTCTTGAAATCTCAGCGAGCACCATTATAACAATTCCTCAAATAATATCAACAACTCCTGCGTCAAGATGTAACTCAGGGATTGTTACACTTCAAGCATCTGCCTTTGGCGGAACCGTAAATTGGTATGACGCGGCAAGCGGTGGGAACTTTTTATACACTGGCAACACGTACAATACCCCTTTTTTAAACACAACAAAAACCTATTATGTTGATGCCGGCTGCCCCACAAACAGAACTGCAGTTACAGCCACCATAAACAAAATTCCTACCATAACATCAACCAATGCGACAGTTTCAAGATGTGGAGCAGGAGCTGTAACACTTCAATCAACCACTGATACCGGAAATATAAACTGGTATTCAAGTTTAACCGGCGGTGCAATTCTAGGAACTGGAACAAGTTTAGATGTTCCAAATAGTACTCAAAACACAACCTATTACGCAGAAGCCGTAAATGACGGATGTACTAATGGGAATCGAGTTGCTGTTGACATTATAATTTACGATTCTCCGGCAGTTACTGACCAAGAATTAATACTTTGTAAATCTGGCAGCTTAACTCTTGATGCAGTAATCCCTAACATGACTTATTCATGGTCCACCGGTGAAACCACAAAGACAATTCAGGTTACAACTCCCAATACTTATAATGTAAAAATAACAAATAGTGCCAACTGTAGCAGTACCAAAAAAATCACTGTAGTTGAACATGATACTCCGGAGATCGACAGAATCGACGTCAACGAAACTACGGTTGTAATTTATTTAAAAAATACAAAAGACTATTTTGAATTTTCTGTCGACGGAATCAATTATCAAAGTTCGAATGTGTTTTTTAATGTAACGAGCGGTTTGCAAACCGCGTATGCAAGAGAAATAAATTTATGCGGAATTGATAGTGCAGTATTTACTATACTGATAGCTCCAAAGTTTTTTACGCCAAACAACGATTCATACAATGATGTATGGGAAATAAAAGGGTTGATAAATTATCCTGAGGCAGAAGTAACCATTTTTAATCGGTATGGTAACTTAATCACGAAATTAAACGCAGCTAAACCCTCTTGGGACGGAACTTTTAATAAGAAACTATTACCCGCTTCGGATTATTGGTATGTATTAAAAATTGATGCGGGAAGTCCTGAAAAAAGAGGTCATTTTTCCCTCAAAAGATAATTTATAAAACTTCAAATTCTAAAACTTAATCTTCTTTTGAATTTCATCTAAAATATAAAGATAATCTTCTTGATTTTTTACAAAATCCCTATCAGAAACATCAATAATCAGAACATTCAAATCGGTTTGTGATTTAATATAATCCAAATAACCGCTATTGATTTTGTCCAAATATTCGGCTGGAATTTTTTGTTCGTAGCTTCTGCCGCGTTTCTTAATATTTTGTAGCAACCTTTCTGAATTTTGATACAAATAAATATACAAATCTGGTTTTGGCATTTCTCTATAAATAATATCAAACAAGTTGCGGTACAAACGATATTCGTCTTCGGCCAAAGTTATTTTGGCAAAAATCAACGACTTAAAAATATGGTAATCGGCAACCAGAAAGTCTTTGAACAAATCAAATTGCGCCAAATCATCTGATAATTGCTGGTATCGGTCAGCCAAAAATGACATTTCAAGTGGAAACGCATATCGATTTTGATCTTTGTAAAATTTGGGTAAAAATGGATTGTCGGCAAAACGTTCCAATACTGTTTTTGCATTAAAATCCTCGGAAATTTTTGTAGCCAACGTTGTTTTTCCCGCACCAATATTCCCTTCAAAAGCAACATAATTAAATTGCTCCAACGGAATACTCTGCAATGGATTTACCAAATTCTGAACAATTGTACAAATACTTTCATCCGGCGACAACACCAATAATTCCGGAATATTTTTTTGAAGAATGGGATGTTTCCAATCTAAATTTAAATCCTGAATTGGTAGCAAAACAAAATTCCTATTTTGCATTAACGGATGCGGAATTTGGAGTTTTTCGGAAGCAATAATTTCTGAATCGAAAGCAATTAAATCAATGTCAATCGTACGCGATTGGTATTCATGATTTTTATTTCGCAAGCGACCCAAACGCTTTTCGATTTTTAAAACTTGAGCCAGAATTTTATGTTCTGACGTAAATGTGTGTAAAACCAGCGCACAATTATAAAAAGCATCACTTTCAAAACCCCAAGCCGGAGACTCATATAATCTGGAAACTTTGATTACAGTGCCAATTTCTTGATGTATCAATTTTAAACAACGCTCGATGTTTTCCAAACGATTGCCTTGATTGCTTCCTATCGATAAAATGACCTGATGTTGTGATTTCATAATTGGGTGCAAATTAACTAAAAGAATTTTAGAATTAGCAATATATTTGCATCCTGTGTTGATAATTAAACTTAGAAATTCTAACTAATTGTTTGTAACATTTCTGCGTTTTTTGCGACATATTAAAAAAATATAATTATGAAATTTTTAGGGAATGTATTAGCGACACTTGTAGGTATTTTTGTTTTTTTCATGTTATTCTTTTTTGGAGTCATCCTCATAGGAGCTATATTTGGAGGTGAATCTGAAGGTGTAACGGTAAAAAGCAATTCGGTTATCGAATTGGATTTGGAAGACATAAGAAATGATTACGCCGGAAAATATAAAGATCCGTGGATGACTATCTTTTCAGAAAACAAAAAAGTAGGTCTGTCAGACATTATTAATGCCATTGAAGAAGCCAAAACGGACAATGACATAAGAGGTATTTCTATATTAAACAATGCTTCGTCATTAGGAATGGCGCAAAGCAAAGCTTTAAGAGATGCGTTGGAGAGCTTTAAAAAATCTGGGAAATTCGTTATGGCTTATGCCAATTCGTATTCTCAGAAAGAATATTACCTAAATTCCGTTGCCAATCCAATATATATAAATCCCGTTGGAGAAATGGATTTCAAGGGATTGTCCTCTGAAATTATGTTTTTTAAAGACTTTCAGGAAAAATCAGGATTGAAAATGGAAGTAATACGTCATGGAAAATACAAAAGTGCCGTTGAGCCATTTTTAGAAAACAAAATGAGCGATGCCAACAGAGAACAAACTACCGCCTTGTTAAATTCAGTTTGGAGTTCCATCACCGCTGACATTTCCAAAAGCAGAAATATATCTGTGGCCAAATTGAATCAAATTGCAAACGGACTTCTTGCCCGAACTCCAGAAATGGCAAAATCCCAAAAATTAGTTGACATCATTGCTTATGAAGACGTGTATCATAAAGCGATAAAAAAAGCGCTTAAAGTAGGCAATGACGAAGATTACAATAAAGTATCTGTTGTAGATTATGCTCAAAAAGTAGCTACTACATCGCAAAATTTCGATAGTAAAGACGAAATTGCCATTATTTATGCTCAAGGAGAAATTCTGGGAGGCGAAGGTGATGTAAACGTTATTGGAGAAGGTTCTATGCGACGCTCGTTGCAAGAAGCCAGAAAAAACAAAGATATAAAAGCGATTGTACTTCGCATTGACAGTCCGGGTGGAAGCGCTTTGACCTCTGATTTGATTTGGAGAGAAATTGAACTGACTAAAAAAGTAAAACCCGTAGTAGTTTCTATGGGGAATTATGCGGCTTCGGGCGGATACTACATCGCTTGTAATGCCAACACTATTTTTGCCGAAGAAAATACAATAACAGGTTCTATTGGTGTTTTTGGAATATTACCAAACTTTACACCATTGGCTACTAAAATAGGAATCTACACGGAACAAGTTAAAACACATGAAAATTCCGCTAATTACAGTCCATTTGTGCCAATCGATGAGAAATTTAAAGCCGTTACATTAGAAGGTGTGGAGCACATTTACAAAACTTTTGTGACACATGTAGCTCAAGGTCGAAAAATGACATTTGCTCAAGTTGATGCTATTGCTCAAGGCAGAGTTTGGACTGGTGCAGAAGCATTAAAAATTGGACTTGTAGATAAAATTGGAGGTTTAGATGATGCGATTGCAAAAGCAGCTTCTTTGGCAAAAGTAAAAAGTTACAACACTCAAAATTATCCAGAATATGAAAAGAATTTTGATGATCTGTTAGCTAATCTTCCTTTTGCAAAATCGAAAGCTGATTTCATAAAAGAAGAAATTGGGGAAGAAAATTATCGTCTTATGCAGGAAATAAAAAAACTGCAAGCACGAAAAGGAATCCAAGCCATCATGCCGTTTGAAATTAATATCAATTAATTTTTAAAAATACCTGATGAAAATCCGTTTAAATGATCATTTGAACGGATTTTTTTTTAAATCAAGAATGCACATTAAAAGCATACATAACGCTACTAGTGCAATGAATACTTTTTTCTTAATCATAAACCATTATTTCTATCGAGAGCGGGCATCATTTTTGCTGAGTTTATAAATCTAAAGAGAATCAAATTATGCTAAAAACAATTTTAAAAATTATTGGAGTCCTGATTATCCTATTCTTTGTAGCATTATTTGCTATTCCTTATTTTTTTGAAGATCAAATAAAAGCTAAAATTGCCGAAGCTATCAATGAAAAAGTGGATGCAAAAGTTACTTTTTCGGATGTGGATTTAAGTTTAATTAAAAGTTTTCCCAGTGCGAATGTTTCGCTGGATCAATTAATAATTATAAACAAAGCACCTTTTGAAGGAGATACTTTAGTTTCATTGGGCGAAGTGGATCTGAAAATGTCCATCAAAGAATTATTCAAAGGCAAAGAGGAAGCCATCAATATTGATGGAATTACTTCAAAAAATGGATTAATCAATATCATTTTCAATAAAGATGGAATCGGAAATTACGACATCGCAAAAAAAAATAAAGAAAATGAAAAGGGCGGCAAAAGCGAATCTTTATCATTGAAGATTGAGAATTACAACATTGAGAATTATAAGTTTCGCTACTTTGACGAAAAATCTAAAATCAAAATGGTTATTGACAGCATTAATCATGGAGGTATAGGAGATTTTGCAGCACAAAAACTGGATTTAGTTACCAAGTCAACTGCTAAAATTACGTTGGACATCGACAAAATCAATTACATGAAAGATATTGCCTTGACGCTGGACGCAGTTTTAGGAATTGATTTAGAAAAAAGTAAATACACCTTCAAAGAAAATAAAGCGTTAATCAATCATTTGCCGCTGGAATTTAATGGTTTTATTCAAATGGTCGAAGCTGGACAGGAATACGATTTGAAATTTAAAACGCCTACTTCTTCTTTCAAGAATTTCTTGGGAATTATCCCCGCAGCGTATGCCGCGAGTTTGAACAACGTAAAAACAACCGGAGATTTTACTGTAATGGGTTTTGCAAAAGGCTTCTATACTACTACAACGGTACCGAAATTTAATGTTGAAATCACATCGAATAACGCTTCCTTTAAGTATCCTAACTTACCGAAAACAGTTCAAAATATCATTATTGACACTAAAATTATCAACGAAACAGGAATTCTAAATGACACGTATATCAATTTGGATAAGCTCTCTTTCAAAATTGACCAAGATGTATTCAATGCTAAAGCCAACATCCGCAACATAACACAAAATGCAATTGTTGATGCCACTTTAAAAGGAACTATCAATTTAGCCAGTCTTTCCAAGGCCTATCCTATAAAGTTATACAAACCATTGTCGGGGATTTTAAATGCTAATGTCACTACTAAATTTGATATGGAATCGGTGGAAAAAAGCCAGTATCAAAATATTAACAATGCAGGAACGATGAGTTTGTCTGGTTTCAACTACGTGGATAAAAACGGAAAAACAATGAATATCAGCAATGCGCTGGTTCAATTTAATCCCAATCAGGTCAATTTGAAAGAGTTGAACGCAACCACAGGAAAAAGTGACATTAGTGTAACGGGAGTTTTAGAGAATTTTTACGGTTTTATATTTAGAAACCAAGAATTGAAGGGAAACTTCAACATGAATTCTAAACAATTAGCCGTTGATGATTTTATGACAACTGGTGAAACTACTAAAGCTGGGACTAAAACAGCAACTAAAAAAGCAGACGCAATGAAGATTCCTGCTTTTTTAAATTGTACGCTTACCGCAAAAGCAACTACGGTTCTGTATGATAATCTGACTCTGAAGGATGTTTCGGGAAAACTGATCGTGAAAGACGAAAAAGTGACTTTAGAAAATGTAAAAACATCGATTTTTGGAGGTACAATTGGCGTAAATGGTGCTGTTTCCACAAAAGGAAAAACGCCGGTATTCAATATGGATTTAAAACTAAATCAAGTAGATATTGCACAATCGTTCACCCAATTAAATATGCTGAAAAAAATTGCACCAATCGCCGGAATAATCAATGGAAAATTAAATTCAAGCATCAAATTGAATGGAAATCTTGATGCAACACAATTGACTCCAAACTTGGCAACGCTAACCGGAGATTTATTAGGGCAACTGCTTTCAATAACAGTCAATTCAAGCAATTCGACTTTACTGACCGCTTTAGGTGCTAATTTGAAATTTATTGACGTAAGTAAAATCAATTTGAATGATTTGAAAGCGGCAATCACGTTCAAAGATGGAAAAGTAAATGTAAAACCATTTGATATCAAGTACAAAGACATTAAAGCGACTATTGGAGGAACGCATGGTTTTGACCAAAGCATGAATTACAATCTGAAATTTGATGTTCCCGCTAAATATTTGGGGTCAGAAGCGAATGCTTTAATAGCAAAATTATCTGCTGCCGACGCGGCAAAATTAGAGAGCTTTCCGATAAATGCCGTATTAGTGGGTAATTTTACGAATCCAAAAATTACAACCGACATCAATAGTGCGGTGACTAAATTGACTACTCAATTAGTAAACCAACAAAAAGACAGACTAGTAAAACAAGGAACGTCGGCTTTGACGGATTATATTAATAAAAACAAAAAACCTGGAGATACGACAAAAACGGCTACTCCCGCAACAAAAGAAGAGGTAAAAGCTAAGGCTACAGAATTATTAAATGGATTGTTTAACAAGAAAAGAAAAGCGGCCGATACGATAAAAGTAAACTAAAGCAACTTTACAAAATATAATAAAGAGGAATTTTACGCAATAGAATTCCTCTTTATTTTGGCCAGCAACATTTGTTTCTGGTTTGTGATTATGTCAGCATGATGTTGTTGTGTAGCTGTACGTGCGTTAAGGATGGTAGCGGCATCGTTTTATGAAGCGCAGCGGAGTAAAAGATACAGCGGACAGCCTGACCTTTTTTTTAAAATTTTTATTTTAAAAAAAGGGTACGCCCAAAATTGTATTACTTAAACCGCAATTGTAACCCTATACCCTTCTGAACCACGAATATTAAAAACCGTTCCATCTTCAAAAAGCAAATATTGCCCTTTTACTCCGGTAAGTTTTCCTTGAAACTGAGGTGTTTTATCCAAGCTCAAACTGTTTACTTTAATTGGATACTGCATTACAGGATAATGCATCGTATATAAATCATTCTTTTGCGAATAGAAATACTCCTGAACTTCAGTCGGAATAAGATTTTCAACCTTTAATCGTTCCGCGATTAAGTCAATTTGTTCGACATTATTTGTCAGCATTTTTCTCCAATTAGTTTTATCGGCATAATGATTTTTTAGCGCTACCTCCGTAATTCCTGCTAAGTATCGATTGGGAACTTCCACAATCGAAATCGCTTGGGTTGCACCCTGATCAATCCAACGCGTTGGCATTTGTGTTGTTCTGGTCACTCCTACTTTGACTTCGCTCGACAAAGCCAGATAGACGATATGCGGTTGCAATTGTACTTTTTCTTCATAAGCCAAATCACGATCCTGAATCCCAAGATGCGCTGTGCTTAACTCTGGTTTCATAATCCAATTGCCTACCGCTGGACTGGAATAGAAGCAATCATAACAAAATCCCTGACGAAATATTTTTTTCTTCTTGCCACAATTCAAACATTGGTACCCCACAAAATTGATTTCCAGTTCTTTATTCAACAACTGATTCACATTCAAAAAACTATTGTCAAAAACCAAGTAATATTGAATTGGGTTTCCAAATTCGGTTTGCATTTTTTTAAGTACACCTTCGTAAGTCATTCTATCTAAAGTTTCAAGTTTAACACATTTAGTTAAACAAATTTTGTTATTTTTGGTAAAGTTATAATTCGTAATTCATAATTCATAATTTAAAAATGCCGCTAACCATAATCAATTCGTTTGCCTCTTGGGTTCTAAAACAAAGAGTCCATCAGATCGAACTCTTCCTAAAATATCCAAATGAAGTTCAGGAAGAATTGCTTATGAATTTAATTCAGTCATCTAAAAATACTGCTCTGGGCAAAGAATATGAGTATGCTTCGATACATTCCTACGCTACTTTTGCCGAAAGAATTCCTATTTCAACATACGAAGAATTACAGCCACTGATTGAAAGAACCCGTAAAGGAGAACAAAATGTTTTTTGGGAAACACCTATAAAATGGTTCGCCAAATCAAGCGGAACAACCAATGCCAAAAGTAAATTTATTCCGGTAAGCAACGAAGCCCTGGAAGATTGTCATTATAAAGGCAGTAAGGATTTGTTGTGCTTGTATTTAAATAACAACGAAGATTCAGAACTGTTTCTTGGAAAAAGTCTACGTCTAGGCGGAAGCTCGCAAATCTATGAAGACAACAACACGTTTTTTGGAGATTTATCCGCAATATTAATTGAAAACATGCCCATTTGGGCAGAGTTCAGCAGTACGCCAAGCAACAAGATTTCCCTAATGAGCGAATGGGAGACCAAAATTGCTGCGATTATCAACGAAACAAAAAACGAAAATGTAACCAGTTTTGCCGGAGTTCCTTCCTGGATGTTAGTTTTAATGAACAAAATGCTGGAAGAAACCGGAAAGGGAAATTTGTTTGAACTTTGGCCTAACTTGGAAGTGTACTTCCACGGCGGCGTAAATTTTGAACCGTACCGAGAGCAATACAAAAAAATACTTCCGAAAAAGGAGTTTCAATATTACGAAATATACAATGCTTCTGAAGGCTTTTTTGCCATTCAGGATCTAAATAATTCCAGTGATTTACTGTTGATGCTGGATTATGGAATTTTCTATGAATTTATTCCGATGGATACTTTTGGAACACCAAATCAAAAAGTAATTCGACTCGCAGATGTGGAACTTTTCAAAAATTATGCTTTGGTAATTACTACCAATTCAGGTTTGTGGCGTTATTTGATAGGCGATACTGTTCGGTTTACGTCATTGAATCCATATCGAATTCGGGTTACAGGAAGAACAAAGCATCACATTAATGTTTTTGGTGAAGAATTGATGGTCGAAAACACGGATCAGGCTATTGCCAAAGCGTGTAAACTGACCCAAACAGAAGTAGTTGATTATACGGTTGCGCCTATATTTATGGAAGGCAAAGAAAAAGGCGCCCATGAATGGATGATTGAATTTAAAGATAATCCGACTGACGTATCGCAATTCCAGAAAGCATTAGATGAATCTATACAATCTCTAAATTCAGATTACGAAGCGAAACGCTACAACAACATGACATTAAATCCGTTGATAATCAATGTAGCACGAAAAAATTTGTTTTACGATTGGTTAAAATGCAAAGACAAATTGGGTGGGCAACACAAAATTCCGAGACTATCAAACCAAAGAGATTATCTGGAACAATTAAAAAACATGCAATTTCAAACTGTATAAAAGTTGTGATATAAAATACTTTAGGAATATTACAACAATCGTGACGTAAAGTTATTGTTCAATTTACAAAATGCATTATTGCGTTGGGTTAATTTGTAAATACCTAACAATATGACATTTATGCTTAAAAACCGGTACAGGTCTTTATAATTTATTGAATAAGTCCTAAAAAAAAAGTTAAAAATCTAAAAATATTTGTAAGTATTATATGTGTAATTGAATATGCCTTGTTCTAGAAATAACACAATTTAACGATAAGAACAACCTGCTATTAGTTAACGACCATCCCATTCCATCCCATTACTAATGATGGGTATGTAAATATCCTTACGAACCATAATTATCATCATACACCCATTGATGTTATTACAGCTTATTCCTGCGAAGAAGCCTATTTAAAAATCACAAAAAATGTATTAATAGCAAAAAACATTGGACCTTGCTTTTTTAGATATTAGTTTACCTTCTTACCAATCTAAAAATCTTTATACCAGCAATGATTTAGCTAAACTAATTAAAATTTATTTTTCCGCTTGCAAAACAATTGTACTACCGTGCACAGAGAAACTACTGCTAATACTCGTGCAGTACAAGAAATTAATCCAGAAAAATTCATTTTAAAAAATGAAATCAACGCAAAGGGGTTGATACCTGCCTACCAATCTGTTATGATGGGAGCCATCTTTTACAGTGTTACAATAATTGTATTTCAAAGGATATCTTCAAAAATATTGGATTTTGAAACCTTGGATCATCAAATTGTAGCGCTACTAGCTCAAAAAATAAAAAGCAAGAAGCTGCCAAACCACCTTGCTCTTTCCTTCGGTGTTACAGAGAAAAAAAAACGCATATTAAAAAATATCCTTTAATGATTACGATGGAGATAAAGAAATAGTCGTAGCAGTTAAAAAAAATAGGGATACTTTAAGTTTTATCATAAAATTAATACTTTTTTAGTACAAAAACCGTAAAATATTAATGTCAAGATTTATTGATTTTGCTTTTCAACACACATATAAATAATTTAAGTTAATTTAAGACAGTTATTAAAAGCCCCGGTTAAAGCGATAACAGGCATCTACAACAGTGGTAAGCTGATGAATCATTACGATTTTAGAAGGTAAAATGGTAAGGAGCAGTATAAATATCTAAACAAAAAAAATCTATATACTTGACAACTTTCAATACAACAGCGCGACATCTGCAAAACAGCATTTTTTTTAATTTATATGCAATAAAACTTACAAATTTAGTCGATAATTGCATTTTATCGATGTAAAACGCTTTTAATCGAGTAAACAATTCTTGTTAAAATAATATATATATATTTGATAACAAATAGATTACAAATTAATATCATTTTAAATCAACTGCTCCATTAACCTACAGATGACAGTTGATTTTTATCAAATATTTATAATTAGTTATTCATAATATTGCCCAAATCATATGAAAAAAACTACTCTCTTTACTAAGAAGTACACTCTTAGTTTGTTTATATTTCTGTCATCTTTTATCGCGAATTCACAGACCCAATCCAGAACTTTTACAAGCACTGGCACTTTCACAGTACCCTCTGGTGTCAGCAAAGTAACGGTCCAACTTTGGGGCGGGGGCGGCGCTGGTGGTGGATGTACAAATATCAATTTTGCTACCGGAGGAGGAGGAGGAGGCGGTAATTACAACAAAATTGTTGACGTAACTGTTACTGCTTTGGCCGTCATTAATGTTACCGTTGGACTCGGTGGAACTGGGGTATCCGGTGCTAATGGAAATGCAGGAGGCGATTCATTATTTGGCTTAACAGCAGTAGCAAGAGGTGGAAATGGCGGAAATGTTAATACAGGGAGCAGCCCCATTAATGGTTCGGGAGCTACAACAACATCCGTGTCCCACACCTACATAGGAGGTGCGGGAGGTACCGGGAATGCAACAACAACTGTTGTTGGAACGAGCGGCGGCGGCGGCGGGGGTGCCGGTTACAGAAGTGCTGGAAACCCGGCCTCAGCAGGCACCGCAGGCCTAGGCGGGAGTTATGGTGGAGGAAATGGTGCTTCAGGAAGAAATTCAAATACAGGTGGAAACGGTAATGCGGCAACGGCACTCAGTGGCGGCGGCGGCGGCGGTCAAAATGGTAATTCTGGTAGTACCATTAGAACAGGTGGCAACGGATTTCGAGGCCAAGTAACTGTAACGTGGGTCGCTGATGCATTTTTTGACAGTGACGGTGATGGTTTTCGTGATAATGTTGATATTGATGACGATAATGATGGTATTTTAGACACAACAGAATGCCCTGACTTCGTAAAGCCTAGGTTATTAAATGCCGATTTTGAAGATAGAGATATTACAAAATCGCCTGCATTAGATACCTTTGGCAGTCCTGGCACTACAGATCAAACTCAAACAAAAGGGGTCTGGAGAGGAGATGCAAGTAACATCCCTGATTGGCAAAGTGCCGCCCCTAACAATCAATTGGAGATATGGCATAAATCACAAGAGGCGACAAATGATGTAGGAGGCACGGCTTTTTCAGGAATTCAGTGGGCTGAGATAAATGCCTTAGGTAATGAAGGTTTTTATCAAGATATTGTTACCACTCCTGGAGACATATTACAGTGGTCTTTTGCCCATCGGAAACGATCAGGCTACGCCGGAAGCGCTGTTGAAGATGTAATGCAATTATTAATTGGGCCAGCTGGACCACCTAAATCAATTATCAATTTAATAAGTCAAGGAGATTTTGTTTCTGCAGCAAATGCTTCCTGGACAGAATATACTGGGAGATATCTTGTACCTAGTGGACAAACACTAACCCGTTTAACTTTTACGGTGCTTGGAACGGCTTCTGGTAGTAACGGCACTGGGAATTTTATGGATAAGGTTCAGCTATTTGTTGTTCCTATTTGTGGGGATACTGATGGTGATTCGATACCTAATTATTTTGATCTAGACAGTGATAATGATGGGATACCTGATGTTATTGAAGCTGGGCTTGGAAATTTAAGTAATGGTAAAGGAAAAATAGATGTCTCTTGGGTTGATGCAAACGGAGACGGATTACATGATAGCGCAGCCCCATCAGCTGCCTTACTCCCATTAAACTCGGACGGAGATACGGTTGCAAATTATTTAGATTTAGACAGTGATAATGACAGCCTTTTTGATGTGGATGAATCAGGAGCAGGCAATAGCAGTATTGGTGCTGTCACAGGTTATGTTAATGGGGATGGGGACATAAAAGGAGACGGACGGGGAGAGGGCGTGGATTCAGAAAAAATTAGAAATAAAGACAATAATGGGGATGGAATTTACGAAGGTTTTGGAGACGGTATATTAGACATTTTTGATTACTCGACCGGAGTATATGGAAATTTAAATCAAGGAACTGCAAACCTAACTTATCCTGCAGCTACCTATCTAAAAGACTCCGATGGAAATGGAATACCTGATTATCTTGATTTAAAAGCCAATGGAACTATTTGGGATATTACCAGCAATAAATTAATCTATTTACCAAAAGATATAGACACCAATAATGACGGTATCATTGGTGCTGCGGGCTACAACACCGATCTTGACAACGATGGCATTTTAGATGCTTTTGATACTAATACTTCCTATTTTGGTTCTCCAAGAGATTTAGAACGCAAATTATTTATTGAATTCGATGGAAGAAATGATTACGGTCAGGATATATCTGTGATTAACGGATTGCCCAATGCTACCCTGATGGCTTGGATCAACCTCAATAGTCTTTATTCTGCAGAAGGCATCATTGTTGGGCAGGATAAGTTCCAATTAAAAGTAAACGGTACAAAGACATTACAAGCAGTTACTGGTGCCACAACAATTGCTGCACCAATTGCACTTAATACTATGCAGTGGATTCACGTAGCCGTCGTTTATGATAGCAGCAACAGTTTACTAAAACTCTATGTAAACGGAACAATGATAAATAGCGCTGCAATATCAGGTGCCTTACCAGCGGACAATTCGCTTTTAACAATTGGAAAAAACCCGTCAGCAAACGACAGATTCTTTAAAGGAAGCATCGATGAAATTCGTGTTTTCGACACTGCCTTAACTGATTCCCAATTACAGAAAATGGTATATCAGGAAATTAAGGCTAACGTTGGACAAATTAGGGGTGAAATTATCCCAAAAGACATCACTGGACTACCTTGGGCAAATTTGAAACGCTATTACAAAATGGACAACTTCAAGGACAATGTAATCGATAATCATACAACAGCAGCAATCGACGTGACAACCGGAGCTAAAATTTATAATGTGAAAAACCTAAAAATACAACAAGCACCAATGCCATTTATAACCCAGCAAACAGGAGATGTTGCTACCGCTGTTGGTTCTACACTGGATCAAATTAGAGGTCAGGATGCAGTTGACAGTCGATTTTCCATTATCGTTGTTAAACATGATGTAAACACCACCTCCGATCTAACTAATTTAGGAATGATTGTCAATGCCGATAAAAAGATAACAATTGGCAATGACTTCAAATTGCAAAACGACTGGTACTTGAAATTGGATGGTAAAATAGATTTACAGGGCAAATCACAATTGTTACAAACTATTGAAAGCGATCTGGAAACAACCATTACCGGATCAATTGAAAGAGACCAGCAAGGTCAGTCTAACAAATACAATTTTAACTACTGGAGTTCTCCGGTAAGCCCTATTAACCAAGCAACGATCAACAACAACTACACTGTTAATGGTGTTATGAAAGACGGTTTTAATACTATACCAAGAAATATTAACTGGGTTTCCGGATACGATGGTGCGTCCGGAAACGCAGGGACACCGATAAGTTTAGCTCGATATTGGTTATATAAATTTGAATCTAATACTGAAGCCTATGCTAATTGGATACAAATAACAGAGACCACTCCACTCCGAGCTGGTCAAGGATACACCCTAAAAGGAAGTGGAGCGGTCACAAACTTTACATTTGTCGGAAAACCTAACAATGGATTGGTGGATTCAAATACCATCAGCGCGGACCAATTATTACTTGTGGGAAACCCATATCCATCCGCTATTGATGCTAGAAAATTTATAAGTGATAATATAAATTCTGTTGATCGATTACAAGATGTTGGTGTAGATGGGACTTTATATTTTTGGGAACATTCATCAGACAATAATTCACATGTTTTATCCAATTATCTCGGGGGTTTTGCCGTACTAAATTTATCAGGAGGGGTCGCAGCGGTTGCACCCAGTGGAATTAGCGGTAAAGGATTGAGTACGAAAATACCAAAATGGTATATCCCTGTTGGGCAAGGGTTCTTTGTATATGGAAAAACTGACTCAGGTTTAAATAATAAGGTTGTTTTTAATAACGGACAAAGAATATTCGCAAAAGAAGATAATCCTGAAAGCAATACCCTATTTAAAATTAACCCCAATGTTAAAAACAGCAAAAAGTTAACAGAAAATGAAAGTGATCCAACAATTAATGATACTTTTAAAAGAATTCGATTGGGATTTGATTCCAATAATAATTACCATCGACAGGTTTTATTAGCTTTCATGGATGATAAAGCCACAAGTGGAATCGATGATGGCTATGACGGCTATATCAACGATGATTTTCCAAATGACATGTATTTATTGAATAGAGAAGAACAATTGGTAATTGAAGGAGAAGGTTTTTTTGATGCAAATGCCTCCTACCCTATTGGTGTAAAAACAGATACTGTAGGAAAAGTAAAGTTCATGATTGATAGTTCAGAAAACTTTGATAAGGAACAGGCTTTTTATATTTATGATGACATGACCGGTCTATACCACAATATCCGCAACGAAGCATTTGAAACAAACCTTACAAAAGGAGAAAACAAAACCCGTTTTTCATTACGATTTACAGATAAAACCTTACGTATAGCTGACAACACCATTAATAATAATGACATTACCGCCTATTTAAAAAACTCAAACACCTTGTTAATCAACAATAACATATTAGACGCAATGGTTAAAGAAGTTTCATTATTTAACACAATTGGCCAATCAATCACTAGTTGGAAGATTGAAAATCAAGAACAACACAACATTCAGCTCCCCATTAAAAAAATAAGTGCCGGTGTATACATTGCAAAAATCCAAACCACTAAAGGAAATTTTAGTAAAAAAATTATTATACATAACTAAAGAAATAAAATAAAAAAAGTAAAAACTGTATGAGAAGGCAACACGTTTGGATATAGATCAACCGGATCTTGATTTGCCGGATATTTTTTTTGAGAATTGACAATTGGATGAACGGTATGAAAAAACAGGCGAAAAGGATTATTTAGAAAAAGTGCACACTATTGAAAAAGTAATAGATCCGTATGAAGAAGAAATCCGAGACAAAAAACTGCATAAAGCCATGTTTATGATGCAATTTAACAACGTAGAATTGAATGCCGAACATATTCAACTATTTTTTATTGCTGACAGAAAAAAGTTATAATTGAAAATATTCTAGCCAGATTATAACGATAAGGAGCGTCTATTTTTCGACTTAGCTTTGAATGTTGCTCTCCTAAAAAATAAAATTGTCATATAAACTTAGTAAAGTATGGATACTTTGCTGACGAGGGCATTCAAGATATTATACGCCGTTTTTTGACCACTATTTTCAACATTTTTTATATTTTGTATAATTTTTATATGTCTTTTTACGTCGTACCCATTTTTTAGACAAAAATCTCCACGATTTAAGATAGATTTTTAGTTTGATATTCTATTATCTTGGTTAAAATCGGAGACAACTTTTGGCTATTATAAAAAGCCAAAAAAAGTTATTTTAATTTTATGCCACTGCTTTTTTTTTGTAATAATTGTCATAAGCCTTTCCATAGTCTAATGACTGATGAAGTTGCCGTGTATTATAAAATTCAAAATACCCTTTAAGTCCTTTATAAAGACTGATTCCGTCAGCATATTCTTGTAAATATACATTCTCGTATTTGACTGTACTCAATAATCTTTCTATAAAATTTTGTCAATAGCTCGTCCTTTACCGTCCATAGAAATTTTTATTTCATTGTTTAATAGCACATTGGTGCAAACCTCACTGGTGTATTGACTTCCTTGGTCTGTATTGAAAATTTCAGGCACACCAATCGGCACTCATTGTGTTGCTTACACTGCAGTTCAAAATAAATCTTGTATGCAAATTTATATTCGCAGTAAAATACATAAATCCTTTTGCCATAGGAATATAGGTGCTACCTGTTGCCCTCACTTTATTTTTATGGGTAATCTTCAAACCTTTGAGTAAATAAGGGTATTTCTTATGTTCTTTATCACTTATTGTTGTTTAAGGTTCTCTATAAATGGTTTGCCAATTGATGATTTAAAGCAATCGTTTTACCCGTTTGCGATTGATTATAATACCTAAATCCTTGAGCTACAACGTCAATTTCCTGCAGCCATAAAATGAAGTATTAAAATACTGTTGATCTAGTAATTGCATTATTTTCAAGTTCTCTAAACTTTCCTGTTTTGCTTTGCAATAAAGACCGCCACGATGAATTTCTAATAATCGACATTGTTTGACAATGCTCAATTTATTTTTAATATCGACGATTTTCACTCGCTCACGGATGGGTACTAACCCAGACTTTTTTTTAAAAAGTCATTTTCCAAAGTTAGCTGACCCATTCTAGCATAGCGTTTCGCTATTGAAATTTCATCTTTGGCGAAGACCGTTTTTTCTGCAGAAAAAACCGCAGAAAGATTCCGTATGGCGTCCGTCTTCCACATTGAAATTTGGTTGGGCAGCAACTTTTATTTTTTTGCTAATACCACACTGATATCTTTCTCTTTTAAGGAGTCCAAAACAACTTTGGCTTTGAAGTCTTTCCCTAATGTTCTTTTCAATCTGGATATAATAGTGCTAATTTAAGGCTTTTAGTCCCATCTAAATTAGTCAGCATATATTGTCCAAATTTTGGGCGTCAGCATACTTCACAACCCTCTATAAAAATAGATTTACTTCTGCAAAAAAACATTAACTTCAATTTTCCTACAATAAAACTTACATATTTAGTTCGTAATTGCATTTTATCGATGCCAAACGCTTTTAATCGGGTAAACAATTCTTGTTAAAATAATATGTATATATTTGATAAAGAATAGATTACATATTAATACCAATTCAAGTCAACTGCTCCATTTACCTACATATGACAGTTGATTTTTTATCAAATATTTAAAATTAGTTATTCATTATATTGCCCAAATCATATGAAAAAAACTACTCTCTTTACTAAGAAGTACACTCTTACTTCGTTTTTAATCCTTTCATGTTTTATCGCGAATTCACAGACCCAATCCAGAACTTTTACAAGCAATGGCACTTTCAAAGTACCCTCTGGTGTTAGCAAAGTAACTGTCCAACTTTGGGGCGGAGGTGGTGCTGGTGGTGGATGTACAAATATCAATTTTGCTACCGGAGGCGGAGGCGGAGGCGGAAATTACAACAAAATTATTGACGTAAATGTTACTGCTTTGGCTGTAATTAATGTTACTGTTGGACTCGGTGGAACTGGGGTATCCGGTGCTAATGGAAATGCAGGAGGCAATTCATTATTTGGCATAACAGCAGCAGTGACAGCAAGAGGTGGAAATGGCGGAAATGTTAATACAGGCAGCAGCCCCATTAATGGTTCGGGAGCCGCAACAACAGCTGTGTCCCACAGCTATATAGGAGGTGCGGGAGGTACCGGAAATGCAACAACAACTGTTGTTGGAACGAGCGGCGGCGGCGGCGGCGGCGCGGGATACAGAAGCATTGGATTCAACAGTTTAGGAGGCACCGCAGGGATAGGCGGAAATTATGGTGGAGGAAATGGTGCTTCAGGAAGAAATTCAAGTACAGGTGGAAATGGTAATGCGGCAACAGCACTCAGTGGCGGCGGCGGCGGCGGTCAAAATGGTAATTCTGGTAGTACCCCAAGAACAGGTGGTAGCGGCTATAGCGGCCAAGTAATTGTAACGTGGGTCGCTGATGCATTTTTTGATAGTGACGGTGATGGTATTCGTGATAATGTGGATATAGATGACGATAATGATGGTATTTTAGACACAACAGAATGCCCTGACTTTGTAAAGCCCCGATTGTTAAATGCCGATTTTGAAGATAAAAACATTATTACCTCAGGTTTGGATAATGGTCCAACAGATAAAACAGGTAGTGGTACAATGGGCATTTGGAAAGGCGATGCGAGTCTGATACCCGCATGGAAAAGCGCTGACGCTGCAAACAATTATTTGGAAATATGGAATAACTCTCATGATCCTGTAGATGACATAAATGGTAAAGCTTTTTCAGGAATTCAATATGCCGAGATAAACGCCTCCAGCGATGATGGTTTTTATCAAGATATTGCAACCACTCCTGGAGATGTACTTCAATGGTCCTTTGCACATCGCAAACGGAAAGGGTATGCTAATAGTGTCAACGAAGATGTGGCACAATTATTAATTGGGAACCCAACTGGCATCTTAACAAGTCAGGGCGATTTTGTTTCAGCAGCAGATGCTTCCTGGACAGAATATACTGGAAGATATCTTGTCCCCGCAGGTCAAACCACAACCCGTTTAACTTTTACGGTGCTAGGAACGGTTTCTGGTAGTCAGAGCTCTGGGAATTTTATGGATAAAGTTCAGCTATTTGTTGTTCCTATTTGTGGGGATACTGATGGGGATTTAATACCTAATTATTTTGATTTAGACAGTGATAATGATGGGATCCCTGATGTTATTGAAGCCGGACTTGGAAATTTAAGCAATGGAAAAGGGAAATTAGATGTGGTATCCGGAGATGGAGACGGATTACTTGACAGTGCAGCTTCTGTAGCTAATCAAGCTGTATTAAACTCTGATAATGATGCAATTCCTAATTATTTAGATTTAGACAGTGATAATGACAGCCTTTTTGATGTGGATGAAAGCGGAGCTGGCAATAGCAGTACTAGTGCGGTCACAGGTTATGTTAACGGGGATGGAGACATAAATGGAGACGGGAGTGGAGACGGAGTGGAATCAGAAAAAATTAGAAACAAAGACAATAATGGAGATGGAATTTACGAAGGTTTTGGAGACGGTATATTAGACATTTTTGATTACTCGGCCGGAGTATATGGAAATTTAAACCAAGGAACTGCCACTACCTATCTTAAAGACTCAGATACAGATGGAATCCCTGATTATTTAGATATTTCATCACAATCCGGCGGCGCTTTAGACATTGCCAACAATAAATTAATTTACGCACCAAAAGATATAGACACCAATAATGACGGTATCATTGGTGCTGCGGGCTCCAACGTAGACATTGACAAAGATGGCATTTTAGATGCTTTTGACACTAATACTTCCTATTTTGGTTCTCCAAGAGATATTCGCTCTAAACTATTTCTGGATTTTGACGGGAGAAACGATTATGGACAAAGTACCCCAATTCTAGGAAGATTAGCCAACGCTTCATTTATGGCATGGATCAATTTGAATTCAGCATTTTCTTCTGACGGAGTCATCGCAGGACAAAATAATTTTCAAATACGGATTACATCTGCTAAAAAATTAGAAGCAGTGGTAAATGGCATTACAGCTGTAAATAATACTCCCTTAACATTTTCACAATGGTATCATGTTGCAGCCGTATACGGCGGAGGTTTTTTAAAATTGTATTTGAATGGAAAGTTAATACAAACAGTTGCCGCATCTGGAAAAATCAATGATGATGCTTCTCTTTTCACTTTAGGGAAAGATCCAAGCACGAATACCAAATATTTCAAAGGAAAAATAGATGAGGTACGCGTGTTTAATGTTGCGCTAACTGATTCCCAATTGCAAAGAATGGTCTATCAGGAAATTGACGAAACAAGTCCACAATTAAGAGGTAAAGTAATCCCTAAAGTTGTTGCCAAATCGACTGAAATAGCAATCTCATTTACTGATTTGCTTCGCTATTACCAAATGGATACTTATAAAGACGATATTGTAGATGACTTAACCACAACCAGCGTCGACTTGGGAACCGGAATGAAAATCTTTAATCATAAAAATATTTATGCGCAACAAGCACCTATGCCTTTCATAACAGAACGAAGCGGGGGTTTTGCAACAGCAGTCGATAGTCCAACAAAACAAATTAGAGGAGCTGATATTATGGATTATGATTGGTCCATTGTGAAAGTACAAAATGATATTACCGAACCCTTTGATAATGTTGATTTGGGGATGCTTGTTGATTCCGGTAAAAAAATTACGATGAATGACTCCAATTTACAAAATGACTGGTACTTAAAATTAGATGGGAAAATAGATTTACAGAGCAAGTCACAATTATTACAAACTATTGAAAGCGATTTAGATTATTTAAGCACTGGATCAATAGAAAGAGACCAGCAAGGTCAGTCTAACAAATACAATTATAATTACTGGAGCTCTCCTGTAAGTCCAATCAACCCAGCCGCCAATAATACCAACTACACTGTTACTGGTGTTATGAAAGATGGTCTTAATGCTGTGCCAAGAAACATCAACTGGGTTTCCGGTTACGATGGTGCGTCCGGAAACGCAGGGACACCTGTAAGTTTAGCTCGATATTGGTTATATAAATTTGAACCTAATACTGATGCCTATGCTAATTGGATACAAATAACAGAAACCAGTGAACTTAGAGCAGGTCAAGGATACACCTTAAAAGGAAGTGGAGCGGCCTCAAACTTTACATTTGTCGGAAAACCTAACAATGGATTGGTGGATTCAAATACCATCAGCGCGGACCAATTATTACTTGTTGGAAACCCATATCCATCCGCTATTGATGCTAGAATTTTTATAGCCGATAATATAAATTCTGTTGATCGATTACAAGATGTTGGTGTAGATGGGACTTTATATTTTTGGGAACATTCATCAGACAATAATTCACATGTTTTATCCAATTATCTCGGGGGTTTTGCTGTACTAAATTTATCAGGTGGAATCGCAGCGGTCGCACCCAGTGTAATTAGGGGGAAAGGATTGAGTACGAAAAGACCAAAATATTATATCCCTGTTGGGCAAGGGTTCTTTGTATATGGAAAAACTGGCTCTGGTAAAAATAAAAAGGTTGTTTTTAACAACGGACAAAGAATATTTGCAAAAGAAGATAATCCTGAAAGCAATACCCTATTTAAAATTAACCCCAATGTTAAAAACAGCAAAAAGTTAACAGAAAATGAAAGTGATCCAACAATTAATGATGCTTTTAAAAGAATTCGATTGGGATTTGATTCCAATAATAATTACCATCGACAGGTTTTATTAGCTTTCATGGATGATAAAGCTACAAGTGGAATCGATGATGGCTATGACGGCTACATCAACGATGATTTTCCAAACGACATGTATTTATTGAATGGAGAAGAACAATTGGTTATTGAAGGAGAAGGCTTTTTTGATGCAAATGCCTCCTACCCTATTGGTGTAAAAACAGATACTGTAGGAAAAGTAAAGTTCATGATTGATAGTTCAGAAAACTTCGATAAGGAACAGGCTTTTTATATTTATGATGACATGACAGGTTTATACCACAATATCCGCAATGAAGCATTTGAAACAAACCTCACAAAAGGAGAAAACAAAACTCGTTTTTCATTACGATTTACAGATAAAACCTTAGGTATAGGTGACAACACCATTAATAACAATGATATTACCGCCTATTTAAAAAACTCAAACAGCTTAATAATCAACAATAACATATTAGATGTAATGGTTAAAGAAGTTTCATTATTTAACACAATTGGCCAATCAATCATTAGTTGGAAGATTGAAAATCAAGAACAACACAACATTCAGCTCCCCATTAAAAAAATAAGTGCCGGTGTATACATTGCAAAAATTCAAACCACTAAAGGAAATTTTAGTAAAAAAATTATTATACATAACTAAAGAAATAATAACAAAAAAGTAAAAACTGTCTGAGAAGGCAACACGTTTGGATAGAGGATCAACCGAATCTTGATTTTCCGGCAATTTCGCGAGAATTGACAATTGAATGAACGGTATGAAAAAACAGGAGAAAAGGATTATTTAGAAAAAGTGCACACTATTAAAAAAGGAATAGATAAGTATAAAGAAGAAATTCGAGATAAAAAACTGCATAAAGCCATGTTTATGATGCAATTTAACAACGTAGAATTGAATGCCGAACATATTGAACTATTTTTTATTGATGACAGAAAAAATTTATAATTGAAAATATTCTAGCCAGATTATAGCGATAAGGAACGTTTATTTCTCGACTTAGCTTTGAATATTGCTCTCCTAAAAAATATAATTGTCATATAAACTTAGTAAAGTATGGATACTTTGTTGACGAGGGCATTCAAGATATTATACGCGTTTTTTGACCACTATTTTCGAGGTTTTTTATATTTTGTATAATTGTATAAATGTAATTATTAGAAAATTATCTGTATTAAAAATTAAGTATGATTCTGACTTAGTAAATAAAAAGTAAAGAAGTATCTCGCTTCTTTACTCCTCCTCCATCATATCAATATGTCTGTCATGGTAGCCTAACAGGTATAAAACACCGTCGAGGCCTAAGCTAGATATGGAACTTTCCGCTTTTTCTTTAACCGTAGGTTTGGCATGAAAAGCAATTCCTAAACCTGCAAGATTCAACATTGGCAAATCATTGGCGCCATCACCTACTGCAATAGTTTGGTTAATATGAATGCCTTCTTTATCGGCAATAGCTTGAAGATATTGTGCTTTCTTTTTACCATCGACAATTTCTCCGATATAGTTGCCTGTCAATTTTCCTTCTTTAATTTCCAATTCATTGGCATGAACATAATCAATACCTAATTCTTTTTGAAGGTATTTTCCAAAAAAGGTAAAGCCTCCGGATAAAATAGCGGTTTTATAGCCGTAATATTTTAAGGCTTTCATCAGGCGATGCGCTCCTTTGGTTATAGGCAGATTTTCAGCAACAGTTTGCAGAACCTCTTCGCTCAAACCTTCTAACAAAGCCATACGTTGCTTGAAGCTTTCGCTAAAATCGATTTCACCATTCATCGCTGCTTCTGTGATGGCTTTTACTTGCTCTCCGACGCCCGCCAATTCAGCCAATTCATCAATTACTTCCGTTTGAATTAATGTAGAATCCATATCAAAACACACCAAACGCCTATTTCTTCGATACATATTGTCTTCTTGAAAAGAAATATCCACATCCAAAGTTCTGGAAATTTCCATAAAACTGGCGGTCATAAACGATTTATCTACAATTGTACCTGTAACTGATAATTGTATGCAAGATCGTGGAAATTCTTCTTTGTCAATAATAGAAACCCTACCCGTTAACCTTTTGATCGCATCAATATTTAAATTTTGGTTGGACAGTATTTTGGTTACAGCCGCTAATTGAACAGCGGTTAGTGTTTCTCCCAAAACATTGATGGTATAGCGTTGTTTGCGTTGTGCTTTTACCCAAATTTCGTAATCAGCAATCGAAATAGGAATAAATTTAACTTTAACACCCAATTCATAGGCTTTAAACAATAGATCTTTCAAAACAGGTCCAGAAGAAGAGCCCGCTTTTATTTCAAATAAAATACCTAAAGATAACGTGTCATGAATATCTGCTTGACCAATATCTAAAATGATGGCATCATAATTTGCCAAGATGGATGTCAGACCAGCAGTTACACCAGGTTTGTCCTGACCAGAAACTTTTAATAAAATAACCTCAATCTCTTCTACTTGCATGCTACAATTATTTAATTTAGAATGCACAAAAATCGACAATCTGACGTTGATAAAAAAAAATAATCTTCCTTTTATCAAACAATAACAAATAGTGTAAATTACCCATAAAAAAACCTGTTCAAATGAATGAACAGGTTTGTATTTTTAAGAAAAATGCATTTATTATGATGCAATCTCTAAACGTTTCAATAAATTTTTATTCAACGTTTCTTTGGCATAATCTACGTCAATTTCTAATGTTTTATCATCAGAGCTCGGCAATTCATACATCGCATCTGTTAAAATGGCCTCGCATAAGGAACGTAATCCACGAGCGCCTAACTTGTATTCTAACGCTTTATCCACAATAAAATCAAGTGCTGCGTTGGTAATAGTGAATTCAACATCATCCATTAAAAACAATTTCTCGTATTGTTTGATTAACGCATTTTTAGGTTGTGTCAAAATCGCACGCAAGGTCTCTCTGTCTAGAGGATCCATGTGTGTCAATACTGGCAAACGACCAATAATCTCAGGAATCAATCCAAAATCTTTAATATCTTTTGGAATAATGTATTGCAGCAAATTGTCTTTGTCAATATTGTCCACATTTTTTGAAGTAGAATAACCCACCGCCTGACGGTTTAATCGTTTCGAAATAATTCTTTCGATACCATCAAAAGCACCACCGGCAATAAACAAAATGTTTTGTGTATTGACCTCAACAAATTTTTGGTCTGGATGCTTGCGTCCTCCTTTTGGTGGTACATTTACAACTGTTCCTTCTAATAATTTTAATAGTGCTTGTTGCACACCTTCACCCGAAACGTCGCGCGTAATAGAAGGATTGTCACTTTTACGTGCAATTTTATCTATTTCGTCAATGAAAACAATTCCGCGTTCTGCTTTGGCAACATCATAATCGGCAGCTTGCAAAAGACGCGTCAAAATACTTTCCACATCTTCCCCAACATAACCTGCTTCAGTAAGTACTGTTGCATCTACAATCGCTAAAGGCACATCCAACATTTTTGCAATGGTTTTTGCCACCAATGTTTTTCCTGTTCCTGTTTGTCCCACCATGATGATGTTACTTTTTTCAATCTCAACCTCATCGTCTAATTGCTGTTGCATCAAACGTTTGTAGTGATTGTAAACCGCAACCGACATTACTTTTTTAGTTTGGTCCTGTCCAATTACGTATTGATCCAAGAACGCTCTGATTTCTTTTGGTTTCTTCAAAATCAAATCTCCAACCAATTTTGAACTTCCGCTGGATTTTATTTCTTCAAGAACAATTCCGTGCGCTTGTTCAATACATTTATCACAAATATGCGCATTGATACCTGCAATCAATAATTGAGTTTCTGGCTTCTTTCTTCCACAAAACGAACATTCTAATACTACTTTTGCCATTTTTATAGTCTAATGTCATACAGTCAAAAGTCGTAAAGTTTGAGCAATGCTTTTGACTTTCCGACTTTTGATTTTTGACCAATAATTTACCCTCTTATTAAAACTTCATCAATCATTCCGTATGCTTTTGCTTCTTCAGCGATCATCCAATAATCACGTTCACTATCCGTATGAACTTTATCGAAAGTTTGTCCGGAATGCTGAGAGATAATTTTGTACAACTCATCTTTCAGTTTCAACATTTCACGTAAGTTGATTTCCATATCTGTTGCAACTCCTTGCGCCCCACCTGATGGTTGGTGAATCATTACTCTTGAATGTGGCAATGCCGAACGTTTTCCTGCTGCACCGGCACATAGAAGCACTGCTCCCATAGAAGCTGCCATTCCTGTGCAAATCGTTGCTACGTCTGGTTTGATGTATTGCATTGTGTCATAAATCCCTAATCCTGCGTAAACGCTTCCTCCTGGAGAATTCAAATAAATTTGAATATCTTTAGAAGCATCGGCGCTTTCAAGAAACAATAACTGCGCCTGAACGATGTTTGCGATTTGATCATCAATTCCTGTTCCAAGAAATATAATTCTGTCCATCATCAAACGGGAGAAAACGTCTAATTGTGAAATATTCAACTGACGTTCTTCAATGATGTATGGAGTCATGTTTTTAGGAGTCATTGCGCCTACGATTTTATCGTAATACATCGAGTTTACGCCGTGGTCCTTTGTAGCAAATTTTTTAAATTCTTTACCGTAGTTCATATTTTTTTGTTCTAAGTTTTACGTAATATCTTGTGATTCGAATTAATGCAAAGGTCATACCTATTTCCAAATGATGTCAATATGTCTTATTTTTAGCCCAGATGGGAGTAAAAAGCTTTTTGAATTCCGTTTTTTAGTTTTTTTATTCGTGCAAAGCGACTGAAAGAAGCTCTTGCAGGAATTTAAAAAACTGAAACGGAAGAAAAAACTTGTAACGTACAGCTGGATTGGCTCCCGCAACTAATTGAAACAAAAGAGCGCCAAAAAATATTTTTTCTGACGCTCAAATATAACTATTTTTTATTGTTTCGTATTTGTAATAAAATCATAAAATTTTTAATAATCAGTTGCGTTCTTAAGGCTTTTGACGTTCGACTTTATGACAGTACAAACTCCTATTTATTCGCCGTAAGACGCAGCAATAAATTCGTCGTAGGTTACATCTTTAGTGGTAGGATTTGCTTTTTCTTTGAACAATTCCAATAATTTTTCAGCAACAACTTGGTCCGAAAGTCTTTTCACTTCGTCTTGGTTAGACAAAACTCTAGCTACAATTCCTTGAACTTCTTCGTCAGTAGGATTTGTTTGCCCGAATTGCGCCATTTGTTGACGGATATTTTTTGTAGTGAATGTTTTCAAGTCTTCAAAAGTGATTTTGATGTCCGATTGAGCCATTGCTCTACCTTCGATCAATTGAAAACGCAGTCCTTTTTCAGAACGTACATATTCCACTTCAGCTTCCTCAGGAGACAATTTTTTCTCCCCTACAGTTTGCAACCATTTTTTCAAGAATTCAGCTGGCAAATCGAATTTGGTACTTTCGATTAGAAACTCAGTTACATCACCTAATAATTTTTGGTCTGCTTGTTGTGCAAATTGAGTTTCAGCATCTTCTTTGATTTTAGCTTTCAATTCTTCTAATGAAGAAACCGTTCCAGCTCCAAACAATTTGTCGAACAATTCTTGGTTCAATTCAGCTAATTCAGCAGTGTTGATAGCTTCAATTGTAAAAGCTACGTCAACCGCCAATTCGTGAACTTCATCATGACTTACTTTTAATACATCCATCAATTGATGTACGTCTTCAAATAAATCTTTTGTATTTACAGTCACAACATCTCCTACTTTTTTACCGATGAATAAATCAAAAGTCGCTTTGTCTTTAAAAAGATCAGCAGCAATAGTGGTCGCGTTGTTAATTCCTTTTTCTTCGTTAGTGAAAGTTCCCGTTACATCTGAATCTGCAGCAACAACCTCTTGAGGAATCTCAGTTCCAAATTGTTTTTGAATACGTTCTACCTGACCTTCAATCATTTTATCATCCGCAGAAACCACATATTTTACAATGTCATTTTTAGCTTCCAAATCCAATTCGAAGTTTGGTACCAAACCAATTTCATATTCGAAAACCAATTCTTCAGCATCCCAAGAAAAATTTTCGTTTACTTTAGGAAGTGGCGTTCCAAGAAGGTTTAATCTTTCGGATTGTACAAAACGCTCTAAAGCTAAATCAACCACTTTTTGAATTTCTTCTTGTTTGATCGCTTTACCGTATTGTTTTTCAACAAGATCTTTAGGCACCGCACCTTTTCTAAATCCTTTAACCGTTGCCAAAGGCATTTTTTCGTTTATTCTTTTTGCTACTTGTCCTTTGTAATCCATGTGAACAACAGTCATTACAATTGTTTCATTCACAGCGTCTATTGCTACTCTTTTGATATCCATCTTCTTCTTTAATTTACATAATAAAATTGGACTGCAAAATTATAAAATTTTTGCAACCCAAACAAGTATTTTACCATTTTGAATTTTAGGCAGTTATTTGACAAAATCACAGGCTGGAAAAGGAAAATAATTTGGGCGTGTCCCTCCGTAAAAACTATGGGTCAGGCTGTACGTTGCAATCTTTTATTGCGCTTCGCTTCATAAAAGGATTTTCACTGCCATCCTTCACGCGAATTGTGGCATACGACAATATAAAGTTGTTTTGAAATTTTGTAATAATTTATTTATATATTTGAAAGCAGATGAAAATAAAACAAAGTAGCATAAAGCCAACCAAAATTGGGTTTGTAAGTAACACTTTGTAGCGGATATATAGAAGTGAGCGGTAATGTTGCCAAAAAGACAGATTTACATTATAAAAAAAGACAATTAAATGATACTTAAACATTCGTCATTTTTAAAACCAAAAAATCAAAATCAAAAAATCTGGAGATATGTTGACTTTACAAAATTTATAGATTTGCTAAATTCGCAATCTTTATACTTCACAAGAGTTGATATTTTTGAAGATATTTTTGAAGGTTCTGTACCATTAAAAACATTTAAATCGAGAAAAGTTGTAATTCAGCAGGAAATTATAAATGGTAAAATCGTTAACAACTCCGAAGATATCCAAAAATATAGTGACTTTTTAAAAAAAAGCAGACAAGATTTCGGTGTGAATTGTTGGCATATGAATGATTTTGAATCTGCGGCAATGTGTAGATTATATTTGAAGTCTGATGAAGGAATAGTAATCCAATCTAGTTTTCAAAAATTAAATAAAGTTCTAAAAAATTCACAATTTGAATTCTTCATTGGAACAGTAAAATATATCGATTACGAAAATGACGATATAATATTTGAAAGTGGATTCTCCCCTTTCGTGAATAAAAGAAAAAGTTTTTCTCACGAAAATGAACTTAGAGCAATTATACCTGTTGAAGCTCCAGCAAATACTAAAGAAATTGATTTACAAAATGGAGGTTGTAAAATTAAAATAAATTTAGAGGATTTAGTTGAAAATATTTTTGTTTCTCCAAATTTACCAAAATGGTTTTCGGATTTAGTTTCTGAAACTTGTTTGAAATTTGGATTTGATTTTAAAGTAATTAATTCTTCTTTAGACAATGAACCTATTTACTAAAAAAACACCACCGCTAATCGAGTAAACGGTTCCGCCAGAAACCGACGGAGTGCGCCTCCCCTAACTCTGCAAAGTGTTCTCTAAAGAATAAATTTACCTTTTTAGCTGCGCAAACGTCTCCGTCCTTGCGCCCACGATAATGAGGAAATAATATAGTGAGGGTACAGTGTTATCGGCATATAAGATTCGGCACAAAGTAGAGAGACATTGTGTAGCAATAAAAAACTAACGTAACAGTAAAAAATGATAGAAAACTTTGAATTTAGCGATACTAAACAAATACGAAAGACAATTTTAATCACTTCTTTTGCTGGCATATGTTTTAAAATTTTAGTCAAAAATTCCACTGGAAATATTGAGTTTTTTGGATTTAAAATTCCAATCGATGATGCTTATGTTATTCCTCAATTAGTTGGTTGTATTATAATTTTTGAAATTGTAGCTTTAATTATTACGTATAGTGACGAGGAAGAACGCGAAAAATATAAAAAGTATTTAAAATATATAAAAGAAAGAAACATATCTGAAATAAGAATTCGACGGGAAAATGATAATGTTCCTCAAAGCCTACAACCTAATTATACAAAAGTTAAAATCATTAAAAGAAGTGTGTTTTTTCTCGATATTCTTTTTCCAATAATTTTAGGAATTAGTGCAATAATAAAAATATTTGTTTTCTAAAAAGAACTATCCGCAAAGTGTTCTTTAAAAGAATAAATTTGTCGTTTAAGGTGCGCAAACGTATCTGACTTTGCGACTACAATAGCTCAAGAGCTATAAAAAAAGGATAACGCTATTTTACAAATCGTGTCCATAAACGAGAGCAGTGTCTCGTCCTAAAAAATATTTTAATTTAGCTTTCGCTTGAAAATAATTATGGAACTAAAAAACTTTTTTACACTACTAATATTGTTTAGTGTATTAACGCTATACTCACAACAATGGAAACAAAATTTTAAAATTGTTGCGCCCATTAGATCCATTGATAATGCCTTTGGTTCCTCAATTTCTACATATGATGGTTTTGTTGCTTTCGGTGTTGATCAAGAAAATATCGGAAGCATAGAAAATGCGGGCAAAGTTTATATGGCAAAACAAGATTGCGATGGATGGTCTATTTATCAAGAATTAAAGCTTCCAACAACGGAAAGATACTGCGGTTTTGGTGCTTTAGTTGTAATGGAAGATAAAACACTTGCCGTTTTTGGTTGTGATCCACTTAACCCGAGAGGTGGGAATGCTATATACATGTACGAAAGGGATGCTAATGATTTATATGTATTTACTCAAAAAATAGCTAAACCTGAAGATGTTTTATGGGATAATTTTGGTATAAAAATTGCTCTGTTAGGTGACCAAATGGTTGTTGGTGCTTCCTATAATAGCACCGATAGTTCCTTAATGAATTTCTCTGATAATGCAGGTGCTGCATATATTTATTTTAGAGATAGTGCCGGCGTTTGGTCATTAACTCAAAAAATTGTGGCAAGTGATAGAGGGCAGAGAGACAACTTTGGTGGTTCTGTAGCTATTTCTGGAAATACTGTTGTAATTGGGGCTGAAAACGAAGGTGATAATTGGGCTGGAGCAGCTTATGTTTTTGAAAAAAATGCAAATTCTAACACCTGGAGTGAAATTAAAAAATTAGTTGCCTATGACTACAGAGGATTACAAGACAGATTTGGGGGCGTTGTTAAAATTAATGAAGATGTCATTACTATTTCGGCTAGCCGCGAGGATGATTACGATTCCAACTTAAGTGGAGACGGAGGAGGCCCTCTAACATCTTTAGGATCCGTTTATATTTTTAAGAAAAATTCAAATGGTGATTGGACAGCACAACAAAAAATCAGGGCATCTGATGGTTCGAGTAATCATTTCGGTTTTGGTGACAGATTGGAAATTTATAAAAATAAAATGGCCGTAAGCGGAACTGAATATGAATACGACTCCAATGGTAATTTATCAAAAGTTTATGGTCGCGTCTATATGTTTCAAAAAGACAATCATGAAAATTGGAAAGAAATTCAAATTATTCAACCAAAAATAAGGCATAACAGCGATTATTTTGGCGGCTCTCTTTCCTTAAATGGAGAGAATTTGTTTGTAGGTGCTTTCTGGGACGCTTTGGATGCTAATGAACAAAATCACATAGGCTATGCTGGATCTGTTTACCTTTTTAACACCTATAATTACATTCAAACAAAAAAACCTGATTTAAATGCTATACCAATTTTGACATCTTGCGCTGATTTAGGAAATGGTTTTTCTTCTGGTTTTGATATGTCATCAATAGAGAAAGATCTAGTTAAAAATCCCGATGACTTTATTTTCTCTTACAAAGACAAATTAGGTAATAATCTTCCATCTCCTTTGCCTGTAAATTATTCTAATAAAAATCCTTATACTGAAACTATCTATATTCGTGTCGGAAATAAAAACAACCCAAATTGCTATGTGGATACGCAGATTGAATTACAAACTACATCCTCTTTTACTTTAAATAAAATTCCAGATTTATATGCATGTGAGCCTACAGGAAGTGGATATGCAGTATTTAATCTATCAAAAATAAGTTCTCTTCTAGTTGACGACACTACGCTTTATAAGTTTTCATATTTTGATAGTACTGGAAACGATATAAGTGCTCTAATAAATGAATCGTATAAGAATACTATTAAAGGTTATGAAGAAATAACACTACAGGTTACTGATATCAGTACTCTTTGCACTTTAAAAACAAAAATAAATCTAAATGTTTCTAATGTTGGTGTAGATTGTGATTTAGAAAACAATGGGGATTCTTTAATGTATAATATACCGAAGTTTTTTACTCCAAATAATGACGGTATAAATGATATCTGGAAAATTACTGAAATAACCAATCAAAATTATAGTATTTACATTTATGATCGATATGGAAAACTTTTAAAAAGTTTGGGTTATAATGAAGGCTGGGATGGAAGTTTAAATGAAAAACCTTTACCGTCTACAGACTATTGGTTTCAAATAATTTTTGAGAATGGAACCAATAAAATGGGTCATTTTTCATTAAAAAGATAGTATATATAAATGCTAATTGTATCCTTAATTAAATTAAAAAAACTCGTTATACTCTTAAACACGGTGTCTTGATGAAACCAGCTGCGCAAAGGTGATCATTCAAAAATAAATTTGTCGTTTAATACTAAAAAAAACACCTTCCTTTCCACTTTAAAAGGTTTTCATAACAATTACAAACACCGTTACTTAAGAAAATATAATGGTGTTTTTTGATTGGTACAATTTTGTATTTTGCAACAGCATTTAATTCTAAAATAAAAACATGAATACCGATCATATAGATATTGTTATAATAGGAGCAGGATTATCCGGTATAGGCGCCGCGTGGCATTTGTCAAGCAAAAATCCAGACAAAAATTATGTTATTTTAAAGGCTAGAGCGGAACTTGGATGAAAACCTGAAAGCGCATTCTATGATAAAAAACAAGTGCTATTTTAAAAATTAGCAGGTAAATTTATATGTATTTATGTATGGAGTTTGCCTGTTAATTACTGAAAAGACCCGACCAATAATTTTGCATTTTACATTGTTAAAAAACAGCATAGCATACTTACCCTCTTCTTTTTTTCATTCATAATATTCTTTGAGTTGGGGATCGTGTTTCACTGCCACTAAAGCACACATTTGTAATATTGATTTCATCTTTTTATCTGCCATATCATTTACTTTGGTTCTGCCTTTAATACTCGAACATGAACTATATTCAAAAGGGGCAGTTCCAGCATAACAAGCAAATTTTCTAGCATTATAAAAAGCCGTAAATGCTCTTGTAGCAATTAGCATATAGATTGCTGTTTTGTCTCCAACACCAGGAACACTTTTTATTAACTCAAATTGTTTTTTTAATTCAATTTCAGTTGAAATTATTGCTTTCATTTCTTTTTCAATCGCTTTTAATGTCGTTTTTAGAAACTTCACAGTTTTATTATTTATTGCTGAAATTGATTTGTAAACTTGTTTTGGCATAAAATCAATATTCTCTTTTGTAGCTTCAAAAATTTTAAAGGATTTCATCACTTTTTCTCGCTCAGCATAAAGTAATTTTAGTTGTTGAATTGCGGTTTCGGGTAATGTTGAAAGTTTAAGTTTGTCAATATTTCGAATACTATACAAAGCAATATCCTTTGCGTCTGCTTAATCATTTTTACCTCTTGAAATACCTTTAGAACGCTTAATTTCTATGGCAGGAACAATCCAGTAATCCAGTTTTTCATCAGACAAATGACTACTCAAAGTAAATGTATAAACACCTGTGTTTTAACAACAAAACAAAACAGTAGTCAAATCAATTTTCTGTTTTATTAAGTTTTTTAAAATTTCCTTTATTCCTTTTAAATTATTCTCTACAATGGAATGACTAGATACATTGGGAGACTGTTTTTCTAAAATAACTACATCCAATTTTGATTTTGAAATGTCAATAGCTACATAAAATAAATAGTTTTTCATAACTTTGAATTTAGGATAAACAAAAATGTTGAACTTCTTTAGAGCCTTTATTAGACCTCGATGTCTATCATTCTATTTGAAGCAATTCAACGGGATTCAAGGATAAGATAGAGGACTAATGCGCGATATAAGTCATACTTAGCGGAATTGATAGTTCACCTCTGTTTTCCTTTGAATAAATTTAGTGTTTTTTATCTAATACAATGTAAAGGCGGATTTGCAATCCGTGCCCACAACGACAAGCATTAAATCAAAAGAAAATACCAGATGTAATTGCTTCGTTCCTCGCAATGACCCTAAAATTCTCATTTATCATTTTTTAAGTAACGATAGCTAATTAATAATCCATATACTCATTCTGCATCGACATATAAAATCTGCAATTTGAAAATTTCAAACAGGTAAAGTAAAATATAATATCATTGATTATTTTGACGTGCACGGATTGCAAATTCAAACTACTTGATGTAGGATTGATTTTTACCTTCTACAATCTGCGCCGAATTACAACCTGATTGACCAAAATCTATTAAAACAATATCTAAAAGTATTGGCTTTGCTTTTTGGGGTTCTAACACCAGTTATTACCGCTTTTTACGGATTGTTTTATTTTAAGGATGAAGAATGCCTTTTTCCAAAAAGAATTTCACTTGTAGTTTAAATCATATATATTTACTAACTGATTAACTAAAATGAGTTCGTTTGAAGGTTTTTAGACGAACCGACGTTATAGGTAATGTTAACGAAGACCGAGACAATTCAAAACAATTTTTAACTTATACCAAAATGAACATTAACTTATTTCTTTGGTCATTATTAATAACCTTACCAGAAATGGTATTTTCTCAATCTGCCGACTTTACCATTCACGATGTAAAGTTTGAAAGTCAAGGCGTCACTCTAGCAGGCTCGATTTTAATGCCTAAAAAAACACTTGCAGCAGTTGTGGTTGTTCATGGGTCCGATCCTGTAAAAAGAGAAATGGAGTTCGCTAAACGTCTTGCCAAAGAAGGTATTGCTGTATTGACATATGATAAACGTGGAGTTGGAGAATCTGGTGGTGTATATGTAGGACCATCTGTTGGCACGAATAATATTGACACTACTAATCTTAATTTATTATCTCAGGATGCAAGTTCAGCAGTAAATGCATTTCGAAAATATTTGAAAGATAAAAAAACACCAATTGGATTAGTTGGCTTCAGTCAAGCAGGATGGATAATCCCAATTGCTGCAAATAGAAATCCACAAATAGAATTTATGGTTTTATTTAGTTGCCCTACAATCACTACTCTGGAACAACTTCGATTTCAGTTTTATACTAATGAAAAAAATAACTTTTGGGAAAATCACACCGAATCTGATGCTCGTAAACATACGAAAGATGACCCAGACAGGTATCAATTCGTGGCGACTGACCCAAAAATTTCACTGAATACTCTTTCAATTCCAGGACTTTGGCTTTTTGGTGAGAAAGATATACAGATTCCAGTAAAGTTGTGTATGGAGCAATTAAATACATTGAAAGCTCAAGGCAAACCTTTCGAATATACCTTGTTTTCAACATTAGGACACAATACTTCTTCTGGCAATATTACAGCACCAGTTGATATTTCAATTCAATGGATAAAACAGAAAGCTATGAACATTCAGAAGTCGAAGGTGTCAAAATAAAGCACTGCCTACAACTGCTAGGGTTCCTATGTAAAGCAGACTTAACTTATTAACAACTTTTTAAACTGAGCGATATCTTGATGTTTTTCGAGTAAAAAATGCCATCCTCAGCGGCTTGTTGGAAAAGTTGCAACTTTGCTCGTTTCCATGTACTGCTCAAAAAACCATAATGACGGATTTTTATAAACCGTTTGGGCAAAATATGCAACGAAAACCGCCTGATAAACTCCAGGTGCGGGAGTATCATTTGTTTTTTAAAGCCCGCTACCCGGTAATCCTTGTAATCAATGGTCACGTTTTACTCGTCAATGCTCTTGATTCTATTATTGCTGATGGCGATTTTATGAGTGTATCTTCCCAAATATTCCACCACCGACTTTGGACTTCCAAAAGGTTTCTTATCGAATACTACCCATTGTTTTTGCCATAATTCCGGCTGGATTTGTTCGTATTGGGTAGACAATTTCGTCTGGAGTTTTTCGAAATATTTAGCACTGAAAAACTTTCGACAAGACATTGACTGATGTCGGTTTGATTTTTTCAGCCTACAACCTGCGCCGAATCTTTAATTTAATAGAGCAAAATCTATTAAAACAATATTTAAAAGTATTGGCTTTGCTTTTTGGGGTTCTAACACCATTTATTACAGCTTTTTACGGATTGTTTTATTTTAAAGATGAAGAATGCCTTTTTCCAAAAAGAATTTCAATTGTAGTTTAAATCATATATATTTACTAAATGATTTACTAAAATGAGTTCGTTCGAAGGTTTTTAGACGAACTGAAAACATAGGAAATGCGAGATTGACGTGGAAAAAAAAGAAAATCAAAAACAAAAAATGACAAAACAGAATAAACTAATAATTGCATTTTTTTGCATAATAAAACTAACTCTTCATTTAATTGCTGATTATCATTCGGGTTTTCAAGGTGACGAATTATTACATATCGAAACGGGAAAACATTTGGCATTTGGTTATATGGAATTCCCTCCATTAATAGGAGTGTTATCATTTATTCAAAATATTTTTAATTCCAATTCTCTATATATTCATCATCTATTTTCTCATATTTCTTGCGTTTTAATAGTTATTTATGTTGCAAAAATCACAATTGAATTAGGTGGTAAAAACAAAGCATTATTTTTAACTTTATTATGCATAATCATTGCGCCAGCATTTGGACGTACGCAACAACTTTTTCAACCTGTTGTTTTTGGACAACTATTTTGGATTTTAGGTTTTTATCAATTAGTTCGTTATACAAAATACCGTGACCAAAAATATTTAACCTATTTAACATTTTTTGCATTAATCGGTTTTTTATTCAAGTATGATATTCTGTTTTTTATTTTGGGTTTATCTTCATTATTCTTTTTCAAAAGAACAAGAGAAACAATTTTGAAACACAATATTGTGCTACATATCGCAATTGCTCTTCTAATTGTTTCGCCAAATATTTATTGGCAATACGCAAACAATTTTCCAGTATTGCAAATGTTTAACCGATTATACGAAACGCAATTAGATAAAATTTCGAGAATTGATAATTTGAAAAATTTAATTCTTGCAGCCAATCCCATTTCACTAATTTTGATTTTTCCTGCACTATTTTATATGTTCAAATCTAACAAAGCTGAACTTTATAAACCATTAGCATTTTCAATTACTTTATCTTTTCTTCTATTAATATTCAGTAATGGAAAATCGTATTATTTCTTTCCAATCATTTTAACAATTTTACCTTTTGGAGCAATATTTTGGGAACAAAAAGTAATTCAAAATCATAAATGGGTAATGTTTCCCGTAACATTTCTTTTGTTTTTAGGTTCTATAATAATTTCATTCGGAATGCCAGTTTATACCTTCAATCATTATTTGAATTCCATTTACAAATATGAAAAGAAAGATATTATTGGAGGAAAATATGGTGTGAAATATGATGAATATTATACGCAGGAAAAATGGAAAATAACAATGAGCGAATTAAAAAAAGTTTTTGATAGTTTACCAAAAAATGATAAGCAAAATTGTAAAATTTGGGGCAAACATTATGCTCAAGCAGGAGCAGTTAATTTATTTGGCAAAGAATACAACTTACCAAAAGCATTTTCATATCACGGAAGTTATTACAGTTGGACACCAAGCGGAGAAATGCCAAATACTGTAATTGCATTGAGTTATCAAGTTGGCGATTTTTTTAATCCATATTTTGAAAAAGTAACTCTTCTCAAAAGTATATATAATCCATACGCAGACAATGAAGAAGAACTGTATCAGAGAATATACATTTGTAAAAACCCAAAACAGAATTTTGAAAAAATGAAAGATTTATTTAAACATCGAATATTTGAATAAATAAAGGCACTATCCGCTAACAGTTAGAGTTTCGTTGCGTTAGCAGCACGAACAATAAAATTCGTGTTGAACAGCCTGTCCCGTTTTTAAAGGATAAACGATTGTACGTCCGTTAACACTAAGGGGTTTTCGTAAAATTATGAGAGAGAAATATAACAGGATTTAGCCATCTTTTTTTTTCGAGAAGTATTTTTTGGTTAGTTATCGTGTTTGCTTTCACTTTTAAACACAAGTTCATTTACCTATATGATTTGTCTTCTCAGGAAATTGCGTTTTGGCTTTTGCCAAGAAACTGAAAGAAGGACCACGTTGTTCAAAAACCGTTATTCGGTACAAATTGCAAACTCTTCACAAAATTCACTGAAAATGCCAAAGGCAGACGAATTGAATGCGCCCAATACGCCCATTTGATTTATCAAAACAAGGTTAGAATCGGAAATAATTATGAAGTGTATTGCAGAAGGCAAGCCATTTTGGAACATTCCTAGCCTGTCCCGCTCTTCGCGGGAGAGTAATAAATCGCCAATGGGATTGCTATTAAATCATGATTAATAAGACCATCAAACATGCCTTGGCTGATGTTGGATTAATTTTTTCAACGTACAATCTGCGCAGAATTTTTAATCTGATTGATCAAAACCTACTAAGACAATATCTAAAAGTATTGGCTTTGTTTTTGGGGTTCTAATACCTGTTTTTAACGCTTTTTACAGACTTTTTTATTTTAAGGATGAAGAATGCTTTTTTCCAAAAACAAATTTAATTGTAGTTTAAATCGTATAAATTTACTCCATTATTAACCAAATAAAGTTCTTTTAAAGGTTTTTAGACGAGAGTACGTTATGCGCCAGTGTAAAAAACATATAAATGAAATTTGTAAAAAAGCCCATCATCTTCAACAAACAAAACACATCTTCATTTTTTTTGTAATTACACAAAACTGCACAAAAAAAATTAAAGAGTAGTTTCGTCACCCGATAAAACAAAAAAACTTAAACATTTTCAAAAAATGAAGCTGTAATAGTTTGAAATTTTAATTCTATTGTGGTTTCTAAACCTATGAACTGATTCCTCATTTAAAATGTGTGAATTATGAAATTCATTTAAGAAATTACGTAATGATCTGCTTACCAATTATCCCGAAATTTAATTTAGATAAATCTAATTTAAATTTAAATTAAAAATCAAGAAATAAATATTAAAAAACATACCACGATATTTCGGTGCTAACGAAAATGTATTTGCATTATTTAAAAAAGTAGTTTTAAAAGGTGCCGACACCACCAGGAAACCAAGGGCGAGTGGAACTACTCCTGCAGTACAAACAAACTTTAATCATTCTTTAGTGCGTTAATAAAAATGTAATTATTAATTAATAAAAAAATAAGTAACACTGAAAATCTTGACAAAAAAAGTAGCACTAATAAACTTAAAAGTTTATTAAATAACATATTCATTTGTCTATTCTGTACCGATTTAAAAATAGATGATGGATCTACTTACCAACTTATGTTAGTAATTAAAGTTTTTTACCAGTGAAATATCTGGCTTTTAAGTAAAAAGAGCAGTGCTAAAAATAAAACCATTGCGGCAGATAAAAATGTAAAGTTTTTTTTGCGCATCCCGCTTAAAAGCAGTTGATTGGTGGTCAAAGGTGAAGTAGAAATAATTTTAGACAAAGAAAAAATCAACGAATTATGAACATTAATTGCAAAAATTTGTCTTACAAAACGTAAAGAAGACTACAATATTTCCATCATTAAAGTAATTCCAGATAAGGATTACTGTTGGGATATTTAACGAAACAGAATGATAAACTCTTTTTAGATCGTCGCGTACGTTGTCATAAGAAATAATTTAGTTACGGGCATTTAATAAACTAATACGATATAAAAATTAAACCAATGGCGACCGCAAAAAAAAATTCTTTGGTAAACAATATCAATAAGAAAAAGAAAGAAGGTACTTCTAAGTCTAAGAGGAAATCAACCATAAGTAAAAAAGCTTATGATGATATGAAAAAAAATTGGGGTAAGGACACATAATGAACGTTAAACCTACCTTGATAAAAGCCTACAACAACAAATTAAAATTTATCAGCCATTTAATGCTGTTCAAGTGATAAAATCAATTCAAAAAATAAACTATTATGTGGAAAGAAGAAAACAATCAATTAAAACGCAGTTTTGAATTTAAAAACTTTGTAGAAGCTTTTACTTTTATGACTAAGGTTGCTTTTGCAGCTGAAAAAATGGGCCATCATCCCAATTGGAGTAATGTATATAACAAGGTAGAAATCTTGTTATTTACACATGATGCCAAAGATAGCATTACTGAAAAAGATGTAAAACTTTCAAAAGAAATAGATAAAATTTTCGATAAAGAATAATTATGCGACACATTGCTTTCATTTCTTTCAGCGTTAGAGAAGGGCGAAAAAGTAATGAATTATCGCTTTATTTTCAAAATTATTTTAAGAAAAACAAATCGGTAAATTGATTTGAAAGCCCTTAATTTTCCCATTTTTCAAGGCATCTTAAAAACATCAATGACATCATCTTTCAAAAAATCATTTTAAGAGTAAAAGAATGAGGATTTTGTATATGTAAAATTAAATGCAAAAATCAAAAATAGAGGAGTATGAAAGAGAAAAACCATCAATCAAGGCGAAAATTTATACAGCAAACTTCCATTGCAGGTGCAGGTGTGTTGCTGGCAAATCCACTTCAACTTTTTTCACAAACAAATAATTTACACAAGATGAGCAAGAATATAAAATCTAAAGGTTACGCCGGCAAAGATGAACAGGGAAAATTAGTTTCTTGGAATTTTGAACGCAGACCAGTTGGCGACAACGATATATTGATTGACGTCAAGTTCTGCGGAATTTGCCACTCGGACATCCATACCATAAAAGGACATTGGGGAAAGCAGCAATATCCACAAGTGCCTGGACATGAAATTGCAGGAATAGTGTCAGCAGTGGGAAAAAATGTAACTAAGTTTAAAGTGGGAGACCAAGCGGGTGTGGGTTGCATGGTAAACAGTTGCATGAAATGCGAAAGTTGTAAAAATGGTGAAGAGCAACATTGTGAAACCACAGGCATGGTAGGCACTTACGGCACGCCCGAAAAATCATCACCAACAGGAATTACACAAGGCGGATACTCCACTAATATTGTGGTAATAGAACATTTTGCTATCAAAATCCCTAAGAACATAGAATTGCAATATGCAGCACCCTTGCTTTGCGCAGGAATTACTACCTATTCACCATTGATGAAAGCGAAATTCAAAAAAGGAGATAAAATTGGTGTAGTAGGCATTGGAGGTTTAGGACACATCGCAATTAAATTAGCTGTTTCAAAAGGTGCGGAAGTGTATGCTTTTACAACCTCGCCTTCAAAAGTAAATGATATCAAAGGTTTTGGTGCAAGAGAAGTTATTGTTGTGGACTCGGCAGATAAATTAAAACCATGGTTTGGAAAAATGGATTTTATGATTTCAACCGTACCTTATGCCTATGAAATGTCAGATTATATTTCATGCGTTAAACCGTATGGTTTTTTCACCCAAGTGGGGCTACCTATTAATGGAGAGCTGATGATCAACAATACCAATATGATTTTTAATAGGGTAAATTTCAATGGTTCGTTGATTGGTGGCATTCCAGAAACACAAGAGGTAATGAATTATTGTGCAGAAAATAAAATCTATCCGCAAATACAAATCATCAAAGCGGAAGAAATAAATGACGCGTGGAAAAAGGTGGTAAACAAAGAGGCCCGTTACCGTTATGTAATTGATACAGCAACAATCTAATATTTCAACAAATAATAGATAATAATCATGGCAAAGAAGAAAAAAGACATCCAAAAACCCAAGGACAAGCAGTCGAAAGATCCTTGTTGGGATGGATACAAAAAAGAGGGAATGAAAACCAAAGACGGAAAAAAAGTGCCAAACTGCGTTCCTAAGAAATAAACAATTGTTCCGAAAAGAAAAGTAAAAGTTGAAGATTAAGGGATATTTGTTGTCTGAATTATTTTCAATTTTTGCAGTTTAAAATTTGTAATGTCAGACACCAATAAAAATGATTTGCCATTGCAGTAAATGAAGTTAAAAAAAAAAGCCATATGTGGAAAGAAGAAAACAATCAATTAAAACGCAGTTTTGAATTTAAAGACTTTGTAGAAGCTTTTACTTTTATGACAAAGGTTGCTTTTGCAGCTGAAAAAATGGGCCATCACCCCAGTTGGAGTAATGTTTACAACAAGGTAGAAATCTTGCTATTTACACACGATGCTAAAGATAGCATTACCGAAAAAGATGTGAAACTTTCAAAAGAAATAGATAAAATTTTCAAAAAATAACAATTATGAGACATATTTCAATCATTTCCTCCAGCGTTAGAGTAGGACGAAAAAGCCATAACGTATCGCTTTATTTTCAAAATTATCTTACCGAAAACAAGCTGGCAACAAGCGAGATCATTGACTTAAAAAAGTATAACTTCCCCATCTTTGATGGCACCTTAAAAACAATGATTAATCCAGCTGAAAATGTTCTTGAATTTGCAGATAAGATTAAATCAGCAGATGGAATAATCATCGTTACACCGGAATATAACGGGGGTTATCCCGCAAGTTTAAAAAATGCAATTGACCTGCTTTACGAAGAATGGAGACACAAACCCGTGGGTATTGTTACCGTTTCATCTGGACCTTTTGCTGGTAATCAAGCCCTCGTATCACTTCAGTTTACACTTTGGAAAATGATGGCTTGGACGATTCCTGCCATGTTTTCTGTTCCAACAGTAGATAATGCCTATGATGAAAATGGAAAAGCGTTGGACAAATCCAATTCCGATAAATTGGCAGCAATTTTTATAAAAGAATTACTCTGGTGTATTGAAGCTGATAAAGCACCTAAACATCTGTAAGGTATGCAATATCAAAATCTAAAGACTAAATTTATGGCAATTTAAGGACCAATCCTGCAACCAACAAAATGGTTAAAACATTTGAAGAAATAACTGAAAATGCGATCGAAAAATCTATTGCAAAATCAGTAGAAATATTTGCAACTTAAAAAAAACGCCTGATTCAAAAAGTACAGCTTTATTACAAAAAATAGCTAATTTGTTAAAAGAAAAAAGAAGAAGCTTGCCCAGTAAATCACCCTTGAAATGAGCAAGTTTATTGTTCAGACTGAAGGAGAAATTACACCAAGTGCAGAAATATTTGATTATTATGCTTGTAATGTGAAAGCATTTTTATCAGATAAAATATGAAATCCAGTTGATGGACAGGCGTTGGTTAGGCATAGTCACACAGTTGTATTTCGGGGGGGTGTAACCGTGGAATTTTCCGTTTTAGCAGGTAGCCGTTGTTGCATCCAATAATGTTGGGTAATGCTAAATTTATTAAGCATTCGTCAATTATTCCACAATGCGCTATAGCCATTGGGAAACTTTTTTTAGATTTAAGAGCCCCAATTGTGCTTTACACCAATCTGTTAGTATCCGTTAGAAGAGCATCGGAATTAGTATTTGATATAAGATTAAAATGCATTTCGCTTACGGGTTGTGAAGTTGCTGGTGCAAGTACTAAAACAAAGGCAGATAAGTATTTTAAAAAAAATATTCTGAAATTAGGAGGAAGCGATATCTTTATTGTTTTTTATGATGTGGATACTAACAAAGCCTCAAAATGGGCAGTCGTTAGCCGAATTAATAATAATGGCGAATGTTGCATTGCAATAAAAAGATTTATCGTAGTTGAAAATATAGATGATGAGTTCTTTTAAAATTTAAAAATAAACAAAAAGCAATTGATTTAGCCAACGATTCTACATTTGGTTTGGGCTGCTGTGTATCTAAAAAAGAAATCGAAAGAGGTAAACGTGTGGCCAATCAAATTCGTACAAGAATGTTTTCTATTAATCATCCAACTTGAACACCAGCCTATTTACTATTTGGCGGTAATAAAGGTTGCAGTTATGGGAGAGAACTTTGTGAAGTAGGTATGGATGAATTTGTAAATAAAAAACTCATTAGGGTTAGTGAAATAAACGATCCCTTTTTATTTGGACATTAATAAAATATAATTAAAATACTATCACCTATTCAACAACAAATCGTTATGTCCAGCAGACCGAAGCAAAATCCTGTATTGGAGAATTTTAAAACTAAATATATAAAACTAACCGAAATTTCGGAGAGTTAGACATTTGTTGAGATAATATTTTTCTGTTGATAAGTATATTAGAGGTTGAGTGAATGGTGCTAAATATTATACTCCGCCATTTTAATTGGGAAAACCAATTACTGGTGGAGTAATAGTTAAAGTATTAAAAAATAATTATATCAATTGTAAAGAAAATGATACCGTAACTGGTAGCTTACATTGGCAGTAGTTTTGCATTGCAGTAGAAATTAGCATAGTAAAAATTGACCCTTCAATTGCCCCTGCAAGTTATTTTCTGGGCGTATTAGGAATACCCAACCTTACCGCCTACTTTGGTTTAACTCGTTTTGGTAGAACTAAAAATGAAGAAACTGATGTGGTATCTTGAGCTACAGGTGCTGTTGATCTTGTAACTAATCTCGATGTTAATCAAACAGTTAAACTGCAGGTTTCAGTATATTTATTGTAACAGGCGGCGATAAAAAAGTAAAATTATAACAGGGAAAATTTGGCTTTGATCAGGTCTTAAATTATAAGTCCTGTACTGATTTAAATATAGCAATTACTGATGCTCGTCCAAAAGCAGTAGTTATCTATTACGATAATCTGGGAGGTGAAACTTTAAATGCTGTAATAAGCAATATAAATTTCAATGTCAGAATTATATTGTGCGGACATATTGCGTTCTACAAAAGCACTGAAATACCAATGGGTCCCCGACTCCAACCCATGTTACTGACCAGAAGTGTTTTAATACAGGGTTTTCTCATTGGCAATTACAAAAGTTAATTTAGTAAAGGTGACAAGCATTTGGCAGCATGGGTACAAAAAGGTAAATTAAAATATGAAGTAAAGATTGTAAAAGACGTTGACAATTTATCTGCATAACTGCTGAGTTTATTTATAGGTGATAACATTGGAAAAATGATTTTGGAAGTGTGAATTCGAAATCAAATAGAAAATAATAACACTATTGACTTCCTTCAGTACTAAAAAAATACGGCAATGGATACTAAAAAAAAAGAAGAGCTACCTACACAAACAGAACATACAGCAGAGCAACCAAAAGAACCTTATGAAATAATGGTTGAGCAAATAGACGCGGGCTTAAAAGAATACCGTCGTTCTAACACAGGGCTCTTTATATCGTCACTTTCTGCAGGTCTTGAGGTCGGTTTCAGCATACTTGTTATTGGTATAATTTATACACTATTTAAAACGGAGATAAGTCCTGGTAAACTATATTTAATGATGGCCTTGGTATATCCTCTTGGCTATATTTTTGTAATTATCGGGCGGTCGGAGCTTTTTACAGAACATACCGTTTTAGCGACTATACCTGTATTTAATGGTAAAGCTTCGCTTAGAAGTTTAGTGAATCTTTGGATAATTATTTATGTAGGGAATTTATTGGGAGGATATCTTTTTGGCTCAATTGTTTTACAATTTAATGCTGGCACACATCTTATTTCACTTGATTTTTTTCACTTTATATCGCAAAAAATGGTAGCGTACAGCAGCGCTAATATTGTAGTAAGCAGCATAATGGCAGGTTGGCTAATGGGTACGCTATCTTGGTTGCTAAGCGCGGCACAAGATACCCTTAGCCGTGTAGCAATGATATTTTTTGTAACATTCATTATTAGCATCGCAGGATTGCACCATTGTATTGTTGGATCTATAGAAATATTTATGGCTTATTTTGCCAATGCAAACGATATAAGCGGGTTGGAATTTTTAAAATTCCAAGTTCTTTCTACGTTGGGTAATATAATCGGCGGAGTAGTTTTGGTAGCTGTCGTAAAGTATGCACATAGCAAACGAAAATAGCAATATATGATTCACACCGCAATGTAAAATAAAAGTGTCAATATGCCTTCAGTTTATAAAGTAAGTGGCTCCCATTTCAGCGGAAGAAGATTTCTTTTTATTAAAAAATGAATTAAAAATAAAATCAGAATTTATTTTAAAAAAGAGGATTGGGCTTCTTATTTTTTAAAAAACGGCATGCTTTACACAAGTTAAAAGGCGACATCTTATCCTGTTGTAGCAAAAGAGTCAGTATAGATTGTGAAAAAACTATTGTTACATCAGCGTAATTTCTAATCATTCAGGTACAAAAAATGAAAAAGAAAAAAAAATTCTTAAAACTACTGTTAAAAGTCACGAGAATTCTTCTGGATGATCCAAATTTTCGGATAGTGACCATTATCATATCTGATAAAGAAACATCTTTAATAAAAATAAAATCTTAAAAAGATTACAACGATTGGTTACAATCAATGACTGTGAAATATTGCAACAGTTCTAAAAAATAATCTCTAAAAGTATTGGCTTAATATTTTGCTGCTCTGACAACGCTTTTTTAATACTTGTTAGCCTTATCTCCTTTTGAGAATGTGAAAGTCACTTCTATTAAAAAGAATTTTAATTGTAGTTTAAATCATATATATTTACTAACTGATTAGCTAAAATGAGCTCGTTTAAAGTTTTTTAGACGAACTAGCCTTAGCGGTCAGGCGATGCGCAACTAGGAAACTATTAGAGATTAGAAAACCTAAAAAAAGGTAAAAAAATGACAGAAAAAGAATTTTTTAAGATCGGTTTATATTTCACTACAATAATCACAGTTGCTATCTGGTCGCTTTTAATTTGGGATCATTTCCATGGTGGTGTACCTAGTCATCACATGCTACAAAATGAAGACTTACCTGAATTTTCAAATTGGTTGGGAGGAATTTTAATTCCATTGCTTACGTGGTTTCTATTTTACAGAGTACAAAAGAGAATTGGAAATGATTTAACTGTTTTTAAGTTCTCAGTAAATATACTTTATGCTTTCATTGCTGCATTATCTTTTAGTTTATTACTATCTGTTTTTTTTACTTTAAAATATTCAGAAATACCATTTTATATGATTGTCTCATTGCTAGTTCTTGCACTCTTTTTACCTATTTATGAGGCTGAGTATTTTCTAGGATTTGTTATCGGTATGACATTTACCTTTGGCGGCGTGCTTTCCATTGGAATAATATCAATTCTTAGTTTAATTGGAGCGATTTTATATCGGATAGTTAAACCAGGACTACTCTTCATCATAGCAAGAACTTCATATTTAATCTCTTCAAAAAAAAATACAAAGACATTATAAAAAACGGAAATCAGGACATGCCCGAACCGCTAAAACACGGTAAGCTCCATTGCCGATTTTTCACTCGCTGGTACTTCTTTTTCAAGAAAAACTTCTAACTTGTCGAAAGAACTCATCTCGCTTTAATCGGCAACGAGAGCCTAGGGAGAGACCGTTAACCGTCAATTTGCAGAATCAAAGAAACCACATAGAAAATATGAAATCGAAATTTTTATTCATTTTACTAATTGTTTTAAGCAATCCCATTTTTTCTCAAGAAAAAAAGGAAGTAATCCGATGGCTTGGAAATATACTCAGTTTTCTTGTTAACTTACAGCGCGGTTATGTAAAACGTGACTTCCAATTGGTGATTAAAACTTAATCGGCAGGGAACAGAAGAAGTAAATCTAACAAAACTATTGAAAAAATCTGACGTGATAACGTAAGAAAGCTTTGCCGTTGTAAGGGGATAGCTTTTCTGACTTGCTTTATTTTCCCTCGTTGGAGGGCACGTTTTGCAAAACCGCGCTATTCTTAGTGACGACATATCTGATAGGTTGGGAAATTTTAAAAGCCAAATTAATAGCTGGACAAAAGAATGACCCCCAGCGTTACAGCGTGTTTATTCAAAAATAAATTTGTCGTTCAATCCTAATAAAAACCCATTTTTTTCCACTTTAAAAGGTTTTCATATCAATTACAAACACCGTTACTTAAGAAAATGTAATGGTGTTTTTTTATTGCTACAATTTTGTATTTTGCAACAGCATTTAATTCTAAAATAAAAACATGAATACCGATCATATAGATATTGTTATAATAGGAGCAGGATTATCCGGTATAGGCGCCGCGTGTCATTTGTCACGCAAAAATCCAGACAAAAATTATGTTATTTTAGAGGCAAGAGCGGAACTTGGCGGTACCTGGAGTTTGTTTCAATACCCCGGAATCCGTTCCGATTCGGATATGTATACTTTTGGCTATTCCTTTAAAACATGGGAAGACCAAAAGTCTTTCGCTGACGGACCTTCTATTTTAAAATATCTGAATGAAGCCGCAGACGAATATAAAGTGCGCGCGCATATCATCTACAATCAACGCGCTCTTTCTTATAACTTCGATACAGAAAAAAAATCATGGACGGTCACTACCGTAAATACCGTTACGGAAGAAGAAACAGTTTACAGGTGCCAGTTTATCTTTAGCTGTAGCGGCTATTATAATTATAACAAAGGATACACTCCTGAATTTAAGGATCAATCCCGTTTTGAAGGCAAAATAATCCATCCGCAAAAGTGGCCTGAAAAATTAGATGTCGCCAATAAAAAAGTGGTTATAATTGGCAGCGGCGCCACTGCTGTGACCATCCTTCCGGAGCTTGCCGCCGAAGGTGCACAAGTTGTCATGCTGCAACGATCGCCAACCTATATTGCTGCTTTACCAAATAAAGACAAAATTGCTGCTCGCCTCAAAAGCCTGTTCCCAAAAAAAGTAGCCTATAGACTGATTCGTTATAAAAATATTTTTTACGCTATCGTCTTTTTTAATCTGTGCAAGTTCTTTCCGGAGGCAATGAAAAAATTCATCATTAAAGGGGCTAAAAAAGCTTTGGGTAACTTTCCCGTGGACCCTCATTTTATACCCAATTACAATCCATGGGAACAACGTTTTTGCATTGCGCCAAACGGAGATTTTTTTAGAGCCATCAGAAAAGGGAACGCATCGGTAGTTACTGACCATATCGATTGTTTTTTAACAAATGGCATTTTACTAAAATCGGGCAAGACACTGGCCGCCGACATTATAATTACCGCAACTGGACTTAATTTAGTGGCGTTTGGAGGCGTAAAAATTCAACTGGATTCGCAACCTTTTGATGTTTCTAAATCTTTTGTCTATAAAGGCCTCATGTTAAGCGACCTGCCCAACTTCTTTATTTTTGTTGGCTATACCAATGCTTCGTGGACCTTGAAAAGTGACCTTACCAGCGAATATATATCTCGGGTTTTAAAATATTTGGACAAACACCATTATAAAGCAGTGCAGGCAAAAGTAGTCGAGACAAATTTAAAACCCGTTCCACTACTAAACTTGAATTCCGGCTACATCAACAGAGCAGCGAATATGCTTCCTAGTCAGGGAAACAAAGCACCTTGGCGTGTTTATCAAAATTATGTGCTGGATTATAAAATGCTTCGCTTGGATGCCGTTAAAGATAAACGACTTACGTTTTTCAAATAAAGGAGGTTTAAGAGTACTGGACAGTAAAGAATTATATATTAATAATCCGAAAAGAAATGGTATTTTAGCTCCAAGATCCTAACAAAACATAGGAACGTCATATCACATATTAATAATTTTCAAATTAAATAGATTGAAAAAATATTTAAAATATCTCATTTCACTCTTTCTGGCTTTTGGCCTGATTGCAAATGATGGTGCTTTAGACTCTCAATCAAATCCAGCAGATTATTATCAATTCTCGAACGTAATTCTTAGAAAAGAATTAAACTATAAGGGTTCAAAATTATGTGCGTTCCACAAGGCAAATCCCTCTGAAAAAACATCATTCCTATTTCACTTAGTTTATCTCCAATTTCAAGATAGTTGTAGTCTTCAAATTACGGTTCTACTTAAATTACAGACGTTGCTTTATCAAAAAGTAAGTTCATTTGCATCTCAATACATTTTTATAAATGAGATGATTACTTCCCAAAACTCCTATAAAAGTTTACACACAGCCTAGATAATTCTTTCTACGCATTTATGCAATTCCATGCATAAAGATGATACCAAATGTCTAATCATTTATCATTTACAAAATGTATAAACACAATAACAAACCACGTTTAGAGCAATATAAACACCCTGTTCTTTGAGTAAAAAGAAAAATTATGCTCCTTATTACTGCATTTATGATCGGAATGTCAAACGGAATGAATGACCGCGATCATACAATTAACGGGAATCAAAATCACACGGAACAACTTAAAAAAGATTAATTTGATTGATTGTGAATATGTTACGCTACAGCCGATTGCTTAAATTTACAATCCATTCTCTTTTATAAAAAACTAATTACAATCTAAATCATCTATATTTACGTTGTATTTAAAAGCCGAGCAACCCAGTTTATCGGTTTTTAGGCGAACTGACGTTAATTTATTGGAAATCTTACAGCGGACAAAATAAAATAGAAAAGAAAATGAAAAAAATAATTTTAGTAGCAGGTGCGACGGGTAATTTAGGATTAAGAATAGTAAAGGCTTTAGTAAACAAAGATGCCGAAATAATTGTGGTTGTTCGTTCGAACAGTGATATTGAAAAAATAAAAGTACTTGAAAATTTAGGTGTTAAAATTTATGAGGTGAATAGTTGGAATTTGGAAGAATTAAAAACTTCTTGCGTTGGTGTTTCCTGCGTAGTTTCCGCTTTAGCCGGATTGCGTGAAGTGGTTGTAGATGCCCAAAAAGTTTTGCTAGAAGCAGCCATAGCAGCGGGCGTTCCTCGCTTTATTCCGTCAGACTACTCTTTAGATTTTACTAAGTTTTCATATGGTGAAAACCGAAACTTAGATCTAAGACGTGAATTTCACGAATATCTTGACAAAATGCCTATTGCTGCAACTTCAATTTTTAACGGAGCTTTTACTGAATTGCTGATAGATGAAATGCCTATGATTCTTTTCAAGCAGAAAATAATTCTATATTGGGGAAATAAGGATTACAAATTGGCCTTTACCACAATGGATAATACAGCAGAATTTACTGCTAAAGTTGCCCTTGACTCAAACACTCCTCGATATCTTAGAATTGCAGGTGATCTAATAAGTCCGCGCGAATTAAAAGTAATAACCAGTCAGGTCACAGGTCAGAAGTTTCGCTTATTTAGACCTGGCGGACAAAAACTTCTTGCCATAATTATAAAGATTGCACGAAAATTGGCACCAGGAAAAAAAGAACTTTACCCTGCTTGGCAAGGAATGCAATACATGCACAATATGATTGATGAACGTTCAAAAATAGCGAAGCTCGATATTAATCGTTACCCAGAAATACAATGGACAACGGTAAAAGATTTTCTATTAAAATATCAAAAGGAAAAAAGTATTTAATCAAATTGAAAGTTATGTTAGGCAGCGAATGAAAAAATTAAGTAACGCTACAAGCAGATTTACGGTAGTCGAGGTTTCGTGCCCAACTCCGCAAAATATCCATTAAAAGAATAAATTTGTTGCATAAGTTGCGCAAATATCTCTGACTTTGCGCCAAAAATTAAAAATAAAAGATATCGTAAATGCAAGGTTTTAACAGCAGAAATTATTTGTTACAAAGCCCCGAAACTAAACACAGCATGGCGCAACCTCAATTAGAGCACCCTGTTTCCTGATACTACCTTATATTTCTAAAATCTGAATTATTTTATTATTTCGTAAAATTCACAAAAAGAACAGCCAAAACCAGTAATGAAAAAAGCCTCGAAAAATAATTTTCGAGGCTTTTTTAGCTTGTGTTTGTGCATGTAGCCCGTAGCGGAATCGAACCGCTCTTACATGGATGAAAACCATGCGTCCTAACCGATAGACGAACGGGCCCTGTTTTTCTATTTCGGGTGCAAAAATAACAATATTTTTGAGATGCACAAAGCCAAAACCAAAAACCTTCCAATAAAAACAGCCTGTATTGAACTTGTGAATTGTAATCAATTCAGAACTAACACTTACCAAAATAAGTTTGCTTTTTTATGCAAACTTATTTTGAGAATTAATTAATAATTCAAACTCACTCCAAAACCCATTCCCATATCACTGTCATAATGCGTTGTAATTCCAAAATTTCTCTTGACAATATAACGCAATCCCGCCATGTATTCTCTATCAGTATTCCACATTAAATTCATGCGCAATCTTTTGGAAACCGGAATATCCATGCGTTCAAATTGCAATCTGAAATTTCCGTCGGTATAGACTTCAGCTTGTGCTTTGATCAGCAAGGGTAAGGTATATTCAACTCCGGCACTGAAAACAGCACGATTGTCTTTGGTATTGGTTTGACCAAAAAGATTTTCTTCCATTGCTCCCATTTCCATTTTTCGATACCGCCAGTCAAAACCGATGAACGGCATTAACCATTGCATTTTCCCGATGTATCGTCCAATGTGTGTTTCAGTTTCATAACCGTGTTCATCGGTATATCCTAAACGCCATTCGGTACCAATACTCCAACGCGTGTTTTGAATCATCAGCATTCCATCATTTCCGTTGGTGGCAAAATCATTTTCGGCCATCACACGAAAAGCTCTGTCATCAGCGAATAATTTGCGTTGCGCCAATTTTGGATTTGGAATCAAAGGATTGGGCTCTTGATTTTCATAGCTAAAAACACGACCCATTCCCGCCATCATGTGATAGAGAATGTGACAATGAAAAAACCAATCGCCTTTTACATTCGCATTAAACTCAATCGTATCGGTTTCCATGGGCATAATGTCAATGATGTTTTTCATGGGAGCGAACTCGTCCTGACCATTCAGGACTCTAAAATCATGCCCGTGTAAATGCATCGGGTGGCGCATCATGGAGCCATTGAAGAGTACAACTCGAACATTCTCTCCTTTTTTAATTAAAATTTTATCGGCTTCCGAAACCACTTTATTGTCCAGACTCCACACGTAGCGATTCATGTTTCCTGATAATTCAAACCGCAATTCTTTTACGGGCGCGTCTTTTGGCAAGGTTGTTTTAGTAGGTGATTTCAGCATGGCATAATTTAAGGTAGTAATATCAGATAATGCATTACTATTATAATCCTCCTCCGTCATTTTCATGCCATCCATCTTCGGAGAGGTCTCCTCCATTTTCATTTTTCCCATATCATGAGACGAATGATCCATTTCAACTTCTTTTTGCGTTCCTTCTTTAGCATCTATCGGCCCCGTGATTTCTGGATACATTACTACATTCATATCCATTTGGTTCAGCGACATTTTCATACCCATATCATCTAAATCGCCATTCATTTTCATCATGCCGTTCATCATTTTCATCCCTTCAAAATATTTTAATTTTGGCAAAGGCAACATCAGTTGTTTCACACCATCTCCTAAATATAACGAAGCGGATTTTGTGCGATCTTCAGAAGTGACTAAAAATTCAAAAGCAGTCTTCTCGGCAGGAATCGTCACGACAACATCATAGGTTTCAGACACCGCAACAATCAAACGATCCACTTCAACTGGCTCCACATCATTTCCATCACTGGCAACAACAGTGATTTTTCCTCCCGCATAATTCAGCCAAAAATAGGTCGAGGCACCACCATTGGCAATTCGCAACCTCACTTTATCGCCCGCTTTGAACTGCGAAAGTTGAGTTTCATTTTTACCGTTAATCAAAAACTTATTATAATAGACATCGCTTACATCCATCGCATTCATTCGTTTCCATTCGTTGGCAACTTTGGTCTTAAAATGTCCCGCTCTAATGGCTTCAGCGTAACTTTGTGTAGTTCCTTTTTGAATCGCAAACCAATCGGTTGCGTTGTGCAGCATCCGATGGACATTTTTTGGATTCAAATCCGTCCATTCACTTAAAATGATTGGTACCGTTGGTAAATCATCAATTCCTGTTCTAAAAGTTGGGTCCTCATTTCTTTTATTCATGATAAAAGAACCATACATACCAATTTGCTCCTGCAAACCCGTGTGACTGTGATACCAATGTGTTCCGTGTTGAATTATAGGAAATGTATATTTATGTACCGTATGTGGTTTAATTGGCATTTGGGTCAAATTGGGCACACCATCTTCTTTATTAGGCAAAAACAATCCGTGCCAGTGCAACGACGTTTCTTCATCCAACTCATTATGCACATAGATTTCGGCAATATCGCCTTCGGTAAAAGTAAGTGTTGGCATTGGAATCTGTCCGTTTACGGCAATCGCTCTTTTGGGTGCATCGCCAAAAGTGACAATGGTGTCCCGAACATATAAATCATACCGAACCGTTTTGGGCGGTGCGTTTTTCGCTGTTCTTTTAACCGGTTCTTCTATAACTTTAGCATATTCTGAGGGAACAATTGTGTGATTTTGATGAGAATCATCACTTGTTGCTTTAGTTTCAATAACGGTTGTTTTTACAGGTACTCCTTGTTTTACAACTGGTTTTGCCACCTGCTTTTTTGGAACAGATTTTTTTACCGATTTGGCTTTTTCCTTGATTAAATCCATGCCACACTTTGGGCATTTTCCAGGTTTATTCGCATGAATTTCCGGGTGCATTACACAAGTGTACGTTACAGGCTGTGCCTGAAGAATCGATGCTTTTCTGGAAATGGCATTTCCACTTTTATTTTCTGCTATTGCAAAAAGAGGAATAAGCATCAGAAATAAAATTAATAAGATCGTATTTTTCATATTTTCTAATTTATAAATAAACTTTTAAATATTTTCGTTTAAAGTTTTAGACCACGCAATCTTAATGCATTTGCAATTACTGAAACCGAGCTAAAACTCATGGCCAAAGCCGCGATCATTGGCGAAAGGAGCACTCCAAAAAACGGATACAAAACACCCGCCGCAATGGGAATTCCAAGTACATTGTAAAAAAAAGCAAAAAATAAATTTTGTTTTATATTTCGCATTACCGCGTGACTTAAATTTTTGGCTTTTACTATGCCTTGTAAATCACCTTTCACCAACGTTATTTTTGCACTTTCTATCGCCACATCAGTTCCGGTTCCCATGGCAATGCCGACATCCGCTTGCGCCAAAGCCGGAGCATCGTTGATTCCGTCGCCTGCCATAGCTACAATTTTTCCTTCAGTTTGCAATCGTTTTATTTCTTTCAGTTTGTCTTCCGGTAAACAACCCGCTTTGTAAGAACTTAAATTCAGTTCCGCTGCCACAGCCTTTGCCGTATTTTCATTATCGCCCGTTAGCATGATTACTTCCACACCCTGACGAATTAATTCTTTTATGGCTGTAACACTTGTTGCTTTTATCGCATCTGTAATTGATACAAATCCCACTGCAATTCCATTAACTGAAATATAAGAAACGGTTTTCCCTAGTTTTTGTTGAGCAATAATTTGATTTTCGAGCTCTGCAGAAATCGTGGCATTCACTTGTTCCATCAATTTTTTATTTCCCAACGCTACTTTTTTATTAGTTACTGTTCCAATCACGCCTTTGCCTGAAATTGCTTCAAAATCCTTTACTTCTATTAAAGTGACTTCTTTCGCTTTCGCAAAATTGACTACGGCTTGCGCCAAAGGATGTTCGCTGTACTGATTTAAAGATGCGATGCTTTGCAATAGTTCATTTTCGTCATTTTGCAGGGAAAATACTTTTTCAACAGAAGGTTTCCCTTCGGTAATTGTTCCTGTTTTATCGGTAATTAAAACATTTATTTTGTTCATGTTTTCCAGTGCTTCGGCGTTTTTTATTAGAACTCCCGATTGAGCCCCTTTCCCAACACCAACCATCACTGACATGGGTGTAGCCAAACCCAAAGCGCAAGGACACGCAATTATCAATACCGCAATAGCGTTGATAAATCCATAGACCATTGCGGGTTCAGGACCAAATTGTGACCAAACAAAAAAGGTTATTATGGAAACTCCAACTACAATTGGTACAAAATATTTAGCGATTTTATCTGCTAATTTTTGAATAGGTGCTCTAGAACGACTCGCATCATTTACCATCTTTACGATTTGCGAAAGCAAGGTTTCCGAACCAACTTTCTCGGCAATCATTACAAAGGATTTATTTCCGTTTATGGTTCCCGCTATAACGGAATCCTCTATTTTTTTATCAACGGGAATAGGTTCTCCTGAAATCATCGATTCATCAATAGTACTTTCTCCATCGGTAATTTTGCCATCCACCGGAATTTTATCTCCCGGTTTTACACGCAACAAATCTCCTTTTTTGATATCATGAATTGAAATTACTTTATCAGCTCCATTGCTAACTAAAGTGGCTTCAGTTGGTGCTAATTTCAACAATTCTTTTATCGCACCACTGGTTCGACTGTGCGCTCTGGCCTCAAGTAATTGTCCCAATAAAACCAATGTTAGTATGACAGTTGTTGCTTCGAAATAAAGCGACACTGTTCCATTATGCGTTTTGAATTCGTCGGGGAACATAGCCGGGGAAAATAATCCAAATAAGCTAAATAAGAAAGCGACTCCAGCCCCAATTCCAATCAAGGTAAACATATTGAGATTCCAAGTAACAATGGATTTCCATGCACGCTCAAAAAACATCCAACACGCATAAAAAACGACTGGAAGCGACAAAATTAGTTGTACCCAATTCCACTTTTCTAAATCCATAATTTTCATTATTGGATTATTCGGAATCATATCTGACATCGCAATTATGAAAATGGGAACAGTACAAACTACCGCTATTTTCATTTTGCGCACCAAGTCATTATAAACCTTATTTTCTTGAGAATCGGTGGGTTCCATTGGCACTAAATCCATTCCGCAGATGGGACAAGAACCCGGACCTTCTTTGATAACTTCGGGATGCATGGGACAAGTATACATTGTTTGACTACTTGTCAATTCTGCTTCTTTAACTAAATCCATTCCACAAACCGGACAATCTCCCGGCTTATCATACACCTTTTCACCCTCACAATGCATCGGGCAATAATATGTTCCAGATACATTATTCGGTGAAGTAACTTTTGACTCCTCTGGTGGTTTATTAGAACCGCAACATGCTTTTTTTGGAGGTTCATTTGATAGTTCTAAAACAGTTTCGATTGGGGATTCCATAGAAATGGAATATTTGCCAGCTTTGGAAAGCGTTTCTTGTAACTGAACTAATGGGATATGCTCTTTCATTATTAAGGTAGCAATTGGCGGATCTAGAGAAACAGTTGCTTCAACTCCCGCAATGCTATTTAATGCCTTTTCAACTGATGAACGACAGCCATTACATGTCATTCCCATTATATGGTAATCATGTTTCATTTTAGTTTATTTTAAATCAACCTTACCGTTTCTTGAGTAGTAAGGTTGTTTAGATTTATATAAGGTGAAATCCTTATTTATTTGCTGCTTTTTGTGGCGGTTTCAGTTACTGGTTCTGTCAATTTCATACCACATTTAGGGCATTTATCATTCAACTTGCCTTGCACTTCGGGATGCATCGGACAAGAATACATTGTCACAGTATTTTTCATCATTAAGGAATCGTTCATCATCTTATTACCGTCAGAACTCTTCATCGCTGAACTATCTTTCATCATTGGAGAATCGATAGTTGAATTTTCTTTGTTCTTTTGGTTACAGGAAACCATTATAATAGCCGTCATTAGGGCTAAAAAAAATATTTTTTTCATCGCATCTATTTTTTAATTGCAGATTAATTTCCACCATTAAAATTTACAAAAAACATTGGTTAAAAAGTTGTATTTTTATTACTCTAAATTACATAATTCACATGTAATAGTTAGAGAAACGCTTGTACCATTCTGCCACAACTTAACATCTCAGAACCGTAATAAGGGTTTTTAACATCTTTTGTTTCGCTTATCCAATACCCATCTTTTCCTTGATTGTACATTGGACAATAATCCTGATATAATTTTTGATCAGTTCCAAAAGTTTTTATCAAATCATGTACTTCTTTACTCAACAAAGCAAAATATTCTCTTTGACGCGCTATTTTACCGGCGTTTTCACCAATATCTTTGACATGTTTCTTTGCATTTACAGCAATTTCATTATACTTATTTTTCAGCTTTGCATTCAAAATGGTATTAGAATTTACTTTTTCAAACGTGGCATACAAAGTGTTTCCAGCTTTGGCGGCGCCATTAGAATCATCTTTTACCAATGCATTTTTTAGCGTTAAATAACTGCTTACTATTTCATTAATAGTAAACGAAGTTGCAGCGACTGTGTTTTCCGTTTTAATAGCAGTCGCACTGGCATCATCTTTTTCTGTTTTTGGCATTTGCACCACTTTTTCTGTTAGTTCCATACCACATTCAGAACATTCTGCACCTTTTTTGCCAGTGATTTCCGGATGCATCGGACACGAATACAATTCCGCAGTTGTTTTGACTGCAACTGATGAATCAGTTTCCAATTCTTTATTTTTTTGGTTACAAGAAACCGACACCAATGCTAATGAGACTATTGATAAGATTATATTTTTCATTTGAATAAATTATTTATTAATAATTGTTGTGGCAAATTGCGATGTTGTTTCACGACTTTTTTTGAAATTTATTTGGTAATGATTATAAATTACTTCATTTTGAAACATTGAAAAAATTATATTCTAAATTCAGATAAAATCCATTTGGCGCAGACCGCAACATTGAACTGTATAATTCGTACCTGTAAGCAACATCAATTCGCGCTTGGCTGTTAATAATAAATTGAATGGAAGGCACAATATCTAAATATGATTTTCCATTTTCGTTTAAGGTTTGCCCAACAAACTCAACCATTGTATTGATATTCGTTTGCTTAAAACTGGTATATTTTTTTGGATACATCAGTTTTCCAAACGACAACGTATAATTAGTGCCGTTATCACCTTGTGCAACAGGAAATCTATAATTCGGCTTGTTATCAAATGCTTTTTCAAAACTAACGGAAGCACTGATGGCTACCCTTTTTATAAGCTGCGTAGCCACTATTCCCGTTTCAAATCCAGTATTATGCCCCATAATTTCTATTTGTTCCTGATGGATATCGGCATTGTTAAAGCTGTATCTTCCAAATGCTGCCATCCTAAAATGACTCTGCAAGTCGTCCGTAGAAAGGAAACGATATTTAGTGTAAAAACTAGCGCCTTCTGTTACCAATTTATTGCTTCTACTGCTGACAAACATTGATGTTCTAACCATCAAATTTTTATTGACACCCCAAGTAACTTCAGGCATAAAATGGTAACTATATCCTGATTCCATTTGTTCCTTAAAAATCGATTGTCCCAAACGAATTCCTAGTGAACCAGCAGGAACATTGCTTGCCGGATCAGTAACCACGAAAAGTTCCTGAGCCGATATTCCCTGAACAAGAAAAAACGTAAATACGATTAAAAATTTTCTCATTAAATTACAGTTTTGATGTGGTAATCATCTTCGTTATCTAATGGATATGATGCAGTTTTTGAAAACGTTTTAAGCAGTTTTTTATGCTCTTTTTGAGTGACATATCCTTTGTCAAAAATCTTTACTTTAGTTTCTCCAGTACTGTTTTTAAGTTCTTCATTCAATAAAACGAAAGTGGAACCGTTTAAAGAAATCGTTTTATCACTTCCAATTTTTAAGCCGTTTGTAGGCATTGTTATTATTAATGAGCCGATAAAGAAACCGGCTTTTTCAACTCCTGCTTTTAATACTCTAGGCATTATTTTACTTTCTTTTTTAAAATAAACCGTGAAAGTATTCGTATTCAAATCAGTACTCACGCTATCCACACCAACGGTTGCTTTCAGTTGTTTATTTATAGCATTAGAACACATAGAACACGTTAAACCTGTAGCAATTATTTCTGCTTTTGAGATTTGAGAATAGGAGTTTACACTTGTTATTAAAAGTAAACAAGCGATACCAATGAATTTTAATTTTATATTTTTCATTTTGTTTTATTTTTTTATTTGCATTATTATTTGTTCCTCCGTAGGATTGATGGCAACTAATTTTCCTGATACATCATATAAATACGAATTAGGTAATTCTTCTACTCCAAAAAGCAGTGCTGATTTCGCATCAAAACCTTTAGCATCGATTAATTGCTCGTACGTTACTTTATCTTTTTGAATGGCATTCATCCATTTCGTTTTATCCGTATCCAGTGATATACCAACGATTTCAAAGTTGTCAATTTTATATTGATTATACAAAGGAGCTAGCTTTTTATTGGCCAGTCTACAAGGCGCGCACCAGGAAGCCCAAAAATCAATCAAGACCGTTTTCCCTTTCAGAGAAGCCAAATTTATTGTTGTTTCTTTATTGTTTTTAAGTTCAAAATCAGGTAAACTGTCTCCAATTTTCATTTGGGCAGTAGCAGTTGAAATACTGATTAGTAAACTGAAAAACAGCATTATTTTTTTCATTTATTATAGTTTTTAACCCGTTGGGTGCAATTATTTAAAATTTAGAACTCTGAAAAGAATTTAAAAATAAACACATAGATATATAGAAAAAAAGAGCAGGATAGCCAAATTCTTGGGCAACAAACCTGTGTTTTTCCATAATAGAGTGAAACGTCTTAATAGAAATACATAAAAACTATGTTTCCATGCGTTAAAAAAAAGAAACTTGAGTTACAGCCAACGCTTTTTTTAAATATTTATTTAATTGTTTCAACCGTTTTACCGCAAGTCATCATTTGGGAACCGTAATATGGGTTTTTAACTGCGTTTTCTTTGCTCAACCAGTTTGCACCTTTACCGTCATTTGCCATTGGACAAAACTGAAGGTAAACCGGAGTTTCGTATTTAGCTACTTTTATCACTTCGTACATTGATTTTGAAAAAGGAACGAAAAACTCTCTTTGACGTTTGATGTCTTGAATTTCTGAAATGTTCTTGGCATTAGCCATTAAACTGTTCATTTCTTTCATCCAAATCATGTGAACATCCATTGCAAGCTCATCCATTTTTACTGCATTTAATGCTGTTGAAACGTCTTTCGCTAAAGTAGCAGCAGCTTTTCCATCAGTTTTTACCAAAGCATCTTTCAAAAGAAAATAGCTATCAAAAACAACTTTTAATTTAGTATCAACCTGTTGTTTTGCAACTGCAGTATCAGAATGATTGGCGTGGTTTGCATGATTTTCTGTAGTATTGGTTTCCATTTTCATTTCTGTTGAAACAGCTACTTTAGCTTCTCTTTCATATTGACAACATCCGTGTAATGCATCATACGTAGCATCCGGAGCAAGAAATTTATCACTGTCGTAACCAGCTAAAGCAATGCGTTTCAAGATTTCGTCCTGACTTGTTTTAGTGGAATCATACGTAAGGGTTGCCATTTTGGAATCTTTATTCCACTCAACTTTCGCCATTTTTTTTAAGTTTCCGGCAGTTTCTATAGTCGTTTTACACATGTCGCAGTTTCCGTATATTTTAACGGTTTCTGTTTTCGCGTTTTTGATTTGCGCGCTTGCAATTGTAACTGAAAGCAATAGGGTTATTGCTATCAACATTTTTTTTAATGTCTTCATTGTATAAATAATTTTAAAGTGAATTAGTCGTAAAAACATTGAAAACAATAGCACATTTCGCTACTTTTCAAACTTTATTTGACTAGAATTTAATGATTGTAAAAGCACAAAATGCTTTAGAAAAAGACAGTTTTTTGGCTGTCAAAAAAGGAATTTAGCTTATTTTAGGTGGAAGCCAGATAGAACGGAAATGGGATGAAATAAAGATTTCCGAGTAATAGTAATTTTGTTTTTCAGAGGAAAAACTAAAAATTTGCTTGTTTAATTCTGTATTAAATATGGACGTTAAACTTAAGTGGATTGCTGAACTGGCACAAGATATATTCTTACAGGCACCGTTACAGCCATCATGCGAACTTTGATCTGATTTTTTTTCTTTCTTGCAACAGTCTTTTTGCTCTGTTTCTGAAGAAGATTCTTTTTTGCAACATGCCTTCTCGGTTTTTGTTCCACATGCAAAGGCTACGCTTGGCATCATAAAGAAACCAAGCATAACTAAAAACAGTATGTAAAACTTTTGAGACATTGTTTATCTTATATAGAAGCACAAAGGTATCAAATTAACAAATACTGTAAATTAATTCATTCACAAATACGTGTTAAAAACGATTCCTTACTTTCCTTCGCCTAATATTCCATTCATTAAGGATTGTAAAACTGACAATATGATACTAAAAATTAAGGCGGTCCAAAACGTATCGACGCTAAATCCGCCCACAATTTTGGTACACAACAAAATCATCAGCGCATTAATAACCAATAAAAACAATCCTAAAGTAATAATCGTAACTGGCAGTGTAAGTATTACCAATATTGGTTTGATAAAAATATTAAGTAACCCTAGAACTATAGCTACTATCAAAGCGGTAGTAAAATTAGCGACATGAACCCCTGGCATAAAGTGAGCAATAAGTAATACTAAACCTGATGTAATAAGGATTCTGAGTAATAAATTCATGGTTTTTGGTTTTAAAATTTAAATAAATGTAAGAAAAATTTAAATCTGATTAATTTATTTTAAGAAAGAAGTGACTTTTTGATAAAATTCAGCCGGGTTTTCGGCATGAAGCCAATGCCCCACATTAAGAATCGTTTCAACACTTGAATCCGGGAAATGTTGTTTTATTTTTTCGAAATCGCTGTCCAAAATATACTTGGAATTTCCACCTCTAATGAACAATGTTGGTTTCTCGAAAACTGCATTCTGAGGTAACGGAATTCCTACTTCATCCATTTTATGATTAAAAATTGCCAAATTAAATCGGAACGCGAGTTGTCCCGGTTCTTGCCAAAATAAATTTTTCATCAGGAATTGTCTGGTTCCAAAATCAGGAATATACTTTTGCATAATTTCTTCAACATCATTTCTACTTGGCTTTTTTGAAAAATCCACAGCATTCAATCCCGCCAAAATATCCTGATGATGCTGAGGATAGAATTTTGGCCCAATATCAGCCACAATTAATTTATCAACTAATTCCGGATGTGCCGCAGCCAGAAGCATCGCTACTTTCCCGCCCATCGAGTGTCCTAAAATATTGATATTTTCTAATTTATGAGCTTGACAGTACTCATAAACATCCTGCGCCATAATTTTATAACTAAAATCTTCTGAATGTAAGCTTCGTCCGTGGTTGCGTAAATCGAGAATATGAACTTGAAAATCAATCGCGAATTGCGTTCCGAGTGTTTTCCAGTTATCGGACATTCCCAGAAATCCGTGGAGAATTAAAAGTGGCTTCCCTGAGCCTTCTATTTTTGAAAAAAGCATTAGATTATAGATTTTAACGTTACAATTTAAATTACAAACCATTAAGAAATTACGGCTGTTAAGCTTTTATCTTAATTTCTTAATGGTTTTAAAAAACTATTTTAATTTTTGTAAATACATGTTCACCACGTTATCCAATCCTAAATAAATAGCTTCTGAAATTAATGCGTGACCAATAGAGACTTCGAGTAATCCCGGAATATTTTGTTTGAAAAACTGAATGTTATCCAAACTTAAATCGTGACCAGCATTGATTCCTAATCCAAATTCATTGGCCAAAATCGCTGATTGTGTGTACGGCAAAATTCCGTTTTGATTTCCAAGACTATATTGATGTGCAAATGCTTCAGTGTACAATTCGATTCTATCGGTTCCAATTTTCTTGGCGCCTTCAATCATCTCGAGAACAGGATCCACAAAAATAGAAGTTCTAATTCCGTTGCGTTGCAATTCCTGAACAATTTCAGTTAAATACACAGCATGTTTTAAAGTATCCCAACCTGCATTAGAGGTGATGGCATCAATTGCATCTGGCACCAAAGTCACTTGAGTAGGTTTTATTTCGAGAACAAGATCTATAAAAGTTTTCTCTGGATTTCCTTCAATATTATATTCGGTGTAAACAATAGACTTTAAATCTCGGGCATCCTGATACCTGATGTGACGTTCATCCGGACGGGGATGAATGGTAATTCCTTCGGCACCGAACTTTTGAATGTCAGCAGCAACTTTTAATAAATCGGGAACATTTCCTCCACGAGCATTACGTAAAGTGGCTATTTTATTGATATTTACACTTAATTTTGTCATTGAAACATATTTTTATTTTGATACTAGTATTTGCTTGGAACAAAAATACAAAGTAAAACTTAGGAGATTTTGCTTATTTTTGATTATTTTGCATGAAATATTGCCGATTGATTTATGACAGAAATAACAGAATATATTGCCAATGACTATAAAGCGATTGATAGCCAGGATTCTATTGCCGCCATTCAAGACTTTTTCAGCGAATTACACTTTTCACATTTTCCAATTGTTGAAGAGGGCGTTTACATTGGCAGTATTGCATCCGAGGATATAGAGACTTTTGAAAGTGATAAAAAAGCGTCTGATTATCGATTTACTTTAGAAGGATTTTTTACCAGGACAAACACAATGTGGCTGGACGTCTTGGAAGTTTTTGCAAAAAACCACACTAATTTAGTTCCCGTTTTGGACGAAAACAATATTTACGTAGGATATTATGAAATTGAAGACATCATGAAATTTTTTCATGAAACACCCTTTTTAAAAGAACCAGGCGGAATTATCGTAGTGAGAAAGCCAATTTTAGATTATTCAATGAGTCAAATTACCCAAATTGTAGAAAGCAATAATGGCAAACTTTTGGGATTATTCATTTCTGAGGCAGATGTTGAGAGTGTTGAAGTTACTTTGAAAATAACTTTGGGCGCAATGAACGAAATCATCCAGACTTTTAGAAGATACAATTATGAAATCATTTCAGAACATCAAGAAGATAATTATATCAATAATTTAAAGGAACGTTCTGATTATTTAGACAAATACCTGAATATTTAACCGCTTATTGGGAAATTTGTTAATTCGGTTATTCGCAACCGCAATCTCAATTAACCACATAATCAAATTAACGATTAAACAAAAAGATGAAAGTAGCTATCTACGGTCAATATTATCAAAACAGTACGGAACCAATCATAAACGACATCTTTGTTTTTTTCAACAAAAACAATGTAGAGATGATTATTGAGTCGCATTTTTTATTGATGCTTAATGAGAAAAAAATAGTAGAAAATAAGTACAAAACTTTTACTTCCCACACGGAACTCGACTCCAGTTTTGACATGCTGATAAGCATTGGCGGAGACGGAACAATACTAAGAGCAGCAACATTAGTAAGAGATTCGGGCATTCCTATATTAGGTATTAATGCCGGCAGACTTGGTTTTTTGGCAACCGTTCAAAAAGAGAATATCGCTGAATTCATGCAATTTGTTATCGATAAAAAATACACGATTTCTAAAAGGGCTTTATTAAGCTTAACTTGCTCGCCAACCAATGAGTCGATTGAGGAAATCAATTTTGCAATGAATGAAATCACGGTCAGTCGAAAAGACACGACATCGATGATTACGATTGACACCTATTTAAATGATGAATTTTTGAATTCCTACTGGGCTGACGGTTTAATCATTTCTACCCCAACAGGATCAACTGGTTATTCCTTAAGTTGTGGCGGACCTATTTTGACACCTGAAGTAAAAAGTTTACTTATAACTCCTATTGCGCCACATAATCTCACCGCAAGACCACTCGTTGTGCCGGACGAAACTGAAATCAAATTAAAAGTTTCTGGAAGAGAGGAAAACTATCTGGTTTCCTTAGATTCCAGAGTAACTTCGGTGAAAAACGAATCGATTCTGATTTTAAAGAAAACGCCTTTTCAGATAAACATGGTTGAAATTCCTGAAGAAACCTTCGTAAAAACACTTCGCAGTAAATTACTTTGGGGACAAGACAAGCGGAATTAAATCAATTTATTCTCCAGCTATACTATTTTATCAATTTTTCCCGTTTTAGTCAAATAAATACTTATTACGTGTTAGTTAGCTCGCTAATTATTAAAAAAACACACATTTAACTGAATGAGTATTGTATAGAATTGATAATTATTATATTTGCACGCAATTTTTGATTTAATGAAGAAGCTTTTTTATTTATTTTTCTGTTTTTTCCCTTTGATGGTGACCCAAGCTCAAATTCATGAGATTGGTGTTTTTCTTGGCGGGAGCAACTACATTGGAGATGTAGGCCCGACGACCTATATTGCACCAAACGAACCGGCTTTTGGTTTGTTGTACAAATGGAACAAAAGTCCGAGACACTCTTATCGATTTTCCTACACCCAATCTGAAATCACATCTAATGATTTGAATTCAAAGGAAACAAGTAGAAACCAAAGAGGTTATCGATTTGAAAACGACTTAAAAGAAGTATCTTTAGGTCTTGAATTCAACTTTTTTGATTTTAATCTACATGAATCGAGCACTAAAATCACTCCTTATGTAGCATCAGGTTTAAACTATTTTTTAGCAAAATACACGTTAACCAACGCAAAAGCTGATCTAACAGTAGCAGGCAGAACCGAAAGAAGAAAATCAATAGCGATACCTATGATTGTAGGAATTAAGTCAAAAATAACACCTAGTTTTGTACTGGCATTAGAAACTGGAGCCAGATGTACTTTGACGGATAATATAGACGGGAGTTTTAATCAAGATTTTGGAAATATAAATAACAATGATTGGTACGTTTTCTCAGGAGTTACTTTAACATATACTTTTGGCGACAAAGCCTGCTATTGTGCAGAATAAAAAAATGAATTTACTACAGAATATCGACGCAACAAAATTACCCAAACATCTCGCCATTATTATGGATGGAAATGGGCGTTGGGCAAAACAGCAAGGCCTTTTACGTGCTTTGGGTCATGAAAGCGGGACAAAATCAGTAAAGTTAATCATAGAAGCCAGTGCTAAACTAGGCATTGAATTCCTTACGCTATACGCTTTCTCTACTGAAAATTGGAACAGACCAAAATTAGAAGTCGAGACCTTGATGAAAGTACTCATCAACTCCTTGAAAAAGGAACTTACCACTTTACAAAAAAACAACATCAAGCTCAATGCTATTGGTAACTTGGAAAAATTACCAAAATCAGCGCAGAAAGAACTTCTAGATGTAATTGATAAAACTAAAGACAACACACAAATGACTCTGACCTTGGCGTTAAGCTACGGATCCAGAGAAGAGCTTGTCAGTGCAATAAAAGACATTTGCAGTAAAGTTAAAAATAATATAATTTCAATAGACACTATTGACGATTCCATTATTAATGAGCATCTTTACACGCAAAATTTACCTGACGTAGATTTACTAATACGAACAAGTGGAGAACATAGGATAAGTAACTTTTTGTTGTGGCAAATAGCCTATGCAGAATTGTATTTTACTGACATATTGTGGCCAGACTTTAAAGAACAAGATTTATATGAGGCTATCATTAGTTATCAAAAAAGAGAACGTAGATTTGGAAAAACAAGTGAACAAATTAAATAATTTTTTAGTGTTAAATAAAAGCATAAAAATAGTCCTTACCGTTTTGATTTTTGGAAGTTTTACACAAATTAAAGCTCAAGAAAGAGTTCCTTTTGATCAGGGTAAAAAATACATTTTAGCCGATGTAGCAGTAGTGGGAGATATCAGTTTCAATTCACAAACTGTTGTTACTTTCTCAGGTTTGCAAAAAGGACAGGAAATTACAATTCCAGGTGAGGAAATCAGTGCTGCTATAAAAAAACTAGGAAAATTAGGTCTCTTTGATGAAATCTCTTTTTATGTAAATAAAATACAGAATGACAGTATATATCTTGACTTAAACATTATTGAATTACCTAAATTAAATGAGGTGAAATTTGTTGGTGTTAAGAAAACAAAAACCGAAGCTTTGATTAAAGACAATTCCTTGAATAAAGGAAAAGTAGTTAATGAAAACTTGATTACTACTACCAAAAATTACATTGAAAACAAATACAAAAAAGATGGCTACTACAATACAAAAGTAAACATCAATACTGTAAAAGACACCGCTACAGTAAACCAGGTCAATATGCTTGTTACTATTGACAAAGGGGACAAAGTGAAAATTCAAAGTATTGACTTTGCAGGAAACACAAAAATATCAGATAAAACGTTGCGTAAGGCAATGAAAGACACGAAACAAAAAAATCCAATTCGAATCTTAAAAGCTTCAAAATTTATAAAGGACAAATACAAAACTGATTTAGAAAAAGTAATTGCAACTTACAAGGAAAAAGGATACAGAGACGCGCGAATACTTTCGGATTCTGTAACTTATGATAAGAATAAAAATGTATTAAATATCAAAATTAAAGTCGAAGAAGGAAACAAATATTATTTTGGAGATGTTAAGTTTTTAGGCAATACCGTTTATCCCGATCAGTTTTTAAGCAGAATTTTAGGTGTAAAAAAAGGAGACACTTACAATGGTGTTCTTCTTGAAAAAAGAATTGCAGACAAGTCTAAACCAGATGCAGAAGACATCACGAATTTATACCAAAACAACGGTTATTTATTCTCGAATGTAAATGCAGTTGAGGTAAGAACTGCGAACGACACTATTGATTTTGAAATACGAATCACAGAAGGTCCAATTGCTTATTTCAACAAAATTACAGTTGTAGGAAATGACAAGACAAATGACCGTGTAATTTATCGTGAATTAAGAACAAAACCAGGAGAAAAATACAGTAAAGAAGAATTAGTACGAACGATTCGTGAGATTGGTCAATTAGGATTTTTTGATCCTGAAGCGATTGATCCCAAGTTCAAGAATGTAGATTCGGGAGCAGGAACTGTAGATATAGAATACAACCTTGCAGAGAAAGGTTCTAGCCAAATTGAATTACAAGGCGGTTACGGTGGAGGTGGTTTCATTGGTACACTTGGACTATCGTTTAATAACTTTTCAGCAAGAAATATGTTTAACAAAGATGCTTACAGACCACTACCTATGGGAGATGGTCAAAAGGTATCGTTACGTTTACAAGCCAGTACGTTCTTTCAAACCTATAGTGTATCATTTTCAGAACCTTGGTTTGGCGGTAAAAAACCAGTACAATTCAGTTCTTCAATATCCTACAGCAAACAGTTTTTAAACAATTTCATAACGCAGAGAGCGGACAGAACTAAAAGTTTTGATATCCTTACGTTATCTGTTGGCTTAGCAAAAAGACTGACAGTACCAGATGATTACTTTGTGTTGTCACAGTCTGTAAGTTACCAGCATTATGCTTTGAACAATTATAACACGGGGTTATTTACTTTTGGAAATGGAACTTCAAGAAACTTAGCGTACACCATAGGTCTTACAAGAAACAGCAAAGGATTAAATCCGATATTCCCAACATACGGTTCTGAATTTAGTGTTTCAGCAAAATTGACCCCTCCTTATTCTCTCTTCAACGGGGTAGATTATGCTACGTTAGGAGACCAAGAGCAATACAAATTAAAAAATACCGTGGACAGGCAAAATGTTCCAGATGCCAATGGAAATATTGTTAATATTGGAGATTATGTTGACACTAACGGAAACAAAGTAGCTACCTTTAATTTAGCCGCAGCTGACGCGAGTAAAGTCGATCAAAAGAGATTTAATTGGTTGGAATACTATAAAGTTAAATTTAAAGCAGACACATATTCCAAAATTTATGGTAAATTGGTATTAAGAGTATTGGCTGAATTTGGCTTCCTAGGTGCATACAATCAAGAAAGAGGTGCTGTTCCATTTGAAAGATTCTATCTTGGTGGAGATGGATTGGCAAATTTTTCGATGGATGGAAGGGAAACGATACAATTAAGAGGTTATCCTAACAACTCTTTGACACCCACAAATAGCGTAGGAGATCAAATTGGCGCGACGGTTTTCAATAAATTCTCGATGGAATTGCGTTATCCAATAACATTAAAACAATCAGCCTCAATATACGCATTAGCCTTTATGGAAGCAGGTTCTTCCTTTAGTGATTTCAAAAGCTACAATCCATTTGCTTTAAGTCGTTCAGCTGGAGTTGGATTACGTGTGTTTATGCCGGCATTTGGCTTATTGGGAATTGATTTCGGACATGGATTTGACGCATTACCAGGACAAGCAAAAGCTAATGGATGGGAAACCCATTTTATCATTGGGCAACAATTCTAAAAAAAATTGGTTTACGATTTTCTAATATGAAACAGTTATGAGAAAACAATTTTTATATATATTTTTGGTTTTACTTGTCATACAAAAAATTGACGCACAAACCAGAGGAAATAAACTGGGCTACATAGATATGGAATACATTTTACAAAATGTACCCGATTACACTGAAGCAAAAGTTCAATTAGAGCAAAAAGCTCAAAAATGGAAATCGGAGATTGATTCTAAAAAAATTGAAATCAATAAATTAAAAGAAGCTTTAAAAGCAGAAAAGGCGTTACTAACTAAGGAATTGATAGACGAAAGAGAAACCGAAATTAGTTTCCTTGAAAACGAAAATTTAGAATACCAACAGAAAAGATTTGGTGCCAACGGAGATTTGATTATTCAAAAATCCGTTTTGATTAAACCAATCCAAGATCAAGTTTTTACAGCAGTTCAGGATATTGCTGAACGATTGAAATATGATTTCATATTTGATAAAACTTCTGATTTGACAATGCTTTTCGCAGCAAAAAGATTTGACATCAGTGATCAGGTTTTACGAGTTTTAAATCGCACCGAAAAAAGAGAACAGCTGACTAAAAAACAGCAAAAAGAAGCAGAGGCAAGAGAAAGCAAAGAAGATGCATTAGATACAAATCCAGCCTTGGCTGAACGCCAAAAACTCTTGGACGATAAAAAGGTTGCCAGAGAAAAAGTTTTAGAAGACCGAAAATTGCTGCAAGAGCAAAAGAAAAAAGAATTTGACGATAAGAGAAAACAACTTCTGGAAGACAGAGAAGCTAGAAAAAATGGCACGGTTTCTGCAAATGTTAAAAAAGAGGATACACCCACTAATTTAACTGGAAATAATGAGACTAAAGCAACTGCCGATGAGGCGAAACAAAAGCAAGCTGACTCGAGAGCAAAAGTATTAGAAGACCGTAAAAAAGTGTTCGAAGATCGCAAAAAAGTTTTAGAAGAAAAAAGAAAAAAAATACTCGAAGACCGAGAGGCTATTAAAAAAGCGAAAGAAGAAAAATTAAAAGAAAATACAAACAATAATTAATTACTAAATATTTTAAAAACGATGAAACAAATTAAAACTCTATTAATTGCTGCAATTTTAATGTTCGGAGCAAATCAAACAATCAATGCACAAGCGAAAACAGCTCATGTTGACGTGAGTGAAATTATGACAAAAATGCCAGCAATGTTAGATGCTCAAAAACAATTAGACAAATTGAGTACCACTTATGATGCTGATTACAAAAAGATGGTTGAAGAATACCAAGCAAAATTAAAAAAATATGAAACCGAAGCTGCAACAGTTACTGAAGCTGTAAACGGCGATCGTTCGAAAGAAGTGCAGGATATGCAAAAAAGAATTGTTGACTTTAGAGATAATGCTCAAAAAGAACTACAACAAAAAGAATCTGATATCGTAAAACCATTAATGGAAAAAGTAAGAGCTTCTATCCAAAAAGTAGGTAAAGCAAAAGGATTCCAATATGTTCTTGATGGTTCTTCTCTTTTACTTGCTGATGGTCCAAACTTGACTATGGATGTAAAAAAAGATTTAGGTTTCTAAAAAAATCATGTATTGCATAAAAACTGCTCAACCTAAAATAGGATTGAGCAGTTTTTTTTGTTTAAAACAAATCATAGGAAATTTAAATTGTAGCGTGTAACTTTGTTTTTATGAATAATAACAATCAACCTATAGGAATTTTTGACTCAGGGATTGGCGGAACATCTATCTGGAAAGCGATCCATCAATTGCTGCCTAACGAAAAAACCATATATCTCGCAGACAGTAAAAATGCACCTTATGGACAAAAATCTAAAGAGGAGATTGTTGCATTAAGTATGAAAAACACCGAATTTCTGCTTGAAATGAATTGTAAGTTAATTGTAGTAGCCTGCAATACAGCCACCACGAATGCAATTCACGAATTAAGAGGTAAATATAACGTTCCTTTCATAGGAATTGAGCCGGCCATAAAGCCCGCAGTGACACATTCGAAAACACAAATCATAGGAATTCTGGCAACACAAGGCACGCTGAACAGTGCTCTTTTTAATAAAACTACTGAGAAGTATCAAGACACCAAAATAATTGAACAGGTTGGTCATGGATTAGTACAGCTTATTGAAAATGGAGAAATTAATTCAGCAGAGATGACTCATTTACTGCTCTCCTATCTCAACCCAATGATTGAAGCCAATATTGATTGTTTAGTTTTAGGCTGCAGCCACTATCCCTATCTTATTCCTCAAATAAAAAAAATACTTCCGGACCACATTCAAATTATTGATTCGGGGGAAGCGGTAGCGAAACAAACGCAAAATGTATTACGTGACAAAGTAGGATTCTCCTCAGCTCAGGATAATCAGCCTATTTTTTATATTAATACAAATCCAAAAGTTTTGAGGGAAATTTTAGGAAATAGATTTACGGTTGAAGAAAAAAAATTCTAAGAACATTTGTTACTATTCCTCTTTAAACCAACTGGAATACATGACATAATTATTAGAAATACGTTCAATTTCACCTGCAAAATCAGATTGGTCAATATCTTTCACCTTTCTTGCCGGAACTCCAGCCCAAATAGAACCTGAAGCAACAACTGTATTTTGAGTGATGACAGCACCAGCGGCCACAATCGAATTACTTTCGATGATGCAATTGTCCATCACAATTGCTCCCATACCGATTAGCACATTATCGTGAACCGTACAACCATGTACAATTGCGTTGTGGCCTATAGAAACATTATTTCCTATAATAGTTGGGTGTTTTTTGTACGTACAATGAATAACTGCTCCATCTTGAATGTTTACCTTATCGCCGATTTTGATAAAATTGACATCACCACGAATTACGGCATTAAACCAAACACTACAATTTGCACCAAAGGTAACATCGCCAACAATAGTGGCATTTTCGGCTACATAACAGTCTTCGGGAATAGAAGGCGATTTGCCGTTAACGGATTTTATTAGCATAATAAAATGAATTAATTAATTGCCGGACAATTGCAATCGTATTTTACTGGTTTACAAAACAAATCAACTCCTAAGGTAATTTGGTGGTAGCCACCATTATCAAACTTTACGGCTCCAGACAATTGGGAATAGGTATAAGCAAACATAAACTTATCAAAATTTACACCTACAATTGGAGTAATGTACTGTAGTTTTTGTTTTGAAATTGTGTTGCCGTCAACATATTCAGCACCATCAAAACTTCTTCGATAGGACAGTCCGCCCCAAACTCTTCCAAAATTTAAATTTTTGTAGGCTTTCAAATTTACGTCAATCGCTTTTTCATTCGTTTTTTCAACCATTTGAAATAAAACAGAAGGCTCCCATAATATTTTGTCTCGATCTCCAAAAACATAACCGGCACTCAACAAATATTTCCGTAAATTATCACTTTCATACTCCGTGTAAATATCTCTTCTGGTCTCTATGACGTTTTTCACGGTTGCATGCGCATAAAAATCCAGAAAATTATATGAAGCTCCAATATCTACATTAAAATAAGAATCCTTTTGCACCACAGTTCCATCAATTATTGGATCAAAATCACCCGACTGCCTGAATTCTGTTTCGTCCAATTGGCTTTGAATTAAACCTGCACTCATACCAAAAGACAATTGATTTAAATCGATTTCATCTCGCGAAAACATCAGATGATAGGCATACGTAAATTTGATTCCTTTTTGAGAATGATATCCGTTTTTATCATTAAAAAGAATAACCCCAGCTCCGGCTTTTTCTCCCACTCTACCATTAAAACTAAGTGTTTGTAATTCCGGTGCATCTTCCTGATCAAACCACTGCTTGCGTCCTGTTAACCTAATTTTAGCACAGTTTGCGGCACCAGCCATGGAAGGATGTATCAGGTAATAATTATCCGATAGATAGTCGGAATATACAGGAATTCCTTCTTGAGAAAAAGAATATTGAGATATAAATAATAAGACGGCTAATATTCTAATTTTATGATACATCGAAATACTTTTAGTAAAATGAATAATTCCAAATCAATATAAATTTTTGTACTAAAAAAGTGATTTGCCTAATTCTAAAATTAAACTAAAGTTAATTTATTCATTAAAAAACCAAATATAGGTATTCGTAGAAAATAACTTTAGTAAATTTGTGAAAATTTCAAAAGCCATGAACAAAGTTACTATAAAAGAAACACAAAACCCAACCATACTAAAGTTTGAATTTCAAGAATTTATAACTCAAAATGAAAGTTTTGAATTTAAAAACATTGATGAAGCAAAAACATCTCCGTTGGCACAGCAATTGTTTTACCTACCCTTTGTAAAAACGATTTATATATCTGGAAATTTTATCGCAATCGAAAAATACAATATTGTGGAATGGGAAGATGTTAAAGATGCTGTAGCAGAACAAATTGAAAAATTTGTGACTGATGGTGGGACAATAATCACTGTTGATGAAAATAAAACTAAAAAACAGCCCGTAACCGTTTATGGAGAATCCACTCCAAATCCTGCTGCTTTAAAATTTGTAGTAAGCAAAATGCTGACTAAAAACGCAATAGAATTCAAAAACATTGATCAAACTACTGCTTCACCATTAGCTAAAGAGCTTTTCAAATTTCCTTATGTAAAAGAAATTTTTATTGATGAAAATTACATTTCTGTAACTAAATATGAAATCAATGAGTGGCAGGAAATAACCTTAGAATTAAGAAGTTTCATCAAACAGTATATTGAAAACGGCGGAACTGTTTTAGACGAAAATTATGTCGCTGCAGTAACCGCAGAAGAAACTTCGAAGGCAAAAGAATTTGACACTCTGGATGTGACATCGCAACAAATCATCAATATATTAGAGGAATATGTTAAACCTGCCGTACAAGCCGATGGTGGAAATATAGCTTTTGATTCATACAATGAAAGTGACAAAACCGTCAAAGTCATCTTACAAGGTGCTTGCAGCGGTTGTCCCTCTTCTACTTTTACCTTAAAAAGCGGTATCGAAAACATGTTGAAAAGTATGTTGAATGATGAAAGTATCAAAGTTGAAGCTGTAAACGCGTAAACACAAAGTACTATCACATTGACAATCTTATCGTTAAGGTAAATTTTTTCTTTTTTAAATGTTCAATTTAAAAAAAATTGTTAAATTTATATTTCACTTAACAAATAGAAATCATGTCAATATTAAAAGTAATTGAGATACTTTCAAGCTCTGAAATAAGTTGGGAAGATGCAGCCCGAAAAGGTGTTGCTAAGGCGTCAAAATCAGTAAAACACATCCGTTCTGTCTATGTTCATGAACAAAGCGCAATGGTTAGTGATGGTGGTATTACAGAATTTCGAGTGAACCTGAAATTGACGTTCGAACTCGAATAAAGAAATTAAAAAACAAAATTAAAGCGTTTCATTTGAGACGCTTTTTTTATTTTTAGGAGCTATTTCCTGTTATCCGTTGCAATCTTTCTCGTCCTGAAAAAATTCAGGACGGGAAAGGATTTCCACTACTACCGGGGCTAAAAACGACCTCATGAACGAACTAAATTTAGAAACCAGTCCATATCTATTACAACACGCCAACAATCCTGTACACTGGAAAGCTTGGAACCCAAAATCATTGGCAGCAGCTAAGGAAAATAACAAACTCATAATCATAAGCATTGGTTATTCCGCTTGTCATTGGTGTCATGTTATGGAACACGAAAGTTTTGAAGATGCAACAGTCGCACAAATAATGAATGCGCATTTTATTGCAATCAAAGTCGATCGGGAAGAACGCCCGGATGTTGATGCCGTTTACATGAAAGCAGTCCAAATAATGACCGGTAGCGGCGGATGGCCATTAAACCTAGTGACACTTCCTGACGGCAGACCCGTTTGGGGTGGCACCTATTTTAAAAAAGAGGAATGGATACAAACCCTGGAACAATTGCAGGAATTCTATCAATCACACCCTGAAAAAATGATTGATTATGCTGAGAAATTACATCAGGGAATTCAAGCCACCGGACTGATACAAAACGAGGAACCAGAAACTGAGGTAAACCAAAACATACTGAAACTCCTAGTCGAAAAATGGAAAAAAAGTTTTGATTTGGAATTTGGCGGCATGGCCAGAGCACCTAAGTTTATGATGCCAAATAATTACCAATTTTTACTGCGTTATGGTTATCAAAAACAAGATGAAAAAGTATTGGATTTTGTAAATCTTACTTTGACCAAAATGGCGTACGGCGGTCTTTTTGACACCATTGATGGTGGATTTTCACGTTATTCCGTTGATATGAAATGGCATATTCCACATTTTGAAAAAATGTTGTACGATAACGGTCAGTTGGTTTCCTTGTACAGCGAAGCCTACAAATTGACAAAAAATCCCCTGTACAAAGAAGTGATTGAAAAAACGCTGCGTTTTGTAGAGAGAGAATTAATGAATTCGGAAGGAGGTTTTTATTCGGCTTTGGATGCTGACAGTTTAAACTCGGATAATGATCTTCAGGAAGGCGCATTTTATGCTTGGAAAATTCCAGAATTAAAGGTAATTCTCAAAAAAGATTTTGATTTATTTGGTCAGCTTTTTAATTGCAATGCGTTTGGAGTATGGGAAGACGAAAAATATGTTTTAATCCAAAATCAAACTTTAGACAGTATTGCAGCACAAAATAAGATTCCCGTTTCAGAGCTTCGAACTAAAAAAATATTTTGGGAAAATTTACTTTATAACGAAAGAGAAAAACGGTCAAAACCAAGACTTGATGACAAATGTCTGACTTCTTGGAATGCAATAATGTTGAAAGGAAATGTTGATGCTTATAAGGCTTTGGGAATCCAAAAATATTTAGATATTGCACAACAAAATGCCTGCTTCATAATAAAAAATCTCTGGTCTAGTGAAGGTAATTTATTCCACAATTATAAAAACGGAAAAACCACCATCAATGGCTATATGGAAGATTATTGTTTTGTAATTGCCGCGTTTATCTCTTTGTATGAAGCAACTTTAAACGAAAAATGGCTTCAAGATTCCAAACAACTGGCAGATTATAGTTTGAAACATTTTTATGACGATAAAAAATCCTATTTTGCTTTAACGTCAAATCTCGACGAAGCCTTAATTACCTCGCATTACGAAATCGAAGACAACGTGATTCCGGCATCTAATTCAGTGATGGCAAAAAACTTATTTCAATTGAGTATCTATTTTAATAATTCCTATTATGAAAAAATCAGCCATCAAATGCTGATGGCCGTACTACCACGAATCGATCATCCGTCCGCATTCTCAAATTGGATGGATTTGGCTTTAAATTACTCGGAACAAAACAAAGAACTAGCCGTTTGCGGTGAAGATGCTTTAGCGCATTGTGCAAAAATAAACAGCCAATATATTCCCAATGTTATTTTGGCTGGGACACAAAAAGAATCCACATTGCCTTTTTTAAATTCCCGTTACCACGACCAAGAAACACTGTTTTACCTGTGTAAAAATAAAACCTGTCTTATGCCAAATACTGATTATCAACAAATTATTAATGATTTAATGAAGTAATCCTAAGAAAAATTGATTACTATTGTAAGACTAATCAAATAATAATACCATGGGACTATCTTCATTTTTTAAAAAATTATTTGGCTCAGCCAAAGAAACAGCCAATCAATTAGCGGACAAAGCAGAAACTACTTTCGAACAAGCAAAAGAAAGTGCAGCTCCTTATCTTGAAAAAGCCGGTACTTTCGCAGAAGAAACGTTTGAAAAAGCTAAAGAAACCGCAACACCTTATCTTGAAAAAGCAGAAGTTTTTGCCGAAGATGCTTTTGAAAAAGTAAAAGAAACTGCTGCTCCAATTATTGAGAAAGTAGAGAATTTTACAGGACACACTAAAGAAGTAATAAGCGAACAGTCAGAGAAAACTGCAGACGCTCTGGAAAATGTAGCAGAACACACAAAAGAAAAAGTTGAAAGCACAACTGATAAAGCCGAGGATTTAGCCAGCGAAGCAAAAATCTCCATGTCAGATACAGCAGAAACATTACAAGAAAAAGCGGATGTAACTTCTAATAAAATTGAAGATGCAACCAGTGAAGCCAAAACTGTCGTTGCGGATACAGTAGAAACTTTGAAAGACAATACAGAAGAAGTAGCCGGTGAAGCTAAAACCACTATTACACATACTGCAGAAACATTAGAAGAAAAGGCCGATACAACTGCTGAAAAAATTACAAATTTTGCCAGTGAAGCCAAAACAAATGCTTCAGATGCTGCTGAAAATGTTGCTGAAAAAGCAAGTGAACTTGCTAATGATCGCGAAGAAGAAACAAAACAAATTACCAAAGAAACTATAAATAAAATAGAAGAAGACGCAGATTAATTTATTAAAAAATAATTTATTCGTATTTTTGCACTTTAAACTTAACCTTCTCCTTTGAGAAGGTTTTTTATTTCACAAAAATGAATTTGAATCCAGACCAACTTACTACTTACGCTAATACTTTTCTGAACGTATTAATTGACTATTCCCCAAAATTAATTTCTGCATTTATTATTTTATTTGCTGGAATATATGTCATCAGACTTATCAACAGATTTATCAGGACATTAATGGTAAGAAGGAATTTAGATCCTACACTGACACGATTTCTTGCCGATATTTTACTTTGGGTGTTGAGAGTAATATTATTTGTATCTTTTATTTCCAAGCTTGGAATTGAAACATCTTCATTTGTTGCCATTCTTGGTGCTATGGGACTTGCTGTTGGTCTGTCACTTCAGGGTTCCTTGTCTAATTTTGCCGGCGGGATGCTGATCATTCTCTTCAAACCTTTTAGAGTAAATGACACCATCGAAGCGCAAGGAGTAACCGGAACGGTGAGCGAAATACAAATATTTGTAACCAAATTAATTAACGCGAACAATCAAACTATTTTTGTGCCTAATGGATCTTTATCAAATGGAAACATTATCAATTATTCGCTGCAAAAAATTAGAAGAGCTGATTTGACCATTGCCATTTCTTATGACACGGATATTAAAAAAGTTAAAGACATAATAACTTCCGTTTTAAAAAATAATCCAAAAGTATTGCAAACGCCTGCTGCTGAAGTTTCCGTGAAAAACCTGACCGATAGTTCCATTCAATTAGCAGTAAGACCGTGGGCAACAAATGAAGATTTTGGGGGCGTTTATGCAGACACTTTAGAGAATTGCAAACACGCTTTTGATTTAGCTGGAATTGTGGTTCAGCCTTTTGTAAAAGAATCTTCTAAAAACAATAACAAAACTACTGATCCGCTACTGTAAAATTTATTTCTTTGGAGCAGTAATCATAAAATCTTTAAGATAATACGGTTCAAAATAAGCGACATCAACCTTGTCGTTTATTTTAAATTTTTTATAACTCAAAGCACTCATCTCTTTCGCCGAAGGATATTTTATATCCTCTAAAAAAACATAATTGTCTTTATTTAATACTGATTTGCACTTTTCCGCACAATCACCCACGAAGTATAGTGTTTCCCGCAAATCTCCAAATGAATTTTCATCAATAATTTCGGCTAGAACTTCTCGTTTTTTTTCTAAAGTTGAAGAAAAAATAGCACTGTACACTTCCATTCTTCGGGCATCAATCATTGGAATAATCAGACCACTTGAAATAGTGACCTGTGACGCTAAAGCCTTTAAAGTATCCAAAGCGATCAACGGAATATCTAATGCGTAACAGAGTCCTTTTGCAGCCGAAACCCCGATGCGCAATCCAGTGTATGAACCAGGCCCTTGACTTACGGCAATAGCTGATAAATCTTTAAACGCTATTCCGGCTTCTTTTATAATTTCTTCAATAAAAACATGAAGTCGTTCCGCATGGGAATACCCTTCCTGTGCAATTTCTTTGCAAAAAATCGTTTTTCCATCTTTTGCAAGAGCGACAGAACAATTCTTTGTCGCGGTTTCAATATTTAATATATAGCCCAATTTTAGATTTTGTTTTAAATTAAAAATCACAATCACAAAATTAGATTTTATGATTGTGATTTCAAAATTGTTACGGTTTTTAGGTTACTTTTTACTTTCTCCTTTTTCTTTATCCGTTTTTAGCGTTACTCTGTCGCCTGAATTTAAATCCTTAGTTACCGTTGCATAAGGTCCCGTAATCACTATGTCTCCTTTTTTGAGCCCAGTCATAACTTCAATATTCGTGTCATCTTGAATGCCGGTTTTAATAATTCTAATTTTAGCTTTATCCCCAACTTTTACAAACACACACTCGAATTTTTTATCGCTTTTAGGCGCAGCTCCCTTTTGCTCTTCCTTAGAATCAACTACAACAATGTCTTTTACAGCGGCAGTATCTGATTTTATAACAACAGCACTAATTGGCAGTGATAACACATTACTTTTAGTTTCAGTAATAATGTCCACCGTTGCTGTCATTCCAGGTCTAAAAGGAGAATAAGTATCTGGTTTTCCTTCCAATAAATCTTCGTATGATTCTTTCAAAATTCTAACTTTAACTTTAAAATTAGTTACTTGATCTGCAGTCAAAGCAGAACTGGCCGAGTTTGAAATACTAGTTACAATACCTTTGAATTGTTTTTTCAAATACGCATCCACTTCCACATTCGCTTCGTCTCCCACTTTTATTTTTACGATATCATTTTCATTAACATCGACTTCAACTTCCATATTATTCAAATTGGCCACTCTCAAAATTTCTGTTCCAGTCATTTGTTGTGTCCCTAAAACGCGTTCTCCTAATTCAACGTTTAACATCGAAATAGTTCCATCTGCGGGAGCATAAATTGTAGTTCGGCCTAAGTTGTCTTTGGCTTCGTTTACTGTTGCGGAGGCACTTTGAACATTAAAATAAGCATTCTGTTTGGCTGCTTTTCCTACCTCATAAGACGCAATTGCTTTATCCCAATCAGCTTTTGAAATAATTCCTTTTTCGAACAAAGTTTTATTTCTGTCGTAATTGGATTTTGATTCTTTGAAAGAGGCATCTGCCTGGCTTAAATTTGCTCTGGTTCCTGACAAGTTTGAAACCGACCTATTGTACCCCGAAGTATATAAATCCGGATTTATTTTTACCAACAAATCTCCTTTTTTTACCACTTGACCTTCTTTTACATTCAAGGAAATAATTTCTCCAGATACTTCTGACGAAATTTTTACTTCAATTTCCGGTTGAATTTTCCCTGTCGCCGAAACCGTTTCGATAATTGTCGTTGGTATGACTTGAGTAATTTCAACTTCGGTTCCCTTATCTTTATTTCCGATAACGCCCGTTTTTGAAAGTATTACAAGACCCGCAATGATTATTACTGCTCCACCTATTAGGATATAAATTGTTTTCTTAGACATAATAAATTAGTTTTTGATAAGAGGAATTCCAAAATAGAATTCTAAAATTTTGATTTTGAAGATATAATCGTACTTGGTTCTGATGACTTCTGATTGTGCGTTGGTCAGTAAGGTTTGCGACTGGTTAAAATCAAAAGAGTTCATCAAACCTACATCGTATCTTTCTTTAGCATAATTATACGCTCCTTGTCTGGCTTCTAATGCGACAACTGACGATTCGTAAGCATTCAACGCTCCTTTTGCATCTGTAAATGCTGTAAAAACATTTCTCTGTAAATCCAAATCTTGTTGCTCCACAGCAATTTTTGATCGCTCTAAACTCACTTTGGAACGCTCTACATTGTTCCTTACTGAAAACCCATTAAATATTGGCACCGAAAGCTGGATTCCAAAAGACTGCCCTTTATTGTCACCGAATTGATTAAAAAACGGAGATGGGTTCCCCAACACCGGAGAGAAGTTATTAGTCAAAACATTTTGATTTGTACCCTGTACATATCCCACGGTCGAAGTAGGATTTAAGGTATTTGGAATAATACTTACAACTCTGTCACTGTAAGCAACCCTGGAATTAAAACTGTAAAACCCTTGTAAAGTAGGCTGAAAAGCACCTCTTGCGATTTTAACATCTTTTTGGGCAATTTCTAAATTAGTTCTAGCAATTTTCAATTCTGTTCTACTTTCTACCGCTTTGTCATAAATAGCGACTGGCGTTTGTGCCAAAATATTATTCCCATCTCTCATATTTGTGTCATCCACAACATCAAAATTTTCAAAATCTTTTAACTGTAATAATTGCGCTAAACTTAATTTCGAGATTAATAATGCATTATCCGCGGCAATAACATTTTGGTTGTTTGATGCTACCGTAGCTTTGATGTCCAATAAATCGCCACGAGGAATCGATCCTGCATTAACTAATTCTTCTGAACGAGTATATTGCTTTTGATTTATCCCCAATTGTTCTTTCTGTACTTTTAAGTTTTCTTTATTGAAAAGCACCTGCAAAAAAGCATTAGCCACATTCAAGGCAATATCTTCCTGCATTTTCAGCAATTGATATTTGGCTGCCACTATTGAAAGGTTGGCTTTGCGAAGCGTATTCTGATTTTGCAATCCCTTGTAAATATCTACACCAACATTAGCACCGGCAGAGGTAAATTGTGTCGTTTGATTTTGAAGTAAACCTGTTGTAATATCCTGGTTTAAACCGATATTCCAAGAATGGGATGCATTGGCATTCAATGATGGAAGGAAATTTCCAAACGCTCCTTTTTTATCAATGGCGGCCGTTTTAATATCTAACTCGGATTGCTTAATGGAAATGTTATTTTGTATGGCGTATTTAACACATTCCTCTAAGGTCCAAATTTTTGGTTGTGCCTGAACTGCTACGCAACAAACTAACATGACAATTAAACTGAGAAAACTTCTTTTTTCCATATATTTTTGAATAAAAGCGCAGCATAGCCGCAAACAAATTTAACTTTTTCTAATAAAAACTTATGAAATAATATAAAATATTTTAATCATAAATCAGTTATAAAACAATTAGACTTTGGAACTTATCATTTGTTACAAAAATTGATAAAAAAAGAATTCTTTTGTTAATTTTGTTTTTTTTAAATCCCGTAAAATGCTTAAATTCTCTTTAATTATACTTTTATTAGGTTCAATTTTACTCGTTTCAAGTTGTGCTACAACCAATAAAATAAACGCTTTAAAACCAGAACCTGACGACGCAACACCATTAGTTTACGAAAACATTGCTTCGTACATAAATATGCCTATCAGTGTCAAACTAAAAGATATCGAGAACCAAACTAATGTTGTATTAACCGGATTAATTTATGAAGACAATAACATTGAAGACGATGATATTGAAATGAAGGTTTGGAAGCTGGCTCCCATTACAATCAAAAATGAAACTGGCGGAAAAGGCGAAAAAATAAGAACCGTTTTACCTTTAAAAGCGATTGTAAAATATAGAATTGGCACCAAAAAAATGGGAGTCGAAATGTACGATACACGTGAATTTAATCTTGATGGTGTTGTGACTTTAGTAAGCGACGTGACGTTGATAAATTGGAAACTAAACACAAAAACGGAACTAAAATCTTTAGATTGGAATGAAAGTCCTACGATTACCGTTTTTGGAAAAAATGTTCCAGTTACTTACCTAATTAATTCCGGCGTAAAACTTTTTAAATCAAAAATTGAAAAGAAAATTGACGATGCCATTGTAAAAGCTATGGATTTTAAACCAAATGTTTTGACAGCTTTAGAAAAAATTTGCGTTCCGTTCCTGATGAATGACACTTATGAAAGCTGGCTACGAATTGTGCCTATTGAAATATACTCGACCAATGCGAAATTGAAAAATGACACTTTCGTACTGGAAATGGGAATGAAATGCAATATGGAAACATTAATGGGAAAACAACCAGAATCCAAATTCAATGCCTCCAAAATTATCTTAAAATCCGTTACCAAAATTCCGGAAGACATTACGGCTAATATAGTTGCCATTTCGACCTATCAAGAAGCTTCAAAAATCATGACTAAGAATTTTGCTGGACAGGTATTTGGCTCGGGTTCCCAGAAAATTCAAGTTCAAAATGTAGCAATTTGGCACAAAAAAGGAAAAATGATTATTGCTTTAGAAGTATTGGGATCTGTAAATGGAACTATTTATTTAACTGGTTTCCCACAATATAACGACGAGACCAAAGAAGTATTTTTCGACCAATTAGATTATGTTTTAGATACAAAAAACAAATTGATGCGAACTGCAAATTGGCTTGCACAGGGATTAGTGCTCAAAAAAATTGAACAAAGTTGCAGATACTCTATAAAACCAAACCTTGAAGAAGGTCAAAAGAGCATGATGACGTATTTAAAAAACTATTCTCCTATGCAAGGTGTTTTTGTTAATGGAAAAATAGAAGAGGTTCAATTCCAAAAAATACAACTAACCAATCAGGCTATCATTGCCTTTATAAATGTGAAAGGAATAGTGAACGTATCAGTAAACGGATTAAAATAGCTTGCACTGTTCGCACTTGGTCGTAAATAGAAAGATACTTTAAACTAAAATACGCTTTATTAAAATTGATTTTAAAATTGAAATAAATATCTTGTCTAAAAAACAGTAATCATTAGCTTGTTTTTTTCTTTTTCATTCGATAAATAGCGTAGCCAATTCCCGCCACCAGAATGTAAGGAATTACCATTAAGTAAACAATACCGTCATTCACCGCTGCAGCTTGCTTTGCATTGCCTTCACTGGTTAATGCAGCGCGACACATGGCACATTGCGCATTCATAGTACCACTGAATAATCCAAAAACCAGCAGAAAGGTATAAATTACAACCTTGCTTACATTGTTTTTGATTGTCATTTCTGTATTCTTATCTTTAATAAACATAGTATGGTGAAATCATTAAATAAACAACTACTCCAGTTACGGCAACATACAACCAGATTGGGAAAGTGATTTTCGCAATTTTTTTATGCCTTTCAAAATTTCCTGATAATGCTCTCACATAGGCAATTAAAACCATAGGAATAATTGCAATAGATAAAATAATATGAGTAATCAAAATAAAAAAATAAATGTATTTGATAGCTCCTTCTCCTCCGAACTTGGTGGAATCAGAAGTCATGTGATACGCAACATACATCACTAAAAAAGCAACAGATAATGCAATTGCACCAGTCATCAATCTTTCGTGAAGTTTTCTTTTACCATTCTTTATCGCAATTACTGCAGCAACTAGTAGGATTGCAGTAATTCCGTTTGTAGTGGCGTAAATGGGCGGTAAAAAAGAAAGAGGTTCCACATTATAACCAAAATCTTTTAGTTTAACTCCAAAAAGAATAGCTACCGCAACTGGTATTATAATTGATACCGCTATGATTAACGAATTGAATTTTTGTTCTAAAGAATTATTTTCCATTTTTATTCTTTTAATAAAATATTAATATCCTGTTGAATGTTTCGAACTCCTTTTTTATCCAAACCATCATAATATAAAATTGGATTTCCAAATTCATCATTTCTACAACGTATGTTTCCATTTTTATCAATCAATGCAAACAAACCTGAATGTTCAAAACCACCGGCTACTTTTTTGTTTTCACCTGCATATAGATTAAATCCTTTATTGGCTAAATTAAAAATATACGCTTTGTCGCCTGTTAAAAAATTCCAGTTGGAAGATTTTGCTCCTAAGAACTTTGCGTGCTCCTTTAATACTTTTGCTGTATCATGTTCGGGATCAATTGTAATTGAAACAATTCCAAAATTAGGATTACCAAAAAAACTCTTTTCTAAAACCAACATACTTTCATTCATTTTTGGACAAATGGTAGGACAGGTGGTAAAGAAAAACTCCAATACATAGACTTTCCCTTTATATGTTTCATTTGTGATCTTCTTATTGTCTTGATTTATTAATTCGAATTTAGGAGCAGCACCTATTTTAAGTAATTGCCCTTCTTCTGCAGTTACAGGATTAACGCTGTCTAAACGGTCTCCTTGAACTACTTTGTCATTCTTAATCCTATCAACAATTTTTGGAATAGCATAAATTCCAAAAATCAAAATAATGAAGGAGATTCCGATGTATGATTTATTTTTAAACATAAAATATTAAATTTTTCTGGTGGCGTTATTGTTCTTTTTTAGCGCTGCACGATATTCATACAGAATCACTTTAAAATCATCAAGCATTTCATTACTCAACTCCGCTGGATGAAATGTATTGTACCCCTCTTTGGCGTTTTTCACTAGTTTTCTGCCACGAAGATTACGTTTTTTATCGATGATGTAAACTTTTGGCGTACCGGTATGTTTATCTAATTTCTCAGCTAATTTTAATTGATCATAATACCTGTTGATAGCTTCGGTTGATGCGAAAACAAATCGCCATTGCTTGACATCAGTGAAAGCTCCCAACGCATCCACCACTTTTTTAGCATCTTTTTCAGTGCCAGTTGGACAAATCATCACAAACTGAACATCTTTAAACTCATGATACCTTTGATAAATTTTTTGATTTAAATTGAAAAGATTTCCTCTATTTTTTAAGAGCTCATTACCCATAAAACCGAGAATCGTTACTTTGCCATTCAAACTAACTTTTTTACCGTCTAAAGATTGCCAATCACCCAAATCAACTGTGTTAGGAGTTATGGTCGGTAATTTGGTAAAACCATTAACACCAGAAGCAAAAAAAAGATACGCAACAATAGGCAAAATAAAAAGAACGAAAAGGACAATATTTTTTTTCATTGTAGTGAAAGTTATTAAAGTACAAAAATAAAAAAAGGTACGCAATGCGTACCCTCTTTTTGAATTAATATCTTATTAAAAATTCCATTTTATCGTAGAATTTTTAAAAACCTCATAAATATAATCCCCTTCTGTCAAAAGAATAAAGAGTATGTATAATATCAGAAAAATTAGGGGAAAAACAACTGCACTTCTTAAAGTACTTTTTTCTCCTTCCATGTGCATGAAGGCATAAACTATATAATACGCTTTATAAACTGTAAGAGCGTAAAATATCCAATTCAGTAAATTCATACCCATAAAATTGTTCATATGAAGCACATCAGGTTTTAAAATACCCAAAATAACTTCTACTACTGTAACGGCGGATAATATTGCGAAAACTTTCCAGATTCTACCGATATTAGATACGTGTTCGTGTGACATGATAATTACTTTTTGAAATTAAACTAGATAGAAAACTGTAAATACAAAAACCCAAACTAAATCGACAAAGTGCCAATAAAGACCTACTTTCTCTACCATTTCATAGCTTCTTCTTTTTTCATATGTTCCAACTAATACATTGAAAAATATGATGATGTTTATGATTACTCCAGAAAAAACGTGGAATCCGTGGAATCCCGTGATAAAGAAAAAGAAGTCAGCAAATAATTTACTTCCGTATTCGTTTCTGACCAAATTGGCACCTTCTACCACATAATGTGCCTGACTCAATCTTGCTTCAGACTCTTTTCTTGATAGAATTGTTTTTTGCTTCTCTTTGGTTATTACCTCAGTTCTGATTAGAAGTTCAGGATGCGCTTTAAATCCCGCTTGAACTTCGGCAACAGAGTACGATGGTAAAACTGGCTCATCCATGAACCATTTCCCTTTATTTTTTGTCAGTTGTTCTCTTTCTTCCGGTAAAATGGCCGCGAAATCAGCCAAAGCTACACGCTTGCCGTCTTTATCCACAAACTGAAGTAAACTTCCTCCTTTTGTTTCAACAGCTCCGTATTCGCCTTTGATGAAATTTTTCCATTCCCAAGCTTGAGATCCTACGAAAATCAAACCACCAATAATGGTTAAAAACATGTAAAGAACTACTTTATTTTTTTTCATCTGATGCCCTGCATCAACAGCTAGCACCATCGTTACAGATGAGAAAATCAAAATAAAAGTCATTAATGCCACATAATACATCGGAGCAGATACTCCATGCATAAATGGGAAGTGAGTGAACACTTCATCAGCCAAAGGCCATGTTTCAATAAATTTAAATCTAGAAAAACCATACGCGGCTAAAAATCCCGAGAATGTTAAGGCATCTGACACGATAAAAAACCACATCATTAATTTGCCATAACTTGCTCCCATTGGCTCATTGCCGCCTCCCCAAGTTTTTCCTTCACTATTTGCAGTAGTAACTGTCGCTTCCATAAAAGTTATTCGTTAAAAAGTTCCCAAATTTACGTTTTTTTCTTATTTAAAGAAATATAAAAACAAAAACAAATAAACCCACAATAAGTCAAGAAAGTGCCAGTACATTGCACCAAGTTCAATTCCAAGGGTTTGAGATGAATTGTATTTTTGTTTAAAATGATTATAAATTATAATTAGAAGTGAAATCACGCCACCCGCAAGGTGAATCAAGTGCACAACGGTAACAACGTATAAAAAAGTAGTGGTTATTGAGCTTCCGCTTCCGGTGAAATAATGACCATTATCTATTATTTGTCCAAAACCTACGAACTGTAAAACTACAAACAATATTCCTAGAACTAAAGTAGTCAAAAGAAAAATTGTCGTTTTACTTTGATTGTTTTTTTGAATTGCTTTTTTAGCCAAATGAAAAGTAATGCTACATCCTATTATCACAATAGTACTGTAATAAAAAGCTGTTGGTAATTGAAAATCCTTCAACCAGTCAGCTCTGGATTTGCTCACTACAAAAGCACTGGTAAGTCCAGCGAACATCATGATCATACTTACCATTCCAAACAACAAAATCAATTTGTAGGATCTTGCCGTTCTGGATTTTTGTTCCTCAGTTGTCATTATCATCTCCATAACTATCTTAAAAATTTATCAAATATATAAACCAATTGTAACAATGTAATGTAAGAAACACTAACTAACATTAATGTTCTTGCTGCTTTTGGAGTTCTCGATTTGTATAATCGAACAGCGTAAAAAAGCATCCATAGTCCAAGTAAAAATACAACAATTGCAGCAATTGGCGTCAGGTAAAGACGTCCAGTATAACCCAATACAGGCAAAAGTGACGCTAAAATTAACCAAATGGTATATAAAATAATCTGCAAGGCGGTGCCTTTATCTTTTTTACCTGTGGGTAACATAAAAAAACCTGCTTTTTCATAATCTTCATACAAAAACCAACCAATAGCCCAAAAATGCGGAAATTGCCAAAAAAACTGAATTAAAAACAAAGTTCCTGCTTCTATTCCAAATTCTCCAGTAGCCGCAACCCAACCCAACATAAAAGGAATTGCTCCTGGAAAAGCTCCAACAAAAACAGACAATGAGGTTACGGTTTTCAAGGGAGTATAAACACTCGTGTATAAAAATATTGAAACAGCACCAAACATTGCGGTTTTTGGATTGATAGTATACAGCAAAGCAATTCCAACAATCGTTAAAAGACTTGCAATAATCAAAGCTGTAACCCGAGACATTCTGCCGGCTGGAACAGGACGGTTTTTAGTTCTGTCCATCAAGGCATCCAAATCTTTTTCGATCACTTGATTAAAAGCATTTGACGCTCCCACCATACAATAACCACCAACTGCTAATTTTAACAAAACCGTCCAATCTAATGAATGCAAATCATAAATACCCAACATAAATCCAGCGATAGACGAAAATACAACACTAATAGCTAAACGCGCTTTAGTGATTTCTCGGAAATCAATATAATTGGATTTTAATGAAAATGTACTTTGTGTTGCGTTCAATACTAGCGTTTATTTGTTCTAAAAAACTTTTGCAAAAGTAGTACATCAAAAGGGATTTGACAAAAAACAATTCACAAAAAATTAATAATCAAAATACCAATTGAAAATATCCGCTCTTAGCCCCAAAGTTAACCAATTAGTGCTCTGATTGAAAGTAGTTGCCGTATTTTTTGTTGGATCAAAACTTCTATAAATATAACTTCCGAAGAGTTTTAAATTTGTAGCCGGATTTACTAAATAACCTCCTTGAAAGTCAGCAATAAAAACAGCGGTTTTATTTCCTTGTCCCACTTTTACTCCGCTATCAAACGGTCTTTTTTCATCATAATCTTTATAGATATTTCCACCGTAATTGAAATTATCCGTAGCGGTATCAAAATCCAGTCCTCGAGTTCCCATAGTAATTTTTGCATCAGCAAAATACCTTCCTTTGTGATAACGGGCAATGGCGATTAATTCTTTGAAATTCCCTCCCCATTGGTGGCCTATACTTTGGTTGTTGTGCCCATAATTTGTAATTGGCATGCTATGAGAATACACATAGGGACGCACATGATTGTATTCTAATTGCAACAGTAAATTATCTACTTTGAAAGCGTTGTAATACTTAACACCCAACTGATAACCGTATTTATTTTTCCAACTATTATCGCCTTTTTTGACGTCTCCGAGAGAAAATTCATCCAGAATAAACTGTCCGTAAAAATTAATTTGATTGCTCCATTTGTATTTATATGTCAACCCTAAAATTGCATTTCCGCTTCTGGCCGAAGATGCAAATTCAACCGAACGATAAAAAATAATTGGATTCACAAAACTCACGTCAAATCCTCTGTCATTCGTATTAGTCCAAATCACAGATTCAAAGAAACCAAGATTTAATTTATTAGAAACATTCCAACTCAAATAATGATTTGCCATAAACTTGGTGGCATACGTTCGTTCTAATGTTACTTCCGGTCGAACATCTTTGAGCCACATGTACGTATTGGTATATTTTATTTTCCAAAAATTAGTATTCAATTTAAAATAAGGATACGGGCTGGCACCATCACTTTCTAATAAAGATCGGTATCCATCCCCAATGAAATTTCTTCCGTAACCCAACTGTAAATCGACATGTTTACTCGGCGTAAAAGTCAAATTGGCTTCCGCCGATGGGAAATCATAAGCATCCGTTTTGAAATCTTTTGCAATTCCCACTCCAGGAATAATAGCTGGATTTCCTCCTGCAGGTCTAATTGATTTTGCGTAATTGTTAAAGTAATCCGCAAAACGTCCCTGACTTTCAAAAACAGTTGTGGTAAAATTCAGCATTTTGCCCAAACCACCACGAAAATTGATTCCGCGTGTATTTACATAGGTATACGAAACATCACTCTTAGAAGCTTTACCAACTTGCAAATCAAATATTGGATTTAGTGTAAACCAATAGTCATCCCCTTGAATTTCGACCATGTTTTCATTCCATAATTTTCTCGCCCACCAACTTGAGGATTTCTTTCTTAGCTTCTCATTTACTGCCTTGAGATCATAATATTTAGAAACTTCTGCATATGTGTACGGCTTTGAAGCCGTATGATTGTTACTCCCCATTTGGTTTAACGAAGCATCAAACTGTGCATAATAACTATGTGAAAACGGGATGTTCAAATGACTCTCGAACTCAGGACTATTGAATTTCTTGTAAATAATACTATCCAGTTCCGTTAGCTTTTTTGTGTTGTTGGGAACGATTTTGGCTTGCGCCAAAGTTTCAGTGTCTACTGCTTCCCTACTTTTCAAAGGAATTGAAATTGTCATGGTAAACTTAGCGTACGTTGGTTTTCCATTGTATGTTGACGACTGTATTTTTGGGAATTTACTAAAAACTCTTTTCGTTTCAGCAATCAATTTCTCCTCAGTTGCATCAACGTAAATCACTTTAAAAAATCCATTACTGTCTACTTCAAAAAGTACTTTTATATTGCCTTGAAAATTGTTTTGTTTCAAATCCTCCGGAACTTCAAAATTTGCAAAAACAAAATCCTGAACCTGATTGTAAAAACACGTCTCTAATGCATTTGATTGTAAGTTGGCGCAATCCGAAAAAATAGGAAAACGTTCCGCAGTACTCCCTGATTGAACAGTAACACTTGTAATTTCTTGTGCAGAAATTAAAAAAGAATTCAAAAGTATCAGTAAAACTAAAAATCCTTTGTTCATGCTTATTTTCTTTTTGAATTTAATATTCATCATTTGAATTTTGACCATTAGCTATCATTTTCGCACCTGAAGTTCCTATTCTTTTTACCCCTAACTGAATCATTGCAACAGCTTCATCATAGGTTCTGACTCCGCCAGCAGCTTTTACCGGAAGAGGCGAGGCATTTTCAAGCATCATCGTTATGGCAGGAATAGTGGCGCCATTTGGTAAATCATTTTCAGTTTTATAAAATCCGGTGGAAGACTTCACAAAAACTTGAGGAAACAGCTCTTGTTCAAAATTAGAAACAACAACATTTTTTATCAAGCTTGATAATTGAATAATTTCTTTTTCGGTTAGTGCTGCCACTTCAATAATCCATTTTACAACTTTCTTGTGAGCCAAACCGAATTGGGTACATTTTAGAATTTCTTCTTTAACGACATCAATTTCACCATTCTTGAAAGCTTCGTAATTGCATACAAAATCCAAATCATCTGCGCCATCCTGAATAGCCTGAGCAGCTTCTTTGAGTTTATCTTCTAATGAAGATTTCCCTTCTGGAAAATCAATTACAGTACCTATTTGGACAATCGAATTCGATTCCGTAATCATTTTTTTTGCTAACGAAACCATATTTGGCCGAATCATAATAAGTTTAAAATGCTCTTCAATAGCTTCCTGAATAAATTCCTTAACGATAAGAATATTTTTTTTTTCACTGATTCCCACTTGTTCAGCCGTTTTTAAATAGGTGGAATCTAAATATTGCTTGATATTCATGGCGTTTTTGATTTCTTTATAATAACGAATTCTGACTCACAAAAATACATTATATCTGCACATAAGTTTCATATAAAACGCTACTATTTCTTTTTTTTAAACGTAAACCAAAGCTCCCTGCCATATATATAAAACAAGACTTTAAATAACATCGTTGAAAACATTATTCATCCCTTTCTTGAAACCTGCAAAAACAAAAAATCCCACCGAAGTGGGACTTTATTTATTTTAAAATTATCTGAGCTTAGTATTTAACCCAAATAAAAGAACAAGCACTACTGCTAAAGTCGCTCCTGATACATTTGCTAAAACATCAAGTATATCTGCATGTCTGGTTGTCGTTAGTAATTCTTGTGCTATTTCGATTCCTATTCCAAAAAAAACAGAAAACAGAAACGAAGTAATCAAGGGATTAAAACTACTGGCATCAATTGCCCGGCTTTTAAAAAACAAAAAACAAAACAATGTAAGCACAAAATGAAAAAAGGCATGCACCAATTTATCCAAATTTGAAACATTTCCCATTGGGACATTATTCAATTGTACCAAACAAAAAAAAGCAATTATTCCAGTCCAAAGTAAAGCGGCCCAAAAATAAAGCTGTTTACGCACCTATTAATTCTTTGTATGATTCACTAGAAAGCAATCCATCAACTTCAACCATATTAGCTATTTTTACTTTGATCATCCATCCAGCACCGTAAGGATCAGAATTTACACTTTCCGGATTACTTTCTAAAGCGTCGTTGAAAGCAATGATTTCACCTGCTACTGGAAGAAACAAATCGGAAACCGTTTTTACCGCTTCCACTGTTCCAAAAACTTCATCTTTTTCTAAGGATTGATCTAAAGTCTCTACCTCAACATAAACGATATCTCCTAATTCTTTTTGAGCAAAATCAGTAATTCCTACTGTTGCGATATCGCCTTCAATACTAACCCATTCGTGATCTTTTGTGTACTTTAAATTTGCTGGTATGTTCATCTAAATTGTAATTGATAATTATTAATTGATAATTGAAATTTTCTTTGACAAATGTAACAATCTTCTATCCAAATCTGGTTTAGATTTTGAAAAATTAATTTCCAAAATTATAACGAAGCGTAAATCCGGAACGAACATTCGTCAGCGGAAAAGAAGTAGAGATTACTGCTTTCGAAAAAGAATGATCATAATAGAAAATCGCCGTCAGGTTTTTGCTGAATGCGTAATCCGCCGTCAATTTTATAGACCATATATTTTGTCCGCCTGCCAATTGATTGTTATCATAATCTAAATAACGAACGATTGTCTGATTGTTTCGATACGATAAATCTCCTTTCAAATTGATGTCGCTTTTTATTATCCCAGTTGGATTATCCGCCAATCGAGAAGAAAAAATCACATCTTTGAATCGATACCCCAATCCTACCACATATTCAATTCCTTTCACTTCCGTCAATAAATTATTATCGAAACTCATTGATAATGCTCTGTCTTTTTTTATTTCAGTCAATACTTTTAAAGAACTTTTTAATTCAAAATCCATTCTTAAAAGTGGGCTAAATTGTTCTACTAAGTTAATATTAGACATAATTGTCTGATTGAAAAAGTTACCGCTGGCATCTACACCATCTGGCGCATTATCATATTCAAAATTCGATCTGAATGCATTTATAGTGTACGACGCACGATAATTGTGTTGCAAAGAGAAGCGTTTGAAATTCTTCTTGAAAATATCATAACGCATCAATCCATTGTATTTTACTGCCCAGTTCGGTATTGGAAAACTCCTAAAAATTCCAAGGGAAACATTTGACGCATCACCTCCGGAATAAGCCGCTAAAAAGGCCGGCAACAATACGGCTTGATTATTTTTTCCATATCCTAATGGAAATCCTTCCGCATCAATATTGACAGGATTATTAATGTCAATTCCTCTTTCTGTTGCTAAACGGTTTGCTACCGTTAGTCGGTTTATTCTAAAATCATCAAACGCTATTGACGAAATTTCATCACTGGTAGAAAATGAGGTCTTTATTAATACTGCCGATATAGAGAAAATACCTGTACTATAAGGCGATCTCGGATTGTAAATTCCATCGGTAACATCGTATTGTTCTGATGAATTTTTAGAATAAGCCCTGTCTAATGTCAAATCAATTTTTAAATCGGGAAACAAATCTACATTGGCAGTAGCCTTAAATAATTTATTGGTGACTTGGGAGAAATTTTGGTTAAAGTCCGCATAATTCGTCAACCAACCATTTTTGGCCGCCTCGTAACGAACATCATCCTGACTCCCAAATATAAATCCTAACGACGGTCTTGAAGATCCCAAAAACCCAACACCCGGCGTATATCCTGGTAAAATTGTACCGCTGTTGTGGGTATAATTCATTTGAATATTCTTTACGCTGGTCAAGACTCCAATTAAACCATCAACAAATACATTGTTTTTGGGAATTTGACTGGCACTTGTATTCACTATTTTTTCGCCTGGTTTCGGCGCCGCCGCTTTTGGTTTTGGAAGCGTTTTATTGTTGTTTTTTGTCACTCCTAAATACTTGTACAACATGTCCATATTGAATGATGCATTCAAATTATTGGAGCTCGCATTCTGAATTGTATTTCCTAAATTATAATCTTGCCCGTCAATTTTAATTTGCGATAATGCATTAGAAGTTCGTTGCCAGCTGTAATCACCCGTGTAGGAGTAATTTGCTTTGACAAAACTGAATAATGGAATCTTACTAATAGGAATTTCATAATTTAGAACCAATTGTTGCATGTGCTGGTTTGGATCTCCAATATCCCAATAACTGTCCCAAATAGTAAAACTGTCAATAGGCTCGTTATCCTCATTCAAATAGTTTTTCACGATATTGCTTGAAGATGCCGTGTAATTTAATTTCAACGATTTTGTCAAATTATAATTGAACCCGTATTGATAATTGAACGCAAAATTTCTGCGGTAGAGCGGGTCAATTCCAATTCCTTCCACCTCAACTTGTCTGAATTGTTGACGGTTGTATTGTCTGTTGATATTTGTATTAAATGAAATATTGGAAGGCAAATAGTTAAAATTGAAATCGCTTAACAGCTTCCAATAATTACTTTTCTTCATGAATTTAGTCTTCTTGAACGGCTCCACTGGTTTAGACTGAAAAGTGTACGCATAATCCACAGATGAATTTGCTTGCTGATCTGCGTAATCTTCTATTTCAAAATCATGGCGTTCCACTTCGTTAAAAGACTGAGAGAACGTGAAGTTTTCAGGATCATAAACATGCTGTTTCTGTTCTGGCTGGCGCTCTTTTCTCACTCCGATAAAGTTGATGCTCTTGCGTTTTGTATAATCAACTGCTCTACTGGTAATATTGTCTTTTTTATTTTGATCGGTTGTATTATCAAGCAACTGTTTTAATTTGATATCTTGATTAAAAGGATCGTATTCCGGAGTTATTGTTTCTTCACCAATAGCGTAATTGAACGGTAAATTGACACCCCATTTTTGCGGCAATAATTTTCCAAGATTTACATTGGTCACAATACTATATTGCTCTGTATCCTCACGGTTTCTCTCGTTTGGCCCTTGTTCTAATGCGCCAAAACCAATAGTGCTTTTTCTACCTGATGCAGAAACGGTGGCAAAATCAGCTAAATTCGAATCTACATTCAATACTGCCGCCATTCCGCCCTGGTTGTCCATATCTGCCAAACGAAGTTCATTGAACCAAACTTCTCCTTTAATATCGTTTAGAAGATCGTTGTTTTTCACACCGACCATAAGTGTGCGGACTAAACCAAAATTTGGATTTCCTTTTATCCCTAACTTCAACGAACTGCTTCCGTCTCCGTCTGGTTTACTAAGATCCGAATCTGGATAATAAATCCCGTCTAAAGGCAGCGTGTTTTGGTCAACACTCATGGCTAAAATCTTCAATTTAGTCAATAATGCCAAAGACAAATCAATTTCGTTCTCTTCTGGCCAAACCGCTTCTGCGCTTAATGCAGAACAATCCTTAATATTTGGATTTTTGGGAATTGGATTATTGGGATCCGGAATAAAAACTTGATCAGCAACCGTTACTTTTAATGGAATCTCAATTTGATAGAAATTTTGAGTAAAGTCATTTCCAAAACGGATAAATCCAACCATTTGATTGTCTTGAAGTGCAATTTCGCCCGTCAAAGATTCTGCGTGCAAAAACATTTTCAATTTCTTGAATTGACGCATATCAATACTCACATTTTTAAAGACTGCTCTGGAATCTTCCGGCTCTAATCCATCGCCGGAAACTCTCAATGCTAACGATTGCTCATTTTGATTGATTATCGTATTATTATTAAATAATTGTTCCCTTTGTACGCCCGGCGGTGTAATATAATTTACCGGACATCTTTCGTTATTTTCCTGAACGTTAACTGCCAAAACATCTAAATTAGTGACGTCATTCAAAACATTCGTATCATTAAAATCAAGGGTATTGGTATACCTTCTCCATTCGCCACGAACTAAATCAAGGGCACCAAAACGAATCGTTACTTCCTCATTAAACCCAGTCATAAACATTCTCATGAAACGGATGGATCTAAAATCAGAAATATTTCCAATCGTATTTTGAGGTTGAGAAACCGGAATTTTGAATTGCAACCATCTGGCCTCAGTAGTAGAACCATCTGGCAGTGTCACTTGTGTATTTCTTATATCGGTGATGTAATTTTGTCCAACATTCATTCCAGGTTGCACATCAACACTATACTCATAATACGCATTGATGGTGTTCATGGTATTGTCTCTGTTTATATCTTCGACATCGGGTACCGTTGATGATCCTCTATTGGGATCAGTGATGTCTACCGCTGAATTCCCATCTGTACCATTATACCTTTTATACCGATCCAAAATTCCTCCTGAAGCATTCAGATAAAAGGTGTAATCATCTGCTGCAGGATCCAGCTCCGAGGCGAAATTCGTATAAACCGCTCCTTCATTGGCATTAGCCAAACCGTCCAGACCAATATCCTGATTTTTTCTGTTATCAGCATTAGTATCAAAAGCATAAATTAAGGATTGGGAAGCAGGAACATCTCCCCACAACGGTCTTGGATTAACCAAAATCTGGTCTGGCCCAAGTCCATTTTCATATTGTTTCCTTCCGTCTTTCAAAACATCTTCTGCTATTTCCCCTAAATTGAAATATATTTTTCCAGTATTCGATTGAGGAGCCTGACCATTTCCAACGTACGGATCTAACACCCAAAACTGAATGTACTCCACATTTCCTTGTTCGAAATTTGTTGAATTTAACGATCGCATAATTCCACCAAAGTTATCTGCTGGATTTGAAGCTTTATTTGGATTATTGTTATATGGTCCTCGCTCCGATGGATAATAACTTAGATCCAATGTGTTTACAAGTTGTGATTGTCCTTGTGCAATATCTGTTAAAGGATACAGTTCCTCACTGAAAATTCTTCGGGTTTTATTGAAAGATAAATCTTCATTTGAGATTCCAACGGGCTTTTGCGTATAAAAAACAGGATCAATAGAATACCACGCTAATTTCGCTCTTTTAAATCCATAACTCAAATCATTGGCACTTGCATTGAAATCATACGTGCTTGATGGGTTTCGCTCCGGTGTGGATGCTAAGCTCCAAGAATACGGGGAACGCATGTCAATGGTAGATTGCGAGCCCTCAAAATCATCAACATAAATGGTCGACTCTCCCTGAAATTGATCCGCTTTTGGCGAGTCCGGTTTCAAAAAAGCTATTTCGCCCCTAACCGAAAGGTTAGAAGGAACATCGGTATCAATATTTGGTAATTTATTTACCAAACGGGTTAAAAAAGGAACTTCAGTGGAGAAATTCGTGTTGAATCCAAAAATAGTATTGTTAACGGATTCCTGACCAAAGCTTGATTTTTGTGTAAACGGTCGTTCAGACATTTTTAAGAATGTACCGCCAACCACAAAGTTATCGGAAATTTTATGCTCGACATTCAGTCCCATGAATCTCCTGGTTTGCTGACCAAAAACCGAGTTGTTTTCCAATGACACTTCAATAGGTGTGTTTGATGCTTGCAACGAGGGGTCCAAAATTTGAACACGGCCTAACTGATAGTTGACGCTGTAATCAATTCCTTCAACCAAAACTCTTCCCGCTGCGGTAACCACAACTGAACCCTGAGGAACATTGAATGCGCCAATTGGGATTCCGTCACTACCGGTCGATTTATATTTTCCTCTCAATAAAAATTTATTTTTATCACTGTCCTGCAAAGCGCCAGATTGTGTATTTCGGTACATACTGCGGAACACATATTTCTTTTGATTTTCATTATAAGTACTACTGTTATTATAATTTTCTGCGGAACCTGTATTAGATAATTTAGAAAATAATAATTCTCCAAAAGGCTCTTTGGTGGTGAATATTATTCTTCCGTTTTGCGCATCAATAGTCAAGCCTGGCATAAAATCAAAAAAACCATCTCCACCAGTTTGCGGATCATTGTTGTAATTTAATTTATCCAAATTGAATACTTTCAACAACGGCGTTTCGGAAACTTCATTTTCTTTCGTAGGATTTGCTGGAAAAGGACTTCCCGCAACTTCGGTAATATAATTTAATGGCGAAGGATCTGTGTAAAGAATATTAAATCTAAAATCTTCTTGTTTCAATTGATAGCCGCCTTGAATTTGATAGATATTTTTCATCATCAAATTCCAAACTGGATTTTTAACATTGGTCAAATTACTTTTCAACATTTTCAATACCAGACTTTGCGAAATAATAGCTTGGTTTGACGGACTGTTTCCTGTAACCACAGTTGCATCTACGCCATCATTACCAAATTCTCCCACCTGGTAAACTTTATCACCAATCGTATACTGGTACGCCACTGCTAAAACCTCATCATTCGCCAATCGTTGTTGCAATGAAATATATCCTAATTGTGGATTGAATGCATATTCATTTGGATTCAGTTTCCTGGCATTTTCCAATTTAGAGTAATCCTGACCTTCGCTTACTGTTGTATTAAAACCGGAATTCGAAGTTACTATTTCGCGAATATTAGGGTTCAGCAAACCAGTTCCCGTGAGAATCTGGGCCGGATCATAATCATTATTGGAATTGTCCGTAGGAGAATCTAAAGGATTGTTGAAAATCCCTGTTGAAGGATCTAAAACAACTACTTCATTATCAGGCAAACCAGATAATTGCCCTTCTCCTAAATCCTGAAGCGCAATGATATTTCTTAGATTATTATTGGTCGCAGTAACTCGGTTTTGTTTGTTGGTTACCCAAATTTCAATTCTAGAAATTTGGACTCTACTATCGATGAAGGGATAATTTGTCAGCGATTTATCATATCTATTTCTAAAATATTGGGATAAGAAAAAGTGCCTGTCGCTATCATAATCCAAAGCAAACATTTCAAAATTCTCAATTGTTCCTCCTCCTTGAGCAATTAAACTCTTTGTTTGTGATTTTTGTTCCGAAAAAACGCCTGTTATTGTTGTTTTTCCAAATTGCAGTTGAGTTTTTACACCAAACAAACTTTGCGCGCCTCGAATTAAAGAACTGTTTAACGGCATGCTGACATTTCCCACTTCAATTTTTTGAATGATATCATCCTCAGTAGGAGCGTAATCTAACTTGATTAAATTTTGAAAAGCAAATGTAGACTGCGTATCATAATTGGCATTCACATTTAGTCGTGTTCCTACTTTCCCCATCAAGCTCATACTTATTCTTTGATCAAAATCGAAAGAAAGATTGGATCTGTTTCTTGGAGAAAAAGATGGATTATCTTGTTTGGTGTAGCGCATTCCCAAATCCATTTCTACAGATCCGGTAGGTTTTACATCAATTGTGTTACTTCCAAAAATAGATTCAAACAGTCCTGATTTTATGTAATATCTGGGTAACAAATCTCTTTTTGCAAGTTCGCTTCCTTCTTTTTTTCCATCAATTGCGTCTACCTTTTTCTTAAAATAATCACGCATCGATTCTTTCAAAACAAGGCTTTCATACTCTTTTGGTGTTAAAATAATAGGGTAATTGATAGAAAATCCATCAACAGAATTAGTGTAAACATAACGATCCGTAACAGGATCATACGTGTAAGCAGAAAGAATGCTTTGAGGGTTTTTTAGTTGAAGTTTCCCAATAGAAAAACCAGTTTTGACGGTATCCTGAGCTGCTTGTTCTACTTGTGCCTGCGACACTACTCCACAAAATAAAACAAGTAAAAAAATACAAATTTTATGCATACAACTCGTTTTTCTTGAATACCTTTTATAGGTTTTTTAAAGCTTTTTTGATAATTGATTCTACAGAAGCATCTGGATCTTCTTTGACTATTTTTTCAATAATTTTTTCTGAAGTTTTTCGTACAAACCCAAGAACTTCCAAAGCTGATAACGCTTCATCTCGATTAGTATTGCTTTGCGACATAGAAACTTCATCTAAATCATATAATTTTAATACTTTTTCCTTTAAATCCAATATTACCCTTTGAGCTGTTTTACTGCCTATTCCTTTTATTGATTGAATAGTTATTACATCCGCAGATGCAATGGCATTTGTAATTTGTTTTGGATCTAATGAGGAAAGCATGGTTCGGGCAATACTCGCTCCTATGCCGGAAACAGATAATAAAAGCCTAAAAATTTCTCTTTCTGACTTTTCCATAAAACCAAAAAGCGTATGCGCATCTTCTTTTATCTGAAGATGCGTATAGACTTTTATTAAATCTGTGTTTGGTAATAAGGAATACGTATGTAAAGAAATGTTTACATGGTAGCCAACACCGCCGCAATCAATGATTATTTGTGTCGGCGATTTCTCTACCAATTTGCCTTGTAAATGTGCTATCATGAAGTGTTAATATATTTCCAAATATAACAAAATTAGCATCGGGTTAAATTAAATTTATAATTTTAACGATGTTTGTTGTCTTCTGTGTATTAAATTAAATTTGTTTGGCTTTTTTCATTTCTTTTTCCTGTGCATCAATCACCGCAATTGCAGCCATATTGACCATTTCCTCAACACTTGCACCCAATTGAAATATATGGACTGGTTTTCCCATTCCCAGCATGATAGGTCCTATTGAATCTACTTTATTTAATTCTTTTAAAAGCTTATAGGTAATGTTTGCTGATTCTAAATTTGGAAAAATCAAAGTGTTTACTTTTTTACCTGCTAATTTTGAAAAAGGAAATTTTGCTTTCAGCATTTCTGGGTTTAAAGCAAAATCTGCCTGAAGCTCACCATCAATGATCATCTCCGGATGATTTTTATGCAAATAAGTTACCGCTTCTCTTACTTTGGCTGCGCTTTCACTTGTAGACGATCCGAAATTAGAGAATGATATCATTGCAATTACCGGTTCTACCCCAAACATTTTGGCTGTTTTAGCCGTCATTATGGCAATTTTAGCTAAATCATCTGCTGATGGATTAATGTTTATTGCAGTATCGGATAAAAACATGGGCCCACGAGCCGTCATCATCATGTTAGTAGTAGCTATAATAGAAGCTCCTGGCGCTTTTTCGATGAGTTGCAACATGGGTTTAACAACTGAAGGATAACTTCTTGAATGTCCTGTTACCAATGCATCTGCTTCTCCTTCATTGACCATCATTGCGGCAAAATAGTTTCTTTCACGCATTAATTTTTGAGCATCTAAAAAAGAAATTCCACGTCTTTGTCGAGTGGACCAATACGTATTTGCAAATTTATTTCTTCGTGCTTCTTCTTCGTTAATTTTAGGATCTATAATCTGAACATCGGCATCAAAACCGATTTCTGCTTTTAATTCTAAAATAATTTCTTTGTTCCCTAATAAAATTGGGAAACCGATACCTTCTTCCCATACAATTTGCGCTGCTTTAAGAACATCTAAATGATCTGCTTCAGCAAAAACAATTTTTTTAGGATCCATCTTAGCTCTATTGGTAATCAAACGAACCATTTTATTATCATTCCCTAAACGGTCTAATAATTCTTCTTCGTATTTTTTCCAATCTGTAATATGATTTAACGCTACACCAGAATCCATCGCTGCTTTTGCAACAGCTGGCGCAACAACAGTTATCAATCTAGGATCGAATGGAGAAGGAATTATATATTCTTTTCCAAAAACCAATTTTGTAGCGCCGTAAGCAATATTCACTTGTTCCGGAACCGATTCTTTCGCTAATGCCGCTAAGGCTCTTACTGCAGCCATTTTCATAGCCTCATTTATTTTGGTTGCACGAACATCTAATGCGCCTCTAAAAATATAGGGGAATCCTAAAACATTATTTACTTGATTAGGAAAATCAGAACGTCCTGTTGCCATTATAATATCTTTACGAGTTGCAATCGCAAGATTATAATCAATTTCCGGATCTGGATTTGCCATCGCAAAAACAATTGGATTTTCGGCCATCCCCAGCAACATTTTTGGAGTCATGATATTGCCAGATGACAATCCTAAAAAAAGATCTGCGCCCACTAATGCTTCTTCAAGACTTATCGGTTTTATGTCTTGTGCATATTTTTGTTGCAAAATAGATAAAGAAGGATTGTCTTTTGTCAAAACTCCTTTACTGTTAAACATTAATATATTCTCAATTTTTACACCTAATAAAACGTACATATTAGCACAAGCTAAGGCAGCAGAGCCGGCTCCAGAAACAACCATCTTTACATCTTCTGATTTTTTACCTGCCAATTCTAATGCATTCAACAGTGCCGCAGATGATATGATGGCAGTACCGTGCTGATCATCGTGCATTACAGGAATATTCAGCTCTTCAACCAGTCGTCTTTCAATTTCAAAAGATTCCGGTGCTTTAATGTCTTCTAAATTAATTCCACCAAAAGTGGGGGCTATATTTTTTACGGTCTGGATAAATTCTTCTATATCCTTTGTTCCAATTTCAATGTCAAATACATCAATATCAGCAAAGATTTTGAACAGTAATCCTTTCCCTTCCATTACTGGTTTTGATGCTTCCGGGCCAATGTCACCCAATCCTAAAACTGCAGTTCCATTGGTGATTACTGCAACTAAATTCCCTTTTGCGGTATATTTATAAACGTTGTTTACGTCTTTGGCTATTTCTAAACACGGCTCAGCTACACCAGGAGAATATGCCAAAGATAAATCTCTTTGTGTTGCATATTTCTTAGTAGGAACTACTTGAATTTTACCAGGAGTTGGCTTTGCGTGGTATAATAATGCTTCTCTTCTTTTGCTATTTTTGTCCATTGTTTTTAGATTTTATTCTAGTTCACAAAGATAGAAGACTTGCTTTAAAAAGTTTACTTTTATCCTATTCTTTTGTAAAAAACCCCTTTTTTGATTCCAAAAAAAAAAAGCTACATCAACTGTAGCTTTTTGTAATTATATCTTTTTAGATTGTTTTTATTGCGTAATGTAAGAGTTTAAATGTTGAATAGTATCTTTTTGCATTTCGATTATGGCTTTTACTACGTCACTGATTGAGATAATCCCAATTACAATCTGATTTTCCAAAACTGGCAAATGTCGAACTCTTTTTGTACTCATTAACTCCATGCAGTACTCTAAATTATCCGATGGATTTACCGTAACTACATCAGTTTCCATAATTTCATAAACAAAAGTTTTCTTTGAAGATTTTGCTTTCAAAACAATTTTTCGAGCATAATCTCTTTCAGATAAAACCCCTTTCAAAACTGTATCTTCAATGATAAGAATAGCTCCGATATTTTTTTCGCTCATCACTGTTAATGCTTCGTATACAGTGTTTGTAGAAAGTATGGAATAAACATCCTTTCCTTTGGTACTTAAAATTTGATTAACAGTCATAATTGATTCATTTAGTGAATCATAAAGTTAAAAAAAATATACATTCAAACAACAAAAAATATTTTTCAGTGCTAAAAAATAGTATCGGGAGAAATCAATTCTCCTAATTTCTCTTTTAATTCTTCGCTTAAAATTTGCAATCCATATTGATAAGACGCATTTACCCACCCAAAACCTTCTTTGGCGATGTAATCAAATTCGGTTCCCACATTTCCATATTCGGCAAAAACTTTATGCGAATTGATTTCCAAATCAAATTTTTCTGGAATTGTTCCATTATAATCCACTGCATTTTTTGTAATTAACCACAACCATCGGTACACCATTTCTTGTGCTTTATCCAAATAATTATAGTTAATCAATCCTTCCCATAGCAACATTTGGTGCGGTGCCCAACCAAAAGGATAATCCCATTGTCGCTGCGGAGCGTCTTTTGGAGCATTTGCAACACTTGCTTTGGTACTTCCCGTAATTCCTCCTGTTTTTATAAATTGCGGTAAGGCAACTTCCACTAATTTTTTAGCCTGATTTTCATCACACAACCCAGCCCACAAAGGAAAAAATGTTGTTGCTGCTTCAAACGCAAATTGCTCATGATTCACAAAATCATAGTCAAAATACATGCTTGACGCTTCGTTCCAACACAATTCATTGATTTTAGTTTTTCTGGAAAGTGCCTTTTGTTCCCATTCTTTTGAAGTGTAAACTACATTACCAACCTGAAAAGCAGTATCGAAATGCTCTTTTATTAAATAAGCGACATCTTTTTCATATTTATAAAGAAAACTGTTTACATCTACTGAATTCAAATTGGCACACCTATTAATGAGTCGGTTCGTGGTGTCGTGTCCACTTTCCCTCATGCTTCTGTCGTGAACAAAGTACTCATCCAGTTCCGCATCTACAACCGTTCTTTGTAAATATTGCTTTTCAAATTCTCGAACAGGCAAATTGTATTTTTTAGCAAAAGGTTCTAAAATATCATCAAAATGTCCCGGCTCCACTTCAAATGGCATACCAATTCCATCGGCTTTATATCGGTTTAAACTTGTTGGCGTCAATCGATTTCCTTGCACCATCCAAACCGTATTGTATTCTAAAATGACCGTTTCCAAATGACTTCTTAACCAGTCTAAACTTGGCATCTTCTTTTTTGCAATTTTAATTAGCAAAGAAGAATATAACGGTGGTTGCGTTCTTGTCAAATAATAACTTCTATTTGCATTCAAAATTTTTCCGTAATGAATAATTTGGTATTTAAAATTCTCAGCAATCGCCATTGCTTTATTTACTTGACCGTCTATCAATAAACCAACACCAATAAAATAGCTGTCCCAACCATACATTTCGTTAAATCTTCCGCCGGGAACCACAAAAGGAACACCTTGCAGACTGTATGTTTTTTGTTCCAAAGCCAAAGCTAGAATTCCCGGTTTCTCATTTAAAGTTTCCACATATTCCATCGAATAATTTTCCGGCAGAATTTCAACTTTAAAATTTGGCAATTCCTTTTCCAATTCTTGAAAATAAGCCACTCCCTGTTTGTCTTTGGCAGCAACATAAAGCCTTGCCACATCAGCAGATGTTTTTTCGTCTTCAATAATTTGCGTCAACCCTTTTTTATCAATGGTTCGAGTGAGCTCCTCCCAATAATCATCCTTAATTTTTCTTGAAATTCGGTGTACAGGATTCTCTTGAATACGACTTAAATCAACTTCCCCCAATGATAAATTCTCCTCCTTAAGCTGAGCTAATTCTTGCAATAAATTTGACAAATGATACGTCCCTGTGATAACCGCTTCTTGTTTCGTATTTTCGTCTACCAAAACAAATTCTTTAGGCCCATTATCGTCTTTAGTAATTTTTTTATCCTGATCTGTATCCTCTTGAAGCAATAGTTCTTGGAATACTTTGTCTATGTTGAGTACGAATTTCATTGTTTTGCGGTAAGTTTTTTTAGAATAAAGAAAGAGACAAGTAAAAGCCCCATTGGAATTAAGGTGTAATAAAATGCATTTTCCGGACCTTCGTTTTTAAATAGATAACCAATTACTCTGGAACCTAAAGTACCACCAAGTGCAGAAAATACTACAATTAAACCTGTCATTGAGCTATGTAATTTTTTGGGCAGTGCGCTTAAAACTACGGAATTTAAAAGCGGATAAATTGGCGCAATAAAAAGTCCCACTAATGGAAAGGCAAATCCTATCAAAGGAATATCCCCAAGCGAATTAATGTCTTTAACATTTAATCCAACTGCTTTTGGAAGTACAAAAACCACAATAAGCATTGCCGCTATAATACTACAACTAAGTACCCAAAACCAATTGACTCTTTTTGTAATAACGCCGGCCAAAAGTCGTCCAACAGCTAATGAAATAGCCAAAATACTTGCCATCATAATACTGATATTCTCTGGAAGATGCAATACCTTGCTGTTGAAAGTTGGCAGCCAAGACATGATTCCTTGCTCGATCATTACAAAAAGGAACGCACTGATTACAAAAACGATGGTTAATAGTTTCGTGAACAATTTGAACATTTGTTTAAAATCATCAACTAAATCAACACCCGGAATGTCCGTTTGACTTTCGAATTTGGTAAAAAATAAAAAGCCAAAAGACACAGCTGAAATTCCCGCCAATAGCCAATACACGTTCAACCAAGCATCTGGATTCGCATCAGAATTAAAAGCAGGAAATAAGAAATACGCCAACGCAATTCCTATCATAAACACGCCTTCAATGCTACTCATCAAACTATTGTGCTCCTGCTGATTCTCTGTTATGGTTCCAATAAGCGAATACACCGATACTTTTATCAGTGCAAAAGAAACGCCAACGGTAGCAAAAAGCAATTTTGCCGTTCCAAAAGAATTTCCGAAATACATACTGACGCAAGCTGCTGAAACCAAAGCCAAACCAATAAGCATAGCTCTCTTATATCCAATTCTGGGTAAAAACGAAGCGATTAAAAACGAAACAATGGCAATAGGTAAATCCTTGAAAGCTTCTAGAACACTGGCTTGCAACTCATCTACCCCATAATTTTTTTGTGCCTTTAATATCACAATTCCCACGCTGTTCAGCAGAATAGCAAATACAAAGTAATTGAGATACATGGCAATTTTAACCGTACTTTTTTTCATCTTTTACCTAATATTTTGAGTTGAATTAGCATTTAAATTTGGACTATACATTTATATTTAAATATTCCTGAATGTCTATTCCTTCCGGCAATCTGCCTACATTCTGAAGTTTCAATACTGCCAGTTTTTGAGCAATTGTAATGGTTTCTTCAAAGTTTTTATTGCGTAATTGAGCGTATAAAAAACCTGTCCAAAAAGCATCTCCTGCGCCTGTTGTGTCTTTGATATCTTCAACCGGTAAAGCTTTTTGATGAAACATTCCGGAATCAACATTCGATAAAACAACACCATCCTTCCCTTTTGTCAAACAAATGGTTGAAGCGCCTAAACTATGAAAATAATCAAAAATAAAATCTTCGGTTTTTGCTTCCGCAAAAAGACGGTAACAGTCGTCTTCGCTTAATTTTACTAACGGATCAGTTGACAAATATTCTCTCAAAACCTGTTTTGCTTCTTCACGATTCGGCCAAATCCTTTCCGAAAAATTAATATCAATGCTTGTTTGTAATCCTAACGCTTTTGCTCGTTTAGCACTTTCGACAATAGTTGTTCGAGCTGGATTTTTGCTTAAAGCAAAGCAAGTCGTATGGAAAATTTTAGCATTTTCCAGTAAGTCATTCGGTATTTGACTTTGCTGAATTTGACAATCAGCTTCTCGGTACGGAATAAAATCTGGCGTACTGGTCGATTTTGAAACAAATATTACAGAAGTGGGATGACTTTCTGATTTTCTAACATGTGATGTAATAACATGATTCGCTTTTAACTTCCTAACAATATATTCGCCTAATCCATCTTCTCCACAAGTAGCTACTAATACTGATTTCAAACCCAAGCGCGTTGCATTTACAGCAACATTTGTAGGTGAACCTCCCAAAAAACGATGGTAATCTTTGGTCCTGTTTATAGACGTATTCATTTCGTGACCAATAAAATCAATCAAAACTTCGCCTGCACATATTATGTCTATTGTCTTTTCCAATTAAACTAAAAATTTAAAATTTGTATGTAAACTTTGGTGTAAAAGCACCGTTGCCGCACCACTCCAAGCGCAAAAAGGAACACCGTTGGGCTCTTTGGTTTCACTATTGAAGTTTTCGTAAAAACTGAAATTTTCAGTAGCATTAGCGCTATTTATAGCTGTTAAAAGTGCATCAGCTTCCTTCTTCTTCCCTTTTGAAAGCAAGGCCAGACCATAAAAGCCATTGACCATTGACCAGCTTCCTCCATTATGAAACTCATTAGGGTAATTTCTAAACTCGTATTTGCAATTGTTTTTAAGCAAATTCCAGTCTAAATCAGTTTCTTTTATTGGTGGCCAAAAAGCAGGCAACAACTGCAATTTCATTTCGTTTATGAGCGCAATTGAATATTCTAAAATTGAATTTTGAAAATCTTCGGAACCAATGTTCAAATACAAAGCCAGCGAATTTGCAAAAGCATCAAACTGTGTTTTGTATCCTGCAGGCGAAAAGGAACATGGCATATATTTTTGAATATTTATCTCATTGTAAGCTCGTTCGTGGTATTTTTCACCTGTAGAGTTTGGTGTGAAATTAATTTCCAGTTGCTTTGTTATTGTGGCAATCTTTGCGGTAATAACCTCGTCATGTGCAAAATGATTGTAGCTCTTCAGAGCCCAAATTCGGAGCAATTGATCGTACAAAACATAACCGTCTGTAATGTATTCATCTGCCCAGTTTCCTGATAATGGCACATATAAAAGTCCTTTATTGTTAAATTCCCAAGCATCCAGGAGCGCAAAACACTTTTCAATTTCAGTATCGTATTTTGCCACGAAGGTAATGTCTTTTGTATAATAGGCATATTGGCAAATCCCAATTACAAACCAAGTCACCGCATCAACTCTTCCTGCCAATCCGCCATAACTAACCTCAACTTGGTCGCCATTTGTCATCACATTTGATGGAATAGTTCCGCTTTGATGTTGATTATTGGCTAATGTTTCTAATGTTTTACGAAATGTTACAATTAATTTCTCATCTCCTGAAGCTAAAGCCGCCAATCCACAAATCACTCCATCTCGCGCCCAAACTCTTCTGTAGTTGGAAATATTTTGTGCACTCGCCAAAAATCCTTCGGATGAGGAAACTTTCTCAAGCAACTCAATTGCTTTACTATAATTCAAATCACTATTCATACTTTGCTATTGAAACTTTTTTACTTTTAATCAAAAGGGTACAAAAAGCACTGATTAGCATCAGAACACCAGCAAAAGTAATGGCTTGGCGAGCATCATTGTCTAAGAAGTTCTTTAAAATATAACCAAAAGAGAGATTTTGGATAATCATTGGAATAACAATCATCATATTAATAATACCCATGTACACTCCATAACGCTCTTTTGGAATAACAGCAACGACCATTAAATATGGTATTCCCATCATACTTGCCCAAGCAATTCCGTAGCCAATAATTACCGCAAAAAACACATATTGATTTTGTACCATTGGAAACCATAAAAAAGAAACGGCTCCAAATAACAGACAAACAAAATGAATCATTTTCGCACCATGCTTTTTGGCTAATTTTGCCAAATAAAAAGCAATTGAAAACGTAACTATAAATCCAAAAGCACCGATTAACCCGTTCCATTCTACCGCTTTTTCGTAGCCCATTGCATTCATTGGGGTTACATTCCATACGGATAAAGCAATACTTTTTGAATTGTTTTGCCAATAACACATCATCGCATACCATTGAAACAAATAAACAAGAAATAGTTGCCACATTACAGTTGGCATTTCTAAAACTGCTTTATATATATCGATGAAAGGTGAAAAAATATGTAATGGTTGCGCTTTTAAAATTGCTATTTCTTCCGCTGTAGGCGGGATTTCTTTTGTTTTACCCATACTCCACCAAATGGAAGTTACAGAAAGGATCGCTCCTAAAAAGAAGGAGGCGTAAATCCAAGTGGGTAATGATCCGGTATATCCAACAAAAACAATTGGAAATAGAAACAGAGAAATATAGGCCAGAAACTGTCCGAAACCAGTAAAAAAACTTTGCGCCTGAAAACCTATTGGCTGTTGTTCTTCGTCCAGCGTATCCGCAATAAAAGCGCGATACGGTTCCATAGCGGTATTGTTACCGACATCCAGGATCCAAAGTAAACCCGCAGCCATCCACAAGGAACTGCTGAATGGGAATAGAAATAAAGCGATACTACAAATTATGGCTCCAATAAAAAAGTAAGGTTTCCGTCTTCCCCATCTTGGATGCCACGTTTTATCGCTCATCGCACCAATAATAGGTTGAATCAATAAACCAGTTAAAGGTCCCGCAAGATTTAGCATCGGGATTTGATCCGGGCTTGCATGTAGAAAATCGTAAATAGGATTGACGGCACTTTGTTGCAACCCAAAGCTGTATTGAATGCCAAAAAAACCAACATTCATATTGATTATCTGCCAAAAGCTCAATTTCACTTTTAAATTCATTCTGATTGGTTAATTTGTTAATTTTTACTAAAATTAATTTTAATAACGCTAATTAAAAACAGAATAAAAACAAAAACGTTTTCGGAAGAACCGAAATCGTTTTCGATATATGTAAATTACCTAAATAAACTGCTCTTTATTTGGACGCAAAAGGAATAATTATTTTAGTTTCCCATTCCAGCTCTGTTCCACCATTATAAGGATTTGACAAGAAATGCTCCAATACTTTATTTTCCAATTTAAGTTTGTGCTTTTTTGCATAATCAAGCAACGCAAACCAAGCTCTGTCTGAAGTTCTGAAATTACCATAATAAGTCGCTTTCAATCCTTTGAAGGCAGGTAAGGTTTTGAATTTTACATCGTTATTTACAATATTTGTTTTGGGTTTTTCAACTGGAAAACAATAATTAAAATCGATTGTTTCTTTATCAAGATCCCATTTTACAATTTCCAAGTAGGGTGTACCTATTATTTTTATTTGATTCTCGAAAAGAAAACCAGTAATAGTAGCGTCATTTGCAATCATATTTTGTGCTTTTTCCTGTAAAACACTTTTCAAATTGATGTAGGCAACAAATGTTTCTTCTGATGTACCTTCTCCATCAATTCTGACTTTGAAATTCTTCAAATGTTCGCTTAATCCTTTTTTAAAATCACTTATTTTTTTGATTTGTTCTTCCTTGAATTCAGTATTAAAAAAAGGTGCGGTTAGTTTATTGTACCAACTGTGATTTAAATCTTTGATGCCAATACTCACTTTTGTCATTGAATCGTTTACAGGAGTAATGTCCCAAGTGTAGTGCATTTGAACTTCTTTTTTGGTCATTTCGTGTTTGATAAAGTCAAAATTTCTTTTTTCTAAAATCACATACCTTTCAGACTCCTTTAAACCTTGAGCATTTGACCACTCCTGAATACCTTGAAATACGGTTCCTGTAGCTGCATTTACTTTAAAAGATATACAATAATCGGCCCGCTTTAGAAAGAAATACCAAACTAAAAACAAGGAAAACAAAATACTAAAACCAATTATAATTTTTTTTCTGACTGTCATTATTTTTTACTCATCTTTAATGTATTATTAATGTAATGCCCAATATTATTGCCTTGTACAATACCATTCTCAATAGCGGCTCTGTAATGAATTCCTCCATAAAGCCTACTTATTGAAGCTTCTGCTGCAGCTTGTTTAAATGATTTAAAAGGTCTTTTAGGCAATCCAAAAGAAACTTCTGAGTCATCGATATAACTAAAATTATCTCCAAAAATAGAGGTTAGAATAATTGCCGAGCACGACGAAACCACAGAATGTCCACTTACATATTCCGGAAAAGGAGGTGTTTGTAATTGTGGTCTCCAGTTTTCATCTATGTTTTGATTGATATACGTTTCAGGACGCACAACATTACTCCTATACTTTTCATCCCAACAACTAATGAAGCTCTCAAAAATTCCGATAGATGTTATAGTATAAGCAAAAACAGTAGTTTCAAAATCTGATTTTGATTTTTTTAAAGCAATTTTAGTAACATTAATCCAATGCGCGTCAGGTGTGTTTTTCTTCTTTGCAAACATCATATGCCCTTGTATGACGGTAGCATACGGATTACAATCCCAAAATGAAGCGATTGCAGATTCTTCAGGAATTGATTTGCTTTGGTTTTTCTCTACTTCAATTAATTTTTCGGAAATCATATTTCCTAAATCATAGGTTTCTTTTGCATCTTTATAAAAAGCAGAATTTTTATCGGTGGAAAATGGATAAGGTTTAATGGGTTTAAATTGAGACGCCGAATCCATAACTAAAGTTCTTATTTCGCCCCAATGAGGTTCAACACCATCCATGTAAGATGGAGGAGTTGGTTGCCATCTTCCAGCTTGATCTGCATAAACTGAAAATTTAGAAGAAGTCCGAGTTTGTTTATAATTATCTTTCCCCATCCACATTTTAATTCTGTCCACCACTTTTAACGCGTATTCTTTAGATACATCAAATTCTTTTTGATTTTCAGAACCCCATTTCTCATACAAACTATCTCTATATTTTTCTAAAGCTCCCTCCGAAAAAATCAATTGTTTACTTACCTCAATGTGAGCAATAATCGCTGCTAAATTTTTATTTACGCCACTTTTCGGATTTAGTTTAGGAATTGAATCTAATCCTTTCAACTGCCCTTGTAAACTTTCATATTTAGTATTGTTTTGAGCCATAATTTCATAAGCGGCAACATTAGGATAAACATAAATTCTACTCGCAACTGGAGGTGAAAATATATCATGAACCATAATTCCTGTTACTGTATCAACTGCCGCACAGAAATCATCTGTTGTTACCTTAATTGGTGTCTCTTTCTTACATGAAGTAAAAAAAAACATTATAAGTCCTAAAAGATAAATTTTAGAGTTCATGGTATTGGGTTTAATTGTTCTGTATGTCTTTGTATTATTTTATAGATGAAGGCATTTCATATACCTCAGCTTTTTTATTGTTGATGGTGACCAACATGAATTTTTTACCGTTGAAATTTACAATATCAAGATGTCTAACTGCTTTTTGGGTTAAATCAATTCCTATTTGATTTCCTAAAAATACGGTTTTGTAATTTTTAATTAAAGCGCCTGAAAACCCATCAAATCTACTGTGATACGGCGAAACTCCAAAGTAATTTCCTGCCGCAAAAACTTCTTCTTTCGCATCTGCATCAAAATTAGATTTCAGAAAACTGGTAATGGGAGCAACTTGCATTTTATTCGAAAAAGGAACAAAAGTAAATTTCCCTTTATAATTTCTTAAATAACCTGATTTTAAATTATGAACTTCAAACAATTTTCCTTTCTCGAGCATTTTTGGGTCAAAAACTTCTTCCAGTGTTTTTCCTGCAAAGGATTTGTAACTATTGAATTTCTTTTTTAGCATCCCGCTAAATTGCTCGGCTAATTCATCGAGGCCCAAAGTAGTGTAATATTTGCCGTTTTTTTCTATTGCCACTATCGTTTCAAAATATCCATTTCCATCAAAGTCATCATAATACATTTTCATAGGAAACTCTTGCGATGCTTTAAATTTAGAATTCTTGCCCCAGTTCCCAACCAAATAATCTTCATCGCCATCCTGATCAATATCAAAAGGAATTATTGATTGCCACAATCCATTATTTTTTCCTGGAAAAACAGCGTCAGATACATTACTGAATTTACCGTTTTTATTGGCAAAAAAAGTAGGCTTCATCCATTCTCCTATTACAATTAAATCTGTTTTTCCGTCGTTGTTAAAATCCGTAAAAACGGCATCTGTAACCATTCCTATTTTTGAAAAAGTTTTACTGTCGGCTACAGTAAACACTCCTTTATTATTGTTTAACAAATAACAATCCGGCATACTACCAAATCTATTATTTATTGAATTATTCCCAACAAAAATATCGAGATCCCCATCTTTATCATAATCAAACGCCTTAACTACTGATGCATTCTGGGCCAGCTTAGTTATGGTCGATTTTACAAATTGATTGCCTTTAATTACATACAATCGACTTTGTAAATTAGAAGCATTTTCACCTCCACCAGAAGCAACATACAAATCATTTAGTTTGTCATTATTAAAATCCCCAATGACAGCGGAACCATCTTCAAAAATAGAATCCTGTTCGATTTCAGCAACTCTTTTTTTAGCAAAACCATTTGAATTTTGAATGTAAATTGCTGCTTTTTTATCTTTGGAACCACCAAAAAAGATATCCTCTTTTCCATCTCCATTTAAATCCCCTACTGCAGTAGCCGGGCCGCGATCAGAACGTTGATATGGAATCAGTTTTTGAACTAAGAAATCAATGTATTCATTTTCCTGATGTATAAAGTCGATGCCCAATCCCGTTTCTACCTTTTTAAAAATTGGTAATACTGCTGGGTGTAACTTTCTGTAATCAAAAAATTTTCTATCCTTATTCGCTTTTATGGTAAGGGTCTGGTTCGCCTTCACATTTTTTAAAGTCTGAAAGGTTTTATCAGGCCAAATCACTACAATAGAATCTATCTTGCTTGTTTTACCATAACCAAAATGAAGTATTGACTCTGATGATGACTGAAATCCTCTGGTAGTTTGTAATTCTTTAAATTGTTTTTTCCCTTTGGAATAGGAAATCACTTTAGCTCCAATTCCGAATGTGTTTTTCCCTGTAAAACGCAATTTTAATTTTAAGTAGTTTGCCTTTTTATTAGTTGTATTAACGTAAATGGAAGCAATCGCATTTGTATTATTGGTAATCACATCAAGATCGCCATCGTTATCAATATCAGCATATCCACTTCCATTAGAAATTAACGAATCATTTTCTATCCAATCCTTCGATCGGTTTTTAAACTGCAAATCAGCTGCTCCTTGAAAAACATAATTGGTTACATTTCCCTTTGGCATACGCTTCAATGCTTCTTTGTCTAATAATTTTGTCGTATTGATTTTACTTTTAATCTGATCATTTGAATAGTATTTCACGTAATCCAAATCGTTAGGACGCTTTGGAATTCCGTTACACACAAATAAATCCTGTTCGCCATCTTGATCATAATCCCCAAATAATGTACTCCAACTCCAATCAGTAGCCGCCACGCCACTTAATAAAGCAGTCTCCGTGAAATGATTACCTCCTTGGTTCAATTGCAGCATGTTTCTGCTGTATTGATAATGATAGCCTAGTTTTTCGGTTCTTATTTTTAACATTTGAGAATTGTCATCGCCCAATGAAGATTTCAATACTTTTTCATCTTCCGGAAGCATGTCTAAGGTGAGAATATCTGGAAAACCATCATGATTAACATCCGCCACATCTACTCCCATGGAGAACCTGCTGGTATGCCCAAAATAGTTTTTTAAACTTTCTGTAAAAGTTCCATCTCCATTATTCAAATAATAATAATCATCTTCATGAAAATCATTCCCTACATAAATATCCGGATACCCATCTAGATTAAAATCGGAAACTGCCAATCCTAAACCGTACCCATTGGCACCACCAAAAATTCCTGCCTGTTCACTTACATCGACAAATTTTCCATTATCATTGCGAAATAATTTATCCCCGCACTCGTAACTTCGTTTATTTCTGGTATCGGCGTTCCCAAAAGATAATTCGGAGTGTACCGCATGATTCAGTAAATACATGTCTAAATCTCCATCTAAATCATAATCAAAGAAAGCGGCTGAAGAACTGTAGTTGTCCAAATCTAATCCATATTCAGCAGCACTTTCGGTAAATGTATTGTCCTTGTTATTTATGAACAATTCGTTTTGACCTTCAAAACCATTAATTCCTACGACAGCACAAACATAAATATCTAAATATCCATCTCCATTTACATCTGCCATTACCGTCCCCGTGTTCCAATCACTCTGGCTTTCCACTCCTGCTTTTACAGAAATATCTTCAAATTCATTACTGCCTTTGTTTAAGTATAATTTATTTTTTCCTTGATTTGACGTAAAATAAATATCCACTAAACCATCATTATTAATGTCACCCAGCGATACGCCTCCCCCATTGAAATAATAGAGATAATCTAAAATCGAAATATTCTTGGATTCTAATAATTGGTTGTTGAAGGTAATATTACTTTTCTCAGAAGACAATTTTTCAAATAATTGCGCTTCTTTTTTGGAACAACCCATAAACAGCAATGAAGCCAGTCCTATTCTAAAAAAATTATTCATTGCGTCTAAATATTTTAGGGGTATTATCATTTATAACTGCTATAATTGAAACTTTTTTATTCTTATCCTTTATTATTTTTACCTGTTTTACTTCACCTTTTACAAAGAAACCGGACTGATTATAAGGTACCCATGAAAAAGTTTCATTTTTATTTCCTAAAAGTACGCTGCCATAATTAGCGTCTAATCGGGAGAATTGCGGTTTAAACTCATATTGATTTCCACCCAAGATTAAATCCAAAATCCCATCCTTATTCACATCCAATGCAGTAATAGAGTTCACGCAGGAAAACTGAACTTCTTTTGGAAGTGCTTTTATTTCAAACTTACCATTTCCTTTGTTGATTGCAATTACACTTTCCTGAATGTTCACAGTCTTTTGAATTGAATTATCCACTACTTCCTTTGCAAATAATTCCTGAAATGTTTTCTTGGAATAATCCGAATAGTTCAAATTTTTCTTCTTAATCGAAGGAATTTGTTTGGCTAATTCTTGTTTTAGGCTTACCGGTAAATCCTTTCCAGCATTAGATCGAGTTGTAATTTGTTCAATGGTTCCGTTATTATCAAAATCATTGATAAATAATTTCATCGGATTAGCATTGGTCGCTTTATAGCTTGTATTTGTTCCTTTATTTCCCAGAATCAAATCTTTTTTACCGTCATTGTTCAAATCTACACAGCTGACTGCATTCCAAAAACCATGAAAATTCGTCAGATTCGATTTGAATTCTACCAATCTTCGTCCATTGTTTTTGAAAATCATTGGCGCTGTCCAATCCCCAACTAAGATTAAATCTTTTTTGGAATCATTATCTATATCTTCCCAAACTGCATCGGTAATCATTCCAACCGAGTTAATTTTAAATGCTTTTTTATCCGTTACATTTGTAAAATTTCCTTTTCCTTCATTTTCCAATAATAAATGTTTAGGATCAATTCCATAAACTCCCGGTACACTTCGGCTTCCTATAAATACATCGATATCGCCATCATTATCAAAATCATTTGGCGCAATTACCGAAACGTTATTGTTTGTAGTTGGGATATTGGTTTTACTTTTGATAAATATACCTTTCGCATTATTCAAATACAGACGATTTTTATAATTAGCCTGATCCGTTTTTTCGTTACCACCGGAACCAACTAATAAATCCATATCGCCATCATTATCCGCATCAAAAAAGCTGGCGGCAGTATCTTCAAAATTAGCATCTGCATCAAAATCTTTTTGATCCGTAATTGAATAATTACCATTCCCTTTATTTAGATATATTTTACCGGCTTGTCCTTTGGCTCCGCCAATAAAAACATCTTCGTTTCCATCGCCATTTATATCAGCCACCGCAAGTGAAGGCCCCTCTTGCGAAAGCATTTTAGAGATTAGCCCTTCATGATCAAAATCGACGTAATTATTTTCTTTATGTGCGATAAAAGGAGTTTTACTTTCCGTAAAGAAGGATTTTAAATTAACAGCATTCGGAGTATAATTTAATTTAGCATTTTTAATATCCAAATTTATTGTTGAATTATTAGTAATATTTTTAACCGTTTGAAATTTATCATTAGGCCAAATTACGTGTAGTGAATCTATTTTTTTGGTCCCAATTCCAAAAGTCATTACATAATCAACTGAAGACTGAAAACCTCTGGAAGGAATTAATTCTTGTCTGAGAATTTCTTTACCCGAGAATAATTCAACAATACTTCCTACAGCAAATTTATTCTGGTTATCTCCTTTTAGTTTTACTTTGACGTAATGATTTTTTTTGTTCTTCTCTGAGTTGTTTCTGTAGACAAAAGATTCCATATTAACATTATTGACAACTAGATCTAAATCCCCATCATTATCTAAATCTGCATAAGCAGCTCCATTAGAAAAACTAGGAGTATCCAGTCCCCACTTTTTGGCTTCATTAGTAAACGTTAAATTTTTATTGTTCTTGAAAGCGTAATTTGGAATCGGTGTGCTTGGCATTTTACTGATAATAGTCTGGATTTCTTCTTTTTTACCGGTTACCACCATTTTTTGCATAAACTCATTGGCAAAAAAATCTACAAAATCTTGATTGGTCAAATCATTATAAATTCCGTTACAAACGTAAATGTCTTTGTAACCATCATTGTCCATATCAAATAATAATGCGCCCCAACTCCAGTCGGTTTTGGCAACGCCAGCGTGATTAGCTATTTCAAGAAATTGATTGTCGCCGTTATTAATTTGCAGCGTATTTTGCATATATTGATTATAAAAACCAAGATTTACTTTTCTGATAAATAAATCATAGTTTTCAAAATTTGTAGTCGTTTTTAAGCGTTCGTCCGGTTCCGGTAACATATCCGTTACAAAAATATCGGCTTTCCCGTCATTGTTTACATCGGCCATATCAGCACCCATTGAAGATTGACTGATGTGTGCTGTCCATCCCTGAATTTGTTCGGTAAAGGTTCCGTTTTTGTTATTTATGTATAAATAATCTCTTTCATAAAAATCATTCGAAATATAAATATCCGGATACAAATCCCCATTTACATCGCCTACGGTAACGCCCAGACCAAAGCCAATTAAACTGCCATAAATGCCTGATTTTTCACTTACATCAACAAATTTTCCATTGTCATTACGCATTAGTTTATCACCGCCTCCTTTTAAAATTTCAGCAACATCCCAATCTTTATCTCGTAAGTCTCTTTTATTGGAATAATTAAGACTACTTACCGGAATAAAACTGTTGTTTAGAATATAAACATCTAAATCCCCATCTTTATCATAATCAAAAAAAGCGGCATGTGTTGTAATTCCAGTATCTGCAAGATTGTATTGTTCGGCTTTATCTGTAAATGTCAAGTTACCGTTATTAATAAAAAGTTGGCTTTTTCGTACCGAGTTAATAGTATTCCCAGCGTTACAAACATAAATATCAAGCAATCCATCTCCATTAAGATCAACCATAACCACGCCTGTCGACCATGACTTGTATCCTTCGACACCCGCTGTTTTAGAAATATCTTCGAATTTAAAATTTCCTTTATTTAAGTAAAGTTTGTTAGTTCCTAAATTTGAAGTAAAATATATATCCGAAAGACCATCATTATTAATATCGCCAATAGCTACACCACCGCCATTATAAAAGTTTCTGTATTTAAATATATTCATATCTGCACCGTTTTTAACTTCATTAATGAAATTAATTCCGGTTTGGGAAGCATCTAGTTTAGAAAACAAAGCGTCTTTGTTTTCTGAATTTTCTTTGGAGCAATTGGAAAAAAATAGAAGAATTAGGAGTAATAAGACAAAACGATTTGACATATTATATTGTAGCATTTTAGTTAGGTAATTGCTTGATTAGAATTGCCTAATTTATGTAATATTGATATAAAAAAAGAATAAAATAGATATAAAATAAAGAGGGTAATAAATACCCTCTTTATAACTAACTCAAAAAACAATTAATAGTAAACAAATCTTTAGTAACCAGGGTTTTGTACTACATTAGGGTTAAACAATGCATCCGCCGGAATTGGATACAATGCATATTTACCATTTGAAGCAGTTGGTTTTAACTCTCTTGGAGCTAAAAATTTCTCAAAACGGATCATGTCATTTCTTCTCCAGCCTTCATACCATAATTCTTTACCTCTTTCTAAATAAACAGCATCTAAAGTTGGTAAGCTTGCACTTGGCGTCAATTTGGCTCTAACATTTATTTGATCAATTATTATTTTAGCAGATGCTGCTCCACCTGCACCGCCTCTTAAGGCCGCTTCAGCTTTCATCAACAAGGCATCAGAATAACGCATCAAAACATAATCATTAGCAGGATTCCCTAGATTAGCATTATCTGGCTCATATTTTTGAGTACGTATACCAGCTGTTTCTAAAGTAGTTCCGCTTGTAATCATGGTAACTGCTGAAGTATAAAACAATGGTCTACCAGTTCTGTCTTTCAAAGGAGTTACCCCTCCTGGAGCAAACATTTGTCCTGCTTGAAAACCAATTGGATTACCAAAATTAGCGATGATCGATGAAGAAGTATGTTGTCTTCTGTCATCCGTCGCAGCAAACCTGTTGTAATATTCTGCTACCGTTGCAAAACCATTCCAACCATCTGGAGTTTGATTGTAGTGCATACTCATTCTCCATCTGGACTGAATACCTCCACCAGTGCCAAGTACATTTTTAGAAGAAAATAATATTTCTCCAGATGTATTGTTGGTTGGCGCAAAGTTACTCCAGTATTCTGATGCTAATGAACTATTAATCGCATTAACGTGAGTGATTACTTTATTCATGTCAGCGGCATCAAAAGTATAAGGACCTGAAGCGTTATCAGCATTAAAAACTCCTTTATTTAAATACAGTTTCGCTAATAAAAAATTACCTGCATCTTTATTTGCAATACTTGCGTCATTGGCAACACGTGCTGGCAAATCAGCTAAAACAGCTTCTAACTCGCTAATAACAAATGCAGTAGCTTCTTTTCGAGACCAGAATTTTGGATTTTCTGTAATAAGTGACCCTACTTCTCTGTAAGGCGCTTGACCAAATAAATCAATTACGTTATAATAATAAAAGGCTCTTAAAAAACGAGCTTGCGTTTTTTGTTGTGCAGTTGCCGTATTATTAATAACTAAATTACAATTATAAACATTTGTCAGCAAGGAGTTCCATGCATTTCTAATTTCAACATTGTCTGATCCCCAAGTATGAACGTGAAATTGTCTCCACTTAGCATTATCATCCCAGTCGCCTCCTCTGGTAGGGCCTACCAATCCATCACCAGACATTTCGTTCATTGTAAACATTTTGTCTTGATCCTGAAAACCTCTTAATCCTTCATAAGCTGATTGCAGAAAGTTTCCCGTATTTACATTTCCACCAGCGCCATCAGCAGTGATATAGCCATCTAACACTTCTTCTTCTAAATTTGTACAACTCACACTACATGCAATTGTACCTATAAAAAAGATGCTTTTTATAATATTTATTCTTTTCATTTTTTGTTAATTAAAATGTTACATTAAGTCCAACAGCGATACTTTTTTCTCTAGGATAGGATAAATAATCCATACCGGCAGAAGGTACTCCATTTAAAGCTTTATCGGTATCCACCTCTGGATCAAATCCAGAATATCCGGTAATAACGAATAAGTTTTGTCCACTTACAAAGAAACGGGCTGATTTAATTTTTAATTTTTCTAAAACATTCCCTTCAAGAGTATATCCTACAGTTAAATTCCCCATTCTTAAGAAATCACCACTTTCTAAATATTTTGTCGACGGTGAGTTTGGATCAGACTGAATCTGAGGAGTAGCCGCTGCCTCTGGAGTTACGTTTCTTCCTCCGATTAATGCTCCTTTAAAGAAATAAGCATTAGCCGTGTTATTGTACAAATAATGACCAAAAGCACCATAAAACGAAGCTCCTACATCAAATTTCTTGTAAGAAAAATTAGTGGAAAATCCTAAATTTATTTTTGGCAACGGTTGTTTGTCTAATAATTTTTTATCTGCATTACCTAAACCTGTATCAGATCCATCAGCAGCAGCATAAATAGAATTACCTGATGCGTCATACCCACGGAAATCATATAAAAAATAAGTATATAATGGGTAACCATCTTTGATAATTTCAGCATTAGCACCGGACAAACCTTGACCATTTACTCCACCTGCTAATAACGATACTGAACCAAAATTTTTAATTACGTTGTCTAAAAAAGCAACATTCCCTGAAATGTCCCAGGACATGTCCTCAGTATCGATAACTTTATAATTTAAAGCGACCTCAAAACCTTTGTTAATAAGATTCCCCGGTAAGTTAACACTTCTGTTTGATCCTGGCCCTGGTTGAGCTGTGGCTTGCGGTACAGGAGCAATTAAATCCTTTGTATCTCTATTGAAATAATCCAATGAACCTGTTAAGCGATTTTTTAAGAAGGTAAAGTCACTACCCACACCATAGGATCTAGTAGTTTCCCAACGCAATAAATTATTAGCTCCCGATATAGTATTTGGCGAACCACCATTTCCATAATTAGCTTTAGAAACCGCTGAATTTACAGCAAATTCCTGATTTCCTGTTACCCCATAATTTCCTCTAATTTTAAAGTCATTAACCGCCCCGTCTTTGCTGCTTATCAATTTGTAAGCTGCACCTACAGAAGGGAAATAACCCCATTTATTATCCGCACCCAATTTAGTGGATCCATCAGCACGTACTGTTCCTGTAAGAATCAAATCTTTATAAACAACAAATTCAGCTCTTGCAAAATAGGATTGTAATTCTGTTTTATTTCTAAAAGACGAAGCTCGAAATTCTGCTTGAATACCGCCTTGAATATTGTCTATTAAATTTGTTTGTTCTTTAACATATCCATGACCTCTTGCACTACTACCATCTACATCATAGGAATAATAGGAATAGCCTACTAATCCATTTAAAGATAAATTATCACTAAAATCGTTTGTGTATGTAAGTGTATGTTCTAATGTTTTATTAAACTTAGTTAAATCCGCAATTTCAGCAAAACCTCTTTTGGTAATACCACCATTAGCAGCATCACTTTTTACAAGATCTTGACTATTAATTTGGATGGTAGGAGCTATTTGTCTTTTTCTTATCGATGTTGATGTTTCAATACCGAATAAAATTTGATACTTTAAATGATTCGTAATCTTTAACGTAGCATTAATATTTCCTAATATCTTGTTCGTATTTGTGTAATCTTTATAGGCATTTAATAACTGCACCGGATTTAAATAATCATTCCCAACAAATGTGTAATCACCATTGTCCTGATAAATTGGCAAAGTCGGATTCCAGTAAAGGGCACTACCAATTAAATTTCCTATATAGCCCGCATTATTACTTAATAAAGTTGTTTCATCCTTTATCGCAGCATACAGCAACCTTGATTCTACTTTTAAGGCTTTATTGAAAAACTCATTCGTGTTCGCAAAAGACGCCGTATATTTATCAATACCCGTATTTTTTACAATTCCATCTGTTACATTAGCTCCAAATGAAAGTCTTGTATTTGAGTTATCAGTTGAACTACTGAATGCGATATCATGATTATTTGAGAAACCTCCACGCAAAATAGCATCTTCCCAATTGTAAGACCTTGATCCCTTGTCAATTCCACCAGCAGCAACAAATTCATCCCCGTTAAGCAACTTAAAATCACCTGATATTTTACTAAAACTAACAGAAGTATTATAAGTTAGCTGAGGAATTTTTGACTTCCCCTTTTTAGTCGTAATTACAATAACTCCATTCGCACCACGAGAACCATAAATAGCGGTAGAAGAGGCATCTTTTAAGATACTCATACTCTCGATATCATTTTGATTCACAAAATTTAATGGGTTTTTAGCCGAAGAAGCCCCTAAATCAGCAATCTCAGAACCTCCGGAAGAAACATTTCCTCCGTCAAGAGGAACTCCATCAATAACGATTAATGGTCCATTCCCTGATCGTATAGAAGAATTCCCTCTAATTCTGATAGAAACACCTGCACCTGGCTCTCCACTTGACTGTGTAACCTGAACTCCTGACACTTTACCTCTCAATAATTCAGCAGGCGATGTCGCAGCAACATTATCAAAATCTTCTGAAGTAATAATGTCTACCGCTCCAGTTGCGTCTTTCTTTCTAACCGTCCCATAACCAATGACAATTACTTCATTCAGTTGAGCCGAATCTTCTTTTAATTCTACATTAATTGTACTTTTCCCCGCCACATTTAGCTCTTGAGTTTTAAGACCAATGTAACTAAAAACTAAAACTGCGTTTGAGCCAACGTTTTTGATAGTAAATTTTCCATCGAAATCAGTTTGCGCTCCATTTGTTGTTCCTTTAACTATGATAGAAGCCCCTGGAAGCGGACCACTAGCATCAGATACTGTACCAGACACATCTTGCGAATACGTCAAACTTGTACAAAGTACCGTTAGAAACACCATCAAGCCTTTAATTAGACTATTTTTCATACGTAATAAATAAGTTGGTTAATAATTTGTTTAAATGGTTTGTTTAAATATTAACATCAAACATAATTATAATTTTGTGATAATATTAAGATATTAACAAACTATAACGTTTTCGTTGCAACGAAAACGTTTTCGATTTTAAAATTAATACCTTAAAAATTTAATACTAAAATTATATAAAACACAAAAAAAAGAGATTAAAAAACTTATTATAACAAATAAATAGCTTGTGAGTTAGAAATTAATTACGGATCAGTCAATAAACGATCCTGCTAGAAAATAAGATTGCGAATTATTCATCGTAATGAAGTTTTTTACGATAAATTGACAATTTAGTTCGATTTGCATTATAAGCTTCAAAATATCACTCCTTACATACCGTATCCGTTTTTTTATCTAAGTTTAAGTTGCTAAAAATATCACAATTATAAAACGTATTGTTAAAAAATTTAACAATTTCAAAAATAAATTTGGAAGAAATAACTTAAAAAAATAATTTTATTGTTCCGTTTTATTTTTTTAATTTAAATAATAAGTAGCAAAATAGTAAAAAAACGTAATTGTCTGGTTTCTTACACATTGTTTGAAATGCTTTTTATTGAAAATTTGCGTGCTGTCAAAATCCATTGGAAGATAAAAACAAAAAAGCCACGAATACAGTAACAATCCTCAAAATAGAATGATTATGCGTTCGTGGCAAGATTTCTTTATTTTATTACTTTATAACAATCGTTTTATCGTCAACTCCAATTCCTATAATCTTTAACGATTTCCATTGTTTTGGCAGCAATCCTTTGTTATATTTTAATCCCATATCTGTTTGTTCCACTCCGCCAAAACCATAAATAACCGCCTGAAGCATCGCTCCCGCTCCTGTTGCAAAATATGGGTTGTTACTGTTGGCTGATTCCGAAAACACACCAAACGGCGGTCGACTATTTGGCAAATAGGATTTTACAAAATAACGATACGCTTTTTCTCGATCTCCTAATCGCGCATACAAAACTGATAAAACACCAGAAGCCATCGCCGGACCATCTTTTTTGTCAATTTTCTCAGCGTAGTATTCCAAATCTTTTTCAATTTGAGCCTTGTCTGTAATTATGTGTAAAGGATATGCTAGCAAATTCACATCGGCTTGTTTTATCATTTGGCCCTGATAGCCTTTATAATTTTGAGTAATCCCATTTTCCCTGTGAATGAGTAATTTCTCCGAAACTTCTTTCCATAACGGACTAATTGGTTCGTTCAAAATTACGGCTGCTTTAATCGTATTTTTCAAAGACTCAATTGCTGATGCGTTTGTAAAGGCATTATCATCTACGTGTTGTGCGTATTCATCGGCACCAACAACATTCAAAATAGAGAAACTCCCGTCTTGATTTTTAACTACACGACTTACCCAAAAATCAGCCGTTTCTTTTAGAACCGCCCATTCTTTTTTCAACCAGACTTTATCTTGTGTATAGCTGTAATAATTCCAAAAAGCAATCGAAACATCGGCTGTAATATGTTGTTCAAAAATCCCGGTCAATGCCCAAGTTGGCGTTGCTTCTTCTCCAGTGTCATCTGATTCCCAAGGATACATCGCACCTTTATAACCATAAATAAAAGCTTTTTGCTTTGCTTTTTGCAAACGGTCTGAACGGTAATCCAAACACGATTTTGCCATATCTGGCTGCAACGCTAAAAGTGTGGGGTACATCCAAAGTTCCGTGTCCCAAAAAATATGTCCGTTATATCCCTGTGAAGACAAACCCATTGGCGCAATACTCTGTCTGGTTTCCGGACGGATATACGAATACAAATTGAACAAGGCAAAACGTACTCGTTGTTGCGCATCTAAATCGCCTTCGATTTGAATATCACCTGTGTTCCATAATTCGGCCCAAGCCTGTTTGTGACGATTTAATAATTTATCAATTCCTTCCTGCAAAGCGTATATTGGCTGTCTTTCGGATTCGTTCAAAGGATCCGTAACATCTTTCGAAGTGCAGATTCCTCCTGCAACTGCAAATCGGTATTTTTTACCTTTTTGCAATTTTTTAGTAAACCCAACTTCATTTTTAGTTTGCTTTAAAGTTTCTCCCTGACCGTCAAAAAGAAAAGTTGTTGAAGCCGCAACGGTATATTTTCCAGTTCGCGTTTTAGCAACTGTTCCAAAAACCGGCATTAAATACTGATTGTCTTTTAAAACCCGAAATTGACTTTTCGCCTCTTTCAATTCTTCAGGAACTACCATGTAATTATTAGCCGTAATTTCTATATCCTCATTTGGGGTAATTTCAACGATTGCCATTGCTGAAAAAGGAATAGCTCTATTAGCCAAAATTGTATAATTAATAGTTGCCAAATCTTTAAATGAAAATGAAGTGGTACTTGTCCCCTCTTTCATAGAAACCACTTGGCTCCAATTATCAATATTGTCTGATTTAATTTCTTGATTGTTTATGTTCAAATGCAGATTCAAAAACTCAATTCCTCGAACAATCCTGCTAATGCCATTTTCGGGGCTGCCATCGTAAACTCCGTTCAGAATAATTTCTTTTGTTTTCAGAGGAGTATCATCTGTAACAATTCCTATTTGACCATTTGCCATGGCTACACCATAATAATTTTCCCTAGAATTTGCCTGTAAATGCCATTCGTCTGATTTAGTTTGACCAAAAACAGTTGGACTAACTAAAAGCAGGAAGACTAGACTCTTGAATGTTGAAATCATAGTTGTATTTTTTTAATAATATTTTCAAACTTATATAATTTATTTCTTTAAAAAATGAATAGTTCCATATAGTACATGGAATACAATTCGAAAACGTTTTCGACTTACCAAAAACGTTTTTAGTGAAACGATTTTAAATTATTATAAAATAGAATTCTATTTTTATAAAGATAAAATAATAATAAATTTTTTTTTGATGAAATTTGCAACCAACACACTGTTAATTTTTTTTTTATTTGGAAGTATATTATTACTGCTTTCTTGTAAAAAAGAAGAAGGCCGTACAACCATTGCCATTATCGTATCTGAAAAAATAAAAATTGATTCCTCACAGGAATACAAAGAGCCGTTTAGACCTCAATTTCATTTTTCTCCAGAAAAAAAATGGATGAATGACCCTAACGGTATGGTTTTCTACAAAGGGATTTATCATTTGTTTTACCAATATTATCCGGACGATATTGTCTGGGGACCAATGCACTGGGGACACGCTACCAGCACCGATTTAATTCATTGGACACATAAAAAAATTGCTTTATTTCCTGATACATTAGGAATGATATTTTCAGGAAGCGCGGTTGTAGATCTAAACAACACCTCCGGCTTGGGAACAACCGATAATCCACCGATGATAGCAATTTTCACCTATCACAATATGGCAGGCGAAAAAGCGGCCAGAACGGATTATCAAACGCAAGGGTTGGCTTATAGTTTAGATGAAGGTGAAACTTGGTTGAAGTACGAAAAAAATCCCATTGTTAAAAATTCCGGTTTAAAAGACTTCAGAGACCCTAAAGTTTTTTGGAATAAAGAGACTAATCTTTGGAATATGGTTTTAGTAGCCGGAGATCATGCTCAATTTTATACCTCTGAAAATTTAATCAAGTGGAAATTCGAAAGTGAATTTGGCAAAATAACCGGTGCTCATGGCGGTGTTTGGGAATGTCCCGATATTTTTAAATTGAAAGTAGCTGGCTCAAAAGAAGAAAAATGGGTTTTACTCATTAGCATAAATCCTGGCGCACCACATGGCGGTTCCGGAACACAATATTTCGTGGGTGATTTTGATGGGAAAAGTTTTAGAACTACCCAAAAAGAGATAAAATGGATTGACAATGGCACTGATAATTATGCAGGAATTACTTATAACAATACTCCAGACAACAAGAGAATATTTATAGGCTGGATGAGCAATTGGCTTTATGCAAGAAATACACCCACAAAAAATTGGAGAAGCGCCATGACATTGCCTCGAGAGCTTTCTCTTGTAAAAATAAACAATAATTATGTCCTAAAAAATAGTCCTATTGAACCATTCAAAAAACAACTGGTTTTAGAATTCTCAGAGGATTTGTTGATTATTAAACCAATGCAAAAAATCAAATTTACTTATGATAATTTCAACCAATCTGAAATAAAATTTAAAGCAGCTTCAAAAAATTTAAAACTGGTTTTTTCTAATGAAGTCAACGATTCATTGGTTTTGAATTACGATGCTGCACAGAAAACTTTTTCAATAGACCGACGCCATTCCGGAATAGTAAATTTCGAAGAAAACTTTGGAAAAGAAATCCATACAACTGCAACGCCATGGATCATTTCGAAAAATGTGGACTTCCAAATTATTTTGGATTGGTCTTCTGTAGAAATTTTTCTGAACGGCGGCGTTTATAGTTTTACGGAACAAATTTTCCCGAACAAGCCGTACACAAAACTGAGCATTCAATCAGATGAAAAACAAGAAATAAAAAACCTTACTGTTCATAGAATTAAAGGAATCTGGTAACAATCTAAATCATTGATTCAACCAAAACTATAAATTATAAAAAATGAATAACAGAAAAATACTCTACTGGTCCATTATTGTTGCGTTTGCAGGTTTTTTATTTGGATTTGATACCGTAGTAATTTCGGGAGCGGATAAACAACTGCAACAATTGTGGGGTTCTTCAGAATTATTTCATGGATTAGTAGTGATGTCATCGGCATTATGGGGAACGGTTATTGGAGCTGTTTTTGGTGCTTTCCCTACGAATATTTTAGGTCGAAAAAAGACGTTGATAATCATTGGCTTATTGTTTTTTGTTTCCTCAGTAGGTACATCATTCGCCAATGACCCCATTTTCTTTTCCCTTTTTAGATTTATTGGCGGAATAGGAATTGGCGCTTCAACCATTGCTGCTCCAACCTATGTTTCTGAAATTGCTCCTGCTAAAGACCGAGGAAAACTGGTGGCTTTATATCAATTTAATATTGTTTTTGGTATTTTGATTGCCTTTACATCTAACTATTACTTACAGGATATCGGCGAAAATGCATGGCGATGGATGTTAGGAATACAAGCGTTCCCTTCTTTCCTTTACACTATTTTAGTATTTGGAATTCCGGAAAGTCCCCGTTGGATTTTAGAATATAAAAAAGACCGAGAAAAAGCAGTCGCTATTTTGAAACAAATCAATAGTGAAGCAGCAGTTGAAGCGGAAATTACAGCTATTGAAAAAGAAACATCTCACGAAGTAAAAAACGAATCTATTTTCATGGCAAAATACAGAAAACCATTACTCTTGGCGTTTTTTATTGCATTTTTCAATCAATTGTCCGGTATTAATGCCTTCTTGTATTATGCTCCCCGAATTTTTGAATTGGCCGGGTTAGAGAAATCAGCTTCTTTTTTGAGCAGTATTGGAATTGGAGTGATTAATTTAATATTTACCATGATTGGAATATCGCTAATTGACAAATACGGAAGAAAAACTCTTATGTATTTGGGTTCTATAGGATACATCATTTCTCTGGGATTAGTAACAACCGCTTTTCATTTTGAATGGAAAGGAATGGCTGTTCCATTATTTTTCTTCCTATTTATCGCTTCTCATGCCGTAGGTCAGGGAGCAGTAATTTGGGTCTTTATTTCTGAATTATTCCCTAATAAATTAAGAGCCGCCGGAACTTCTTTTGGCACGTCGGTTCACTGGATTTTAGCAGCTTTAATTCCATCATTTATTCCGTTTTTGTTTAAAGAAATTGGAACTACAATCGTTTTTGCCATCTTCTGTATTATGATGGTGTTCCAACTGATTTGGGTATTTACAAAAATGCCGGAAACCAAAGGAAGAACATTGGAAGAACTATCTGAAAGTTTATCAAAAAAAGAATAATCATGACCAAAAAAATAATTTGTTTCGGAGAAGTTTTGTTTGATGTTTTCCCAACACACAGAAAAATTGGCGGTGCACCACTAAATGTAGCATTAAGACTCGCATCACTTGGCGTAAATGCTCAAATAATCAGCCGCATTGGAAAGGATGAGATCGGAAAAGAAATACTAGCTTTTATTGAAAAAAACGGAGTTGATACCGATTCGATTCAAATAGACGAAAACTTATCTACCGGACAAGTTATTGTTGAATTGAACGAAAAAGGTTCTGCTTCATACACCATTAATTATCCGGTTGCCTGGGATAAAATTATTTGTATTCCAGAAGACAAAATCAAGCTCAAAAAAGCGGATGCGCTTGTTTTTGGCACCCTTGTGTGTAGAGATTTCGTTTCACATGCCTCACTTTTAGAAATGATAAATTTTGCAAAATACGCTGTTTTCGATGTTAATTTACGTGCACCTTTTTACACGCAACCAATACTGATTGATTTAATGATGCAGTCTGATTTTATAAAATTCAATGATGATGAGTTGTATGAAATCAGTGCTGCTATGAATTCCCCCTATCATTCACTGGAACAAAACATACTTTTTATTGCAGAGCTAACTAACACAAAACACATTTGTGTAACCAAAGGAAGTCATGGTGCGGTTTTGTATTACAATGAAAAAATGTACTACAATAGTGGCTACAAAATTAATGTTGTAGATACGGTAGGTTCCGGAGATTCCTTTTTGGCAGGACTACTTTCTAAACTATTAAATAATGCTACTCCCCAACAGGCAATTGATTTTGCTTGCGCGTTAGGGGCGATTGTAGCAAAAAACGAAGGGGCAAATCCAAAAATCTCCAATCAAGAAATCAATGCTTTTATGAATCCGATAAAAAAAACAAACACTCCTACATTTTAAATCAATGAAGCTGAAATTTACGACAATTACTGCAGTGGCACTATTACAACTTTTGAGTTTTTCATCCTGTACTTCTTTAATGGCGCAGAAAACAGCTTCTGCACTAGAAAAAAAATGGTGGAAAGAAGCCACTGTATATCAAATATATCCTAGAAGTTTCAAAGATAGCAATGGTGATGGCGTTGGAGATATAAAAGGAATTGTTTCTAAACTGGATTATGTGAAAAGCTTAGGAATTGATGCGGTTTGGAACAATCCTATTTACACGTCTCCAAATGATGACAACGGTTATGATATTAGTAATTATCGTGAGATCATGAAAGATTTTGGAACAATGGAAGATTTTGATCTTTTATTAAAAGAAATGCACAAAAGAAACCTTAAACTCATCATGGACTTAGTGGTAAATCACAGTAGTGATGAGCATGAATGGTTTCAACAATTCAGAAGTTCCAGAGACAACAAGTACCGCGATTATTACCATTGGTGGCCAGCCGAAAAGGGAAAACCGCCTTACAGATGGAGCTTTTTTGATGTAAATAGTAACGCTTGGAAATATGACGCCCAAACGAATTCTTATTACCTGCATTATTTTTCTTACAAGCAATCGACGAGCGCCCTAAAATCGACGCTATTTTTGCCGTTACAAATTTAGGTCCCTCAGGAATCATCAGATCCTTTAATGAAACAGAGATTACAATTCCACAATGCATCGGTGTTTTAGGTTTCAGCAATTGCTTTATGTAAAGCGTTATATCCCAAAAACTCTCCTCAATTGACTAACCGGGTTTTGAAATTGGAAGAAGAACAACATCGATTCTATTTGAAAAAATTAATCAAAAGAAAAAATTTGCCAGTGATTTTTCAGTTAATTAAATTAGAAACCAACATCATTGAAAGAGAATCAACATAACAAAATCGAATCCGCTGGTAATAATCTTGCTCTTCTTTATTTTATATAACGAATCAATATTAATTTGTTTATTTTGACAAAAAAAGTACAATTAAGATAAAAATTAATATCTTGGTAACGAATATTTAAAGTAAAAGTCGTTTCTAGTAAACATCAGAAAACTTAAAAAGTCATTTCTCAAATTATTTTCCAAAATTAAATACGTAGAAATTCGATTCATGAAAGATATTACTCTTAAAGAAATTGCAACAAAACTAGGAATTTCGATAACTACTGTTTCAAAAGCGCTAAAAAATTATCCCGATGTTAGTAAAAAAACTAAAAATTCGGTAATCGAACTTGCTCAGAAACTAAATTACACCCCTAATAGTTTTGCCGTAAATTTGAGAACAAAAGAGTCAAAAACTATCGGTTTAATAATTCCTGAAGTGGTGCATCACTTTTTTTCGAATGTCGTAAATGCCATTATTAACGAAGCACAAAAAAACGGATATCTTGTCATTATTTTACAATCCAATGAAACTCTAGCTTTGGAAAAAAAACAAGTAGAATTACTCATCAACAAGAGAGTCGATGGCATAATTATGTCACTTTCTAACGAATCTAACAATGATGATCATATCAAGGAAATTATTAGTAGAAACATTCCTTTTGTGATGTTCGACAAGATTGCCAAACTTTCTAAATGCTCAAAAGTGGTAATTGATGACCAGAAAGCAGCCTTTAATGCTGTCCAGCACTTAATTGATAATGGCTGCAAAAAAATCGCTCATATTCGTGGACCATTGAATCCTCAAAACGCGATAGACCGTTACATTGGCTATAAAAAAGCGTTAGAAAGTAACAACATTACTTTTGATACTAAATTAGTTTATACTTGTGAACACGTAACTTTTGAAGAAGGAAGAAATTTTGCGAAACAAATTATTACTGAACATCCTGACGTAGATGGTGTTTTTGCCATTACGGACTTAGTTGCGGTGGGCGCGCTGGCTTATTTCAATGAAAATAAAATTAATGTACCGGAACAAGTAGCAGTAATTGGATTTAGTAATTGGTTTATGTCACAAGTGCTAACGCCCAAATTAAGCACTGTAGATCAGCCCAGTCATCAAATGGGAATTGAATCTTTTAATTTATTATTAGAAGAAATGAATTGCCATAAAGAAGGAATTCCTTTTACTCCAAGAACTATAGAACTGGAAACTAAGGTTATCGTTAGAAAATCTTCAACTAAAATTAAAATTTAAGATACAGTTATTTTAAAAAATCTATATTTCTTTTCATACCTTGAAACTTTGCCCTCTTTAATGGCGAATTTTTAAAAATTACTTTAAATGTTTCTTCGGTTAATTCGATCCAGTCTTTCTTGGACATCGAAAGTAATTCTGGATTTGGGTTAAAAAGAGGTTCATTATGTGGTTTTGAAAACTTGTTCCAAGGACAAACATCCTGACAAACATCACAACCAAAAGCCCAATCATCAAACCTACCTTTCATTTCCTGTGGAATATTTTCTTTTAATTCAATCGTAAAATAGGAAATGCATTTACTGCCGTCGACCACATAAGGTGAAACTATTGCTTCTGTTGGACAAGCGTCAATGCAAGCGGTACAAGTTCCACAATGATCCGTTGTGGGGTTATCATAATCTAAATCTAGATCGATAATGAGTTCCGCAATAAAGTAAAAAGAACCAACTTTCTGAGTCAGTAAATTACTGTTTTTGCCTATCCAGCCTAAGCCACTTTTGGCAGCCCAAGCCTTATCGAGTACTGGTGCGGAATCGACAAAAACACGTCCAGAGACTTCTCCAATTGTTGATTGAATGGAAATTAAAAACTCTTTTAACTTTTCCTTAATTACAAAATGGTAATCCTGTCCATATGCATACTTTGAAATTTTATAAGAATCAGTTCCCACGCTCCGGGATTGTACTTCTTCAGGGTAATAATTAAGCAACAGTGAAACTATACTTTTGGCATCATCGACCAATAAAGTTGGATTTAGACGCTTGTCAAAGTGGTTTTCCATAAAAGACATTTGACCGTTTCTATTATTATTCAACCAGTTTTCTAAACGTGGCGCTTCATGTTCCAAGAAACCAGCTTTGGAAATTCCACAAGATAGAAAACCGAGGCGTTGCGCTTCAGATTTAATAAATTGCGTGTATGTAGTCTTGTGGTTGATAATAAAAAAAATAGAAGTTGATAAACGGAACTCCCTAGCCCTGATAGCAGCGGCATCCCGCGCTTTTTCTGCGCGGATATAGCGAATAGCAGGAAATAGCTCTTAAAAATTAGAATAAACCGCCTTGAACGTTTGATTTTAATTTTCCCAAATGTTTATAGGCCTTGTCAGTAACTTCACGACCTCGAGGAGTTCTCATAATAAATCCTTCCTGAATCAAAAACGGTTCGTAAACTTCTTCGATTGTTTCGCTACTTTCTGACACCGCTGTCGCTAAAGTAGTTAAGCCAACCGGTCCGCCCTTAAATTTATCGATAATTGTAGTTAGAATTTTATTGTCCATTTCATCTAGACCATGAGCATCTACATTAAGCGCTTTTAAGGCGTATCGGGCAATTTCTATATCAATTGTTCCATTTCCTTTGATCTGGGCAAAATCCCGTACACGACGCAGCAATGCATTAGCGATACGTGGTGTCCCTCTGCTTCTACCTGCAATTTCTATAGCTGCTTCCATAGATATTGGCATTTTAAATATGGTAGCACTTCTTTGCACGATCGTGGTTAATAACTCTGTGGTATAATATTGTAAACGGGAGGAAATTCCAAAACGAGCTCTCATGGGAGCAGTCAATAAACCGGAACGTGTAGTGGCTCCAATTAATGTAAATGGATTTAAATTAATTTGCACCGTTCTAGCATTTGGTCCTGATTCAATCATAATATCAATTTTGAAATCCTCCATTGCGGAATACAAATATTCTTCTACAATCGGACTCAAACGATGAATTTCATCAATAAATAAAACATCTCTTTCCTCAAGATTAGTCAACAAACCTGCCAAATCTCCGGGTTTGTCTAAAACTGGACCAGAAGTAATTTTGATACCCACTTGTAATTCATTAGCAAGGATATTAGCTAACGTAGTTTTTCCTAAACCGGGAGGACCATGAAAAAGCGTATGATCAAGTGCTTCATTTCGTTGATTTGCCGCTTGAACAAAAACTTTCAAATTTTCTAATATTTGATCTTGTCCTGCAAAATCATCAAAAGAAAGTGGTCTTAATTTTTTTTCAAGATCGATTTCTTCCGAATTATAACCGTTTGATGTTGGATCTAAATTTTCATTCATGTAACAAAGATAACAAAGCAAATTTGAATTTTAAATTTTAAATTTTAAATGCTCTAAAAATTAAAAAGTAAATGTGTGAAAGGATAACGCTTTGCTAAACAAAATAAAAAGCATAAAAAAGCCTCTACTTTCGCAGAGGCTTATCATAATGTTTTAGTGGTGTAAAACTTCTTCACCTTCTTTCATTGGAATATTTTGAGGTACAAAATCTACATCGTGTGCTGGATTACTATAGTCATAAGGCCAACGGTACACATGAGGAATTTCACCTGGCCAGTTACCGTGAATGTGTTCTACTGGAGCAGTCCACTCAAGTGTATTCGATTTCCATGGATTCATTACAGATTTTTTACCGTAAAAAATACTAACGAAAAAATTGTATAAGAAAACCAATTGAAAAGCTCCACCAATTAATGCAAATGTTGTTATCAAAACATTCACGTTTTGCAAATCATCAAATAACGGAAAGTTCGTGTTTGTGTAATAACGTCTTGGTAAACCAGCTAGTCCGATAAAGTGCATTGGAAAGAAAACTCCGTAAGCACAGATTGCAGTGACCCAAAAGTGTACATAACCAAGATTTTTGTTTAACATTCTTCCAAACATTCTTGGGAACCAATGATAAATTCCAGCAAACATACCATAAAGAGCAGAAATACCCATTACTAAGTGAAAGTGCGCTACTACAAAGTAAGTATCATGCACATTGATGTCCAAGGTACTATCCCCAAGAATAATTCCTGTTAAACCACCTGTAATAAATGTAGAAACTAATCCAATAGAAAACAGCATAGCAGGATTCAATTGTAAATTTCCTTTCCACAATGTGGTTATGTAATTAAACGCTTTTACTGCCGATGGAATAGCAATTAATAAAGTTGTAAAGGTAAATACTGAACCTAAAAATGGATTCATTCCAGAGACAAACATATGGTGTCCCCAAACAATAGTCGATAGAAATGCAATTGCGATTATTGACATAATCATCGCTCTGTAACCAAAAATTGGTTTGCGCGAATTTGTCGCAATCACTTCAGAAGTAATACCTAAAGCTGGTAGTAAAACAATGTATACTTCCGGATGCCCTAAAAACCAAAATAAGTGTTCGAACAATACTGGCGAACCACCTTGATAATGTAAAACTTCTCCAGCAATATAAATATCCGATAAGAAGAATGAAGTTCCAAAACTTCTATCAAAAATCAACAACAAAGCTGCCGATAAAAGAACCGGAAAAGAAACTATACCTATAATAGCAGTAACAAAGAAAGCCCAAATCGTAAGTGGCAACCTTGTCATCGACATTCCTTTTGTTCTAAGATTAATAACCGTCACAACATAATTCAACGATCCCATCAGGGATGAAGCAATAAATATTGCCATAGAAATCAACCATAAAGTCATACCTAGACCTGAACCAGATATTGCTTGTGGTAATGCACTTAAAGGAGGATAAATTGTCCATCCGGAATTCGCTGGTCCTGACTCAATGAATAATGAACTTATCATTATAACACTTGATAAAAAGAATAACCAATAGGAAATCATATTCATGAATCCTGATGCCATATCTCTTGCTCCAATTTGCAGTGGAATTAATAAGTTACTAAATGTTCCACTTAGAGCCGCTGTAAGAACAAAAAACACCATTATTGTTCCATGTATCGTAACCAATGAGAGGTAAATATCATTTGTCATCACTCCGTTTGGAGCCCATTTATCCCCAAGAAGAATATTAAAAATTTTAAATGATTCTTCTGGCCATGCCAATTGCATTCTAAATAGCATAGACATTCCAACTCCAATAATCCCCATGAAAATACCCGTAATTAAGTATTGCTTGGCAATCATTTTATGATCGATACTAAAGATATATTTAGTAATAAAAGTGTCTTTATGGTGATGTTCGTGTTCGTGATCTATCGTGTGATCGTGACCTTCTGCTGACATATATGTTTACTTTAAATTTTCTTGTTAATTATTTCATAGCCGTTACGACAGCCGCTGCAGTATCTTTTCCTTTTGTAGAATCGGTAACAGTTCCTGCATCTGTTGTAGCAGGTTCAGCCAAAGCAGCTTTTACTTCGCTTACGATAGTAGCTTTATCTTTCAACCATGCTTTATAGTCTTCAGGTGTATCTACAATAATTTTCATTTGCATGTTATAATGTGATGCCCCACAAATTTTATTACAAAGCAATAAGTAGTCAAAAGTATAAGGATCTAAAGCAGTTTCACCCTTCGCAACTAAATCAATACTTTTCTTCGTTCTCAAAGCATTAATGTTAGCTACTTTTTCTACCATAAAAGGTAATTCTCTGTATTCTGTTGTTGTATAAATAGGTTCAAAAGCAAATTGAGTAACCATACCTGGAACACAATTCATCTGAGCTCTAAAGTGAGGCATGTACGCTGAATGCAAAACATCTTGAGAACGCATTTTGAACAGAATTTTTTTACCCTTAGGGATATGCAATTCAGTTACCACAATATCATCTTGTGAATATGGATCAGCTAAATCAACTCCGACAGCGTTTGCTCCTTCAATAAATCTAACATTAGCCTTACCTAATACATTATCATTGCCTGAATATCTTGCTTTCCAGTTAAACTGTTGTGCATACAATTCTATAACAATAGTATCTTCATCTTCATCAACAAACATAATATTTGTCCAAGCGAAAAGTCCATAAAGAATCAAACCTGCTAAAACAACCGCCGGAATAACACTCCAGATCGCTTCTAACTTATTATTATCAGCAAAATAAAGCGCTTTTTGATCCTTTTTACCCCTGTATTTGAAAGCAAAGTAATGCAATAAAACTTGAGTAACAGCCTGTACTATAAAGATGAGAACCCATGTTATATTCATCAAGTTATCTACTTCACCACCATGCGCCGAAGCAGGTGTGTGAAGAACTAAAGGACCCCATTTAAACAATCCATAAATTGAAAAAATATAAATGAAAGCTAAAAACCCGAACATCAAATAACCTTGAACGTTATTGTCGTTATCTGTAGCTACTTCCGAACTATCTGAATTGGAACCAACTTGCGTCAGATCGAATATTTTAGTCAATTGCCATAAAGCAACAGCTAATAAAACTAAAACTATAATTACCAACAAACTTGTCATCTGTTTTTTTTATTAAATATTAATAATGAAAATGTTTACTTTCCTCAATAAAAGGATTTCTTTTTGCCAACAAAGGTGATTTAGTTAATGCCGTGAAAACAACATATATAAATAATCCTAAGAAGAAAAGAACGGATGCTATTTCTGATATACCTATGAACCATCTGTCTCCTACGGTTCCCGGCATAATCATATTAAAGAAATCAATATAATGGCCAGCTAATATAACAACTCCAGCCATAACCAATACCCAAGTAATTCTTTTAAAATCTGTATTGATTAATATCAATAAAGGGAATAAAAAATTCATTGCAACAGCACCAAAAAATGGAAGATTGTACAATTCAATTCTGGTTATAAAATACGTCACTTCTTCAGGAATATTAGCGTACCATATCAACATGTACTGTGAAAACCATAAATAGGTCCAAAAAACACTAAAACCAAACATGAATTTCGCTAAATCATGAATATGACTTGTATTGACATACTCTAAAAATCCTCTTGATTTCAAGTACAATGTAACTAAAGCAATAGTAGTTATAGCACTCACAAAAAAGCTAGAAAAAACATACCAACCAAACAATGTACTAAACCAGTGCGGATCGATTGACATTATCCAATCCCACGACATTATAGATTCAGATACTATAAAAAACACAAGGAACATTGCTGAAAGCTTAAAGTTCTTTTTGTAGTTAAGATCATCATTTGCCTCATCTTGCGCCAAACAATTTTTTCTTGAGAAATATTGGTATAAACTCCAACCCGTCAAAAATATAGCAGCTCTGACAATCCAAAAAGGAAAATTCAAATAACTTGATTTGTTCGCAATTAATTTATCATTCGCAACAACTTCAGGATCTAACCATATAAAAATGTGATTCAAATGTAATCCACACAATATTAAAATTACGAAAAAGATAACTGAACCCACAGGTAAATATGCCGTTATACCTTGCATAACTCTGAACAAGACCGGAGACCAACCGGCCTGCGCTACTTGTTGAATTGCATAAAAAACTAAAACACCTAATGAAACAAGCATAAAGAATATACAAGCAACATACAAAGCAGACCATGGTTTATTTTGTAATTGGTGCAGAACATGATTCAAATGTTCTTTATGTTCAGTCTCTTCACTAACTTCATGACCGTCCTTTTTTACAACCGACTCAATTTGAGTTTCTTCAATAGCTTTAGCTGTGTCAACCGCCATCGAATCAACAGTTGGATTAACTACTGTTGTAGATTCCACCACTTTAATGTCTTCAGTTGCTTCACCATGGCCAACAGCAACTTCATGCGACGATTCGACTGAATTAGCCCCTTCGTGTTTTGCTTCGCCATGTCCACCATGACTCTCGGCTGCAAGAAGTTTTTCAACGTCTTGAATATCTTTTGGTGCAGTTAAAAAACCATATCCAATTCCTAATATACCTATGGCCATTAAGATGAAAGAAAGAGTTTTTAATTTACTTGAAAATGTATACATATCTATTACGATCAGTTTGTTCAACAATTATAATTCGCTTTTTAGTTTTAGAACATAGTCAGTAACTAACCAACGTTCATGGGCACTCAATTGGTTTGCATGGGAACCCATTGAATTTAAACCATAAGTTATTACGTGAAAAATACTTCCTTCAGTGATAACTCTATCTTTATAACTAGGAACACCCAGAAATTTCTCTCTTTCAACAAGCTTTCCTTTACCATTTCCAGAAGCACCATGACAACTGATACAATATATTTCAAAAAGCGCTGCGCCTTTTTCAGCGTCTCTACTTAAAGAATCCAGTGGAGATTTGAGATTCGCTTTCGCCAACTCATATCCAGCTGTAGAATTTTCGTATTCAAACGGCTCAGTACCTCTATCTAAACTTCCTTCAGCTGGAAGTTGTCCTTCTTTACCATTTTTAAATGCATCCGATTCAGCATAAGTTTCATACCCTACTGATTCATACATATTTGGAAAATACTGATAGTTTGGTGCCGCATTATTATGGCATGATGAAACTAAAATAGTAAAACCAAATAAAAGTGTTATTTTATATACGCTTTTCATATCTATATTAATGCTTATCTATTACTTTAACTTCCACAGCTCCCGTACTTTTAAAAAAAGAAATCAATTCTTCTTCATTATCATTTACAGCAACTTCCATTAAAAAATGGTCATCCGTAGTTCTTACATCTGGATTCTCCGCATCTTTAAAAGGCCATAATTTACTCCTCATATAAAAAGTAATAACCATAAGATGGGCAGCAAAAAATACAGTAAGTTCAAACATAATCGGCACGAACGCCGGCATATTTTCAATGTAACTAAAACTAGGCTTACCACCAATATCCTGCGGCCAGTCTTGAATCATGATATAATTCATCATAGCTGTACCTACCGCCAGTCCAACACAACCATACAGAAAAGCGCAAACCGCTAATCTTGTCGGTGCAATTCCCATAGCTTTGTCCAAACCGTGAACCGGAAATGGAGTAAAAACCTCTTCAATATGATGATGAGCAGCTCTGGTTTTTTTCACCGCATCCATCAAAATATCATCGTCATTATAAATGGCGTATATTACTTTATTACTCATGATGTAAATCTTTATTTGCTTCTCTTGCTCTTTTGTAATTATCTCCAGTCCCTTTCAAAATCGTTTTCACCTCTGCCTGCGCGATTACAGGGAACGTACGTGAATATAATAAAAACAATACAAAAAAGAAACCTATTGTTCCAATGAAAATACCAATATCAACAAATGTAGGTGAAAACATTGTCCACGAAGATGGTAAATAATCTCTATGTAAAGAAGTTACAATAATCACAAATCTCTCAAACCACATTCCAATATTTACAACGATCGAAATAATAAACGAAAACAAGATACTGGTTCTTAATTTTTTAAACCACATAAACTGTGGAGAAAAAACATTACATGTCATCATCGACCAATATGCCCACCAGTATGGTCCTGTAGCTCTGTTCAAGAAAGCATATTGTTCGTATTCTACACCTGAATACCATGCCACAAACAATTCTGTTATATAAGCAACACCAACAATTGAACCCGTAATCATAATAACGATATTCATCAATTCAATGTGTTGAACCGTGATGTACGCTTCTAGATTAGATACTTTTCTCATGATAATCAGCAAGGTATTTACCATTGCAAATCCTGAGAAAACAGCTCCAGCAACAAAATATGGAGGAAAAATTGTAGTATGCCACCCCGGAATTACAGATGTAGCAAAATCCATCGATACAATAGTATGCACAGATAGTACAAGTGGAGTAGCTAAACCTGCGAGTACCAAAGATACTTCTTCAAAACGTTGCCAGTCTTTTGCTCTACCGCTCCATCCAAAACTTAATATAGAATACACTCTTTTGTTAAAAGGTGTAATAGCTCTATCACGTAACATCGCAAAATCAGGTAATAATCCAGTCCACCAGAATACTAATGAAACCGATAGATACGTTGAAATTGCAAACACGTCCCAAAGTAATGGCGAGTTAAAGTTTACCCAAAGAGAACCAAATTGATTCGGAATTGGCAAAACCCAATACGCTAACCATGGACGTCCCATGTGGATAATTGGAAACAAACCTGCCTGGATAACAGAGAAAATTGTCATTGCTTCTGCAGAACGGTTAATCGCCATTCTCCAACGCTGACGAAAAAGTAATAATACAGCAGAAATAAGAGTTCCCGCGTGACCGATACCAACCCACCAAACAAAGTTCGTGATATCCCAAGCCCATCCAACAGTTTTATTTAAACCCCATGTTCCAATACCTGTAGATACGGTGTAAATTATACAGCCAAGTCCCCAAAGGAAGGCTATTAATGCAATTGAAAACACAATCCACCAATGTTTGTTTGCTTTACCTTCTACAGGTGCGGCTACATCTACAGTTACATCGTGATAAGTTTTATCACCTATAACTAAGGGTTTTCTAATAGTTGCTTCGTAGTGAGACGACATAATCCTTAATATTGATTCTTAATTAATTATTTTTGTACTAGGTATTTCTAACTTTAACGTGATAAATCACATTTGGTTTTGTTCCAACATGCTCCAATAAATGATACATCCTTTCGTCAGTAGCTAATTTAGATACTACGCCTTCTTTATCATTTATATCGCCAAATTTCATTGCCCCATTAGAACAAGCATTTGAACATGCCGTTTGAAATTCACCATCAACAATAGCTCTTCCATCGTTTTTAGCTTTCAAAATTGTCGCTTGGGTCATTTGAATACACATTGAACATTTTTCCATAACTCCACGAGAACGAACATTAACATCTGGATTTAATACCATACGTCCTAAATCATCATTCATGTGATAATCAAATTCGCTGTTTTTGTTGTACAAGAACCAGTTAAAACGACGCACTTTATAAGGACAGTTGTTAGCGCAATAACGTGTTCCAACACATCTGTTGTAAGCCATGTGATTTTGACCTTGACGAGAGTGTGAAGTCGCAGCAACTGGACAAACCGTTTCACAAGGCGCATGATTACAATGTTGACACATTACCGGTTGAAAAGAAACCTGTGGGTTATCACCCGCTTTTTCCATTTCATTAAATGTAGACAATGAACTTGATAGACCTGCGATATTTTCTTTTCTTTCGTTATCGCCTTCAAAAGTGCTTTCAGAAGAATAATATCTGTCAATACGCAACCAGTGCATATCACGACTTCTTCTTACTTCTGATTTTCCAACAACAGGAACGTTATTTTCTGCATGACATGCAATTACGCAAGCGCCACAACCAGTACAAGCATTCAAATCAATTGAAAGATTAAAATGATGACCTACCGAACGATCAAAAGAACTCCATAAATCTACTTTAGTTGCCTCAACTTCTTTGTGATCCAATGAAACCATTGGTTGTTCATTCCAAACGTGAGCATCTTTTGTATTGAAAATTTCTAGAGAAGTTTCTTTAATGATATCTCCTCTTCCCATTAATGTTTTCTGACCTTGAACACAAGCAAACTCATGTTCTCCTCCGGCTTTCGCCAAAGTTACAGATTGTACATTATTAAAACCTTTATATAAAGAGTAAGCGTTTAAACCTACCATCATTTCTTCTTTCAAAGCCGCTTTACGACCATAACCTAATGCTAAACCAATAGTCCCAACAGCTTGACCTGGCTGAACAATTACCGGAACATTTTCTAATTTAAGTCCATCAACAGTAGTAATAGTGGCATAACTTCCGTTCAAACCACCGTTTGCTACAATTTCATTAGATAGTTCATATTTCTTTGCATCTGCATTCGAAACAGTAACATAATTATCCCAAGAAACTCTAGTAATTGGATCAGGAAACTCTTGCAACCAAGGGTTATTGGCTTGTTGTCCGTCTCCCATACCTGTTTTTGTGTATAAAACAAGTTCTAATCCTTGAGCAGCTTTTGATTGTGCCAAAGCATTTGCAGCAGCAGCAAAATCGGCAGAACCACCAGCAGAACCTGTAACAGCTCCTACGTAAATACCATCATGCAACACTTTATTCCAAGAGGAACCAGCTATTATTGTTGATGCATTAGCTTTAATGTAATCATAAAACGCTACTGTTGATCCATTCAATGACAACAATATATCTTGAAATTGTTTTGTATTAAAAAGTGGACGAATTGTAGGCTGAGTAATTCCATAAGTACCTTTTGTGATACTTACATCATTCCATGATTCTAAATAATGAGGAACAGCGGCAGCAATAGTACTTATTAAAGCCGTTTCATCTTCTTTTAATGAAAACGCCACTGATGTTTTTACTTTTTTAAGTCCTTCAACAAAAGAAACACTATCTGCTAAAGTATACACCGGATTAACACCACTCATTAACAAAGTATGAACACTACCCGCTTTCATATCATTGACTAACTGTGTAACTTTTGCATCAGAGCCTTTTCTGATTTGTCGTACTCCAGAAGTACTGAAAGCTTCACTTGCCAGCACTTGGTTGATTGCCAAAACTAACAATTGAGCATTTTTATCTTGAATACCAGAGACTAAAACTCCTTTTGAACCAGCAGCTTTCAACTGTTGAGCCGCTTTTGTAACTTCTGCTTTAAATTTATCTTCTAAACTTACAGCAACAGCAGAACCCGTTACAATATTATAAATATGAACTAATGCTTGTTTTTGATTCGCAGTAGACATTGGCAAACGCTTATCAGCAGCAGCACCAGACAAAGTCATATTTGCTTCTAATTGGAAATGACGAGACATTTTGCCTGCCTTAGGAATTCTTCCTTTAGCATAACCCGAATCATAACTTCCACCTTGCCAATCTCCAAGAAAATCAGCTCCAACAGAAACAATAAGTGAAGCTTTAGAAAAATCATAATCAACCAAAGCTCTTTCTCCATACACTGTTTCGAAAGCATCTAATGCTGCAGATTCAGATATAGCATCATAAACAATATGTTTAGCATTTGGATTTTTACCGATAAATTCAGCTATCAATTTTTCAGTTGACGGACTGGCTAATGTATTCGTCAAAAGCACTACTTGACCACCTTTTGCAGTGGCATCAGCTATGCTTGATTTAATTTTAGAATCAACAGCAGACCAAGTTGAATTTTTACCTTCAATTTTAGGTTCTTTCAAACGCATGCTATCATACAAAGAAAGAATTGAAGCATGAATTCTTGCGTTAGCACTAAACTTAGCTCCCGCAATAGTGTTATTGTCTATTTTAATAGGACGCCCTTCACGAGTTTTCACTAAAAGATTAGCAAAATCAAATCCATCAAAAACAGAAGTTGCATAATAATCCGCCACTCCAGGGATGATTTGTTCCGGCTGAAGAACGTAAGGTATAGACTTGTTCACAGGACCTTCGCAAGCTGCAAGCGTCGCTGCCGCAGTACTAAAACCAACGTACTTTAAAAAATCACGACGTGATGTTGACGAAGATGACAAAGCGTCATTATTTCCTAAAAATTCATCAGTAGGAATTTCTTCAACAAATTCGTTATTTCTAAGCGTCTCAACAATAGAACTATTTTTGTCTAGTTCTTCAACACTTTTCCAGTATTTTTTGTTTGATGACATATATAAATATTAAAATCTTAATAATTTGATTAATAGTGGCATTTACCACATTCCAAACCTCCCATTTGTGCCGCAGTCAACTTGTCTACGCCATATTTTTTAGAAAGTTCATCATGAATTTTTGTGTAATATTCGTTGCCTTCCATCTTAACCTCTGTTTTTCTGTGACAATTAATACACCAACTCATTGTGAGTGGAGCAAATTGTTTTTGGATTTCATACTCCTGAACAGGACCGTGACATGTTTGACATTCAATTCCAGCAACAGTTACGTGTTGAGAGTGGTTGAAGTAAACAAAGTCAGGCAAATTATGGATACGAACCCATTTAACGGGTTGCGTTTTACCAGTGTAAGTCTGTGTTGTTTGATCCCAGCCAACAGCTGTATACAATTTTTGAATTTGTTCATCATAAAAAGCTTTGCTATACTCCGGTGTAGCTGTCGATTCGGCAACTTCCGCAATATTTTTATGGCAATTCATGCACACATTTAAAGATGGTATTCCACCATTTTTACTAACTCTTGCCGCAGAATGGCAATACTTACAGTTAATTTCATTGTCTCCAGCATGTATTCTATGTGAATAATGGATTGGCTGGATTGGAGCGTAATTCTGATCTACACCAATTTGCATTAGATACCCATAAATAAAATAAGCACCAGCCAACAGCAAAAATACCGAAGTGACTAGGACCAGAAATTGATTTCTGGCAAATGCTTTCCAAATCGGAGTTGTTGGTGTTTTTGGAGCTATAACGATGCCATTAACTTTAGCAACTTTTGTTAAAACTTGATTCACCAAGAACAGCATTACAACTAAAATAATCATAACAAGAGCTAGAGCACCTAAGATAATGTTATTAGACATTCCATTGTCTGCTACGGCAGCACCAGGTACCGCTTCAGTCCCACCAGCAACTGCAGCAGGCGCTTCTGCTTTTGGCTCTGACGTGTATGCAATGATATTATCAATATCAGCATTAGATAACTGAGGAAAAGCCGACATCACTGCCTTGTTATTTTCTTCATAAACCTTTACAGCCTGAGCATCTCCAGACTTAATCAAGTCAGAACTGTTTTTAATCCACTTGTAAAGCCACGGCATATCATATTTACCAGCTATACCTCTTAGAGCAGGACCTGTAGCTTTAGCATCTAATTTATGGCATGCAGCACAATTTGCATTGAACAATTCTTTACCTTTTACAGCATCTCCACCAGTTACCGCGGCAGGGGCCGCAGCTGCATCAGTCACCGCAGGAGCAGCTTCTTGAGCAAATGAAGTTAAAGAGAAAATTACCGATGAGGCTAAGCCCAGAAATAATTTCCTTGTGATCGAATTATGGTTACCCACCTTTTTCATATAGTATAAAGATTATCTACTAAAATTTGGCACAGTTTTTTCTAAATGAATTGTAAAAACTGCTCCTTTATTTTAAAACTTGGACAAAAATACGACTTAAGAACTGTTCTCAAAACCTTAAAATAGTCTTAATTTCAATTTATATCTATTCTAAATAACATTTGACGTTTAGCATCATTCCTTAAATATTACTTTTGCACAAAAACAATCACATTATGAGAATTTTAGCCATTCAAAAAGCCTTTTTTATCTTTATTACAATATGTATTTCAAGCCTCAGCGCAAGTGCACAAGGTGGAAATATTACAATAAAACAAGATTCCAAATTCGAACAATTATTAAACGAAAAGCGAAAAACAAATATTTCTACTGCAGAAAATGACCGATATAAAATTCAAATTTTCAGTGGTGAAAGTGATAAAGCTAAAAACACATTGAATCAATTTAGGCAAGAATTCAGCGACTTAGATGGCACCATTATCTTTTTCACTCCCATTTACAAAGTTTGGATTGGAAATTTTAAAACACGAATTGAAGCTGAAAGAAACTTAATCGAAATTAGAAAAAGATACACTAATGTACATTTGATAAAACCTGTAAGCTAAAAATTATACTTCTTTTACATTGCAATTTTCAATGGATATAGGAAGGTAGCAGCAAGCAAAAAAGCAACACGTCTAGAGTTGCTTTTTTTGCTTTTTGTCTATCCTTTTAAACCAAAATCCAAAGATATTTACGCAACATTTCACCTTAAATTTAGCAAAGTAAGGAAATTCATTTTTTGTTTGAATTTGTCAACTGACACCGTTTACAAATTACTTAAGATTGACGATATATCCTCGCTAGGGATTTCACAAAGTATGTATAGTAAAAAAGATTACTTATGTTGTATAAGTTCAAACTTCTTTTATAAAATACTTACATGGGTGTGTTTTATTGTAAAGATAAACCGAGTTAGATTAATTAATAATTGAGATAAATAAATGTACAATCTAATATAAAACAATATCAATTATATTAAATTTTAACAAAATGAGCCCGATAAAATATCGAGCTTATCAAAATCATATTATTCATGAATTTATTTAAAATTTTGCTGCAGTTCAAATCAGGTATCTTTTTTATTAATGAGCTATTGTTTCTTGATAATATTTTTTAAGAATAGTTTTTCTATCCGAACTGCTTTTCTTGCTGTTTTTAAAATCTTTGAAGAGTACTGGATATGGCACCAGCATTGCTTTCATTTCATTATTTGATAAAAAAGAAGGCTGACCAGAATAACAATCAATAAGCATTGGCACTGAAGAGCTACTTGTCGCGGAAGCAATGACTACACCAATTAGCCCGAACATTGCGCCCATAGCAACAACATTATTGGTATTATAAACTACATTTTCTACATAATATTTACTTCCAATTATTTCGGTTTTCGCATAATATTTTGCGTTTGCATACTTTGATACATTTACATAAAAAACGTTTCCATCACTGAATCCGTAATAATTCAACTCTTTCGATTTAGTCGTTTTATTAAGCAAACAAAATCGCTCATTTTTGCTCGTCATTTCAAAATTACTATCGTTAAGCGGATTATTATTTAAAACGTCGACGTAGGTCAAATAAACACCCTTAGACGGAACCGCATCAAGTGTTTTACTTTTAATATTCTGATCAACATCAAAAACTATAGAAGTCTTATCATTATCGCTCGTTTTCATATAATTAGTTAAACATTCCTGCAAAACTTTTTTCAATCTTTCATCGTGTTTATTAGTAACATCCATACCACTACTTTCTGCCGAAGCGGCATATGTCCCTACGATATAGTCAATCCCTTCTTTAGGCTCAATAATATCGACGACTAAAGTCGCATATCCTGTTTCAGACATTGCTCGAGTAAGTTCAGAAACATATAATTCATTAATACGAATAGAGATTTCAGACTTATTTTTTTCTTTTGGACAGACAATAGCAAGGTAACCCGAAAATTCATCTATTATTGGATTTTCAAAATTCGCTAAAACTTTTCTGTTGAATCCTCCTTTTTGAACGGTACCAATATTTTCTTTAAACTGTCTACCATCGTAAACATTTTCGACATAAAAATTAAATTCTGAAACTTTATCATTTTTGTCTTTTAAAGATATTTTATGATATTCCGTTATATTTTGAGAACATGCAACGGTGTTAATTCCAATAAAAAATAATATAAGTAATTTATTCATGGATCAATTTTTTAGTAAGTTATAAAAATAAAAAAAATCCCGATTGCTCGAGATTTTAGTTTTATAATACTGAAATTTTATTTCAACTTCTTTTTGATAGCTACTTCATGGTACGATTCAATAACATCTCTCTCTTCGATGTCATTATATCCTTTTACTTGAATACCACAATCATAACCTTTGGCAACTTCTCGCACATCGTCTTTAAATCGCTTTAAAGCTAAAAGCTCTCCGGTAAAGACTACCACACCATCTCTGATAATTCTCATTTTGGCGTTCTTAACAATTTTACCATCCATTACCATACTTCCGGCAATTGAACCTACTTTAGAGATTTTAAATATCTCTCTGATCTCAGCTGTACCCAGAATTTCTTCTTTCATTTCCGGAGCTAACATTCCTTCCATGGCATCTTTCAAGTCATCAATGGCAGCATAGATGATAGAGTAGTAACGGATATCGATTTCCTCTTTGTCTGCTAATTGTCTTGCATTTCCAGCAGGACGAACATTAAATCCAATAATAATTGCATCTGAAGCAGAAGCTAACATTACATCAGTTTCAGTAATTGCTCCAACACCTTTGTGGATAATATTAATTTGAATTTCTTCAGTAGATAATTTAGAGAATGAATCAGACAAGGCTTCAACAGAACCATCCACATCTCCTTTAAGGATAATGTTTAATTCTTTAAATTGACCCAATGCAATTCTACGTCCAATTTCATCTAACGTAATATGACGTTGTGTACGTACGGATTGTTCACGCATCAACTGAGAACGTTTTGAAGCAATTTGTTTCGCTTCTTTTTCGTCTTCAAAAATATTGAACTTATCACCCGCAGTTGCTGCTCCATCAAGACCAAGAACTGAAACCGGAGTCGAAGGACCCGCAACAGTTACAATGTTCCCTCTTTCATCATGCATGGCCTTAATTTTACCATGATGCTTACCCGCCAACATATAATCTCCAATTTTCAATGTTCCGTTTTGAACTAATATTGTACTAACATATCCTTTTCCCTTGTCAAGGAAAGCTTCAACAACAGTTCCAGAAGCCGCTTTATTTGGATTTGCTTTCAAATCTAAAAGTTCCGCTTCTAATAATACTTTTTCTAATAATTCTTTCACGCCTGTTCCCACTTTCGCAGAAATATCATGAGATTGAATTTTTCCACCCCAATCTTCTACAAGTAAATTCATACCTGCTAATCTTTCTTTTACTTTTTCAGGATTAGCATTTGGCTTATCAATTTTATTGATAGCAAAAATGATTGGAACTCCAGCAGCTTGAGCATGGCTAATTGCTTCTTTGGTTTGCGGCATAATGTCATCATCAGCAGCAATCACAATAATAGCAATATCTGTGACTTGAGCACCACGCGCACGCATCGCAGTAAACGCTTCGTGACCCGGTGTATCTAAGAATGCGATTTTTTGTCCGTTATCCAAAGTTACTCCGTAGGCACCAATATGCTGTGTAATTCCTCCAGATTCACCTGCAATAACATTTTCTTTACGAATGTAATCCAGTAACGATGTTTTACCGTGATCGACGTGACCCATTACGGTTACAATTGGAGCTCTGAAAACTAAATCTTCTTCTCTGTCTTCAACGACCTGAATTGCTTCTTCGATGTCTACAGTGATAAATTCAACTTCATAACCAAATTCATCAGCAACTATAGTCAAGGTTTCTGCATCAAGACGTTGGTTCATGGTAACCATGATTCCAAGTGACATACATGTACCAATAACTTTAGTAATTGGCACATCCATCATGATGGCAATTTCACCAACTGTAACAAATTCAGTAACCTTTATAGTTTTACTTCCTTCGTCAATCGCTCTTTGTTCATCATCAGACTTCTGACGGTGCGTATCTCTTTTGTCTCTTCTATATTTAGCCGCTTTAGATTTACCACCTTTACCTTGTAGTTTCTCTAAAGTCTCTCTAATTTGATTTTTAACTTCTTCCTCAGTAGGCTCAACTTTGGCAACAATTGCAGGTCTGTTTCCTTTTACAAAACCAGGTCTTGCACTTCTGTTTGCGTTGAATCCACCGCCACCTACATTAGGTGTAATCTTGTTAGGATTTGGTGCACCAGGAACTCCTGGTACTGCAGGCGGTCTTGGAGCACCTGGTTTGGGAGCAATCCTTTTACGCTTGTTTTTATTTGCATTGGCTGCAGCCGAACCTGGAGCACCCGGTTTATTCGGAGTGATTTTTGGTTCTTCTTTTTTCTTTTTCGGTTTATTGAATTGCGATAAATCAATTATTTGACCAGTTAAAGTAGTTCCCGATAGTTTTTGATATTGCGTTGTGATAGTTTCATCAACAGGCGCTTCATCAACTTTAACTGCTTCGGTTTTGGCAACAACTTTTGGTTCCGCAGCGACTTCTTTTACAGCCTCTGTTTTCACCTCTTTTATTCCAACAACAGGTTTTGCCTCTTTTTTGTCTGTAACAACTTTTTCTTCCAAAGGTTTTTCTGCTGACGGTTTTTCAGCTAAAACTTCTTTTTGAACAGCTTTTACCTCAGCGATCTTAACAACCGGAGCCTCCACTTTTTCAACAGCTTTTACAGGCGGTACTATTGAAGGTTTCTTACGATTCAGATCAATCTTACCAACTTGAACAGGAGCAGCTATTACCGCTCTCGCTTTTATAACCTCTTGTTGCTTCAGACGATCTTCCTCTAGCTTACGTTTGTCTTCAATTTCTTTTTCTCGTTCTAAACGCAAAGCTTCTTTTTCTTTTCTTTTCTCTTCGCCAACTTCTTTTGAAGCTTCTTTATTCCCCTTGTCACCAGCAAACTGACCGCACAAGACATTGTATACATCATCAGAAATTTTTGCGTTTGGATTTGCTTCAATAGCAATCCCCTTATCTTTTAGATAATCCACAGCTCTTTCTAAAGAAATATTCAATTCCCTTAAAACTTTGTTTATTCTAATAATTCTCTCTTCAGACATAAAACCTTTTTATTATTACCTTTTTTGTTATTCCTCACTTTACTCCCAACTCGATACCTACCGAGCAAGAATTAATTGTAAAGTGGCATGTTTATCGTTGAAGACACATTGACTAACTATCAAATTCTTCTTTCAATATTCTCATTACATCCAGAATTGTTTCCTCTTCTAGGTCTGTTCTTCTTACTAAATCTTCTACATCTTGTTTTAAGATACTCTTTGCTGTATCCAAACCAATTTTTGCAAACTCTTCAATAACCCAGTCTTCAATTTCATCCGAAAACTCTGTTAATTCAACATCATCCTCATCAGCTGTAGCACCTGCAACATCTCCTTCACGAATAACATCTAACTCATAGCCAGTTAATAAACCTGCTAATTTAATGTTATGCCCACCACGACCAATAGCTTTTGAAACCTCTTCCAGTTTCAAGAAAACTTCTGCTCTTTTTGTATCTTCATTAATTTTAATAGAAGACACTTTTGCAGGACTTAATGCCCTTGTAATAAACAACTGTATGTTGCTGGTATAATTGATAACATCGATATTTTCGTTTCCTAATTCCCGAACAATTCCGTGAATACGAGACCCTTTCATACCTACACAAGCTCCAACAGGATCAATTCTGTCGTCATAAGAATCTACGGCTACTTTTGCTTTCTCACCAGGTATCCTTACCACTTTTTTAACCATAATTAAACCGTCAAATACCTCAGGAATTTCTTGTTCAAACAATTTTTCCAAAAACTTCTCAGAAGTTCTAGACATAATAATTTGAGGCTTATTTCCTTTTAATTCAACGCTTTCTATTATTCCTCTAACATTATCTCCTTTACGGAAAAAGTCAGAAGGTATTTGTTTTTCTTTAGGTAAAATGATTTCATTTCCTTCATCATCAACCAAAATCACAACTCTTGGGCGCACGTGGTGCACTTCAGCAGTATAAATATCGCCTATTAAATCTTTAAATTGTTTGTAAAGATTTGTATTATCATGTTCATGAATTTTAGAAATCAAATTCTGACGTAAAGCTAAAATTGCTCTTCTTCCTAAATCAATTAATTTTACTTCTTCGGAAACTTCTTCACCAATTTCAAAATCAGGCTCAATTTTTCTAGCTTCAGTTAAAGTAATCTCAAGATGGTCAAAATCTAAGTCTTCATCCGCAACGATTACTCTTCTCTGCCATATCTCCATATCTCCCTTATCAGGATTTATAATGATATCGAAATTATCATCTGAACCGTATTTTTTCTTCAATGCATTTCTAAATACATCTTCTAAAATTGCCATAAGCGTTACACGATCAATAAGTTTATCATCTTTAAACTCTGAGAATGAATCGATTAATGCTAAATTTTCCATGCGAATTCTTTAATTAAAATGTTACTGTAACAATTGCTTCTTTAATGTCTCCGTAATGAAGTTGTAGTTCTTTTTGAACTGTTTCCTTTCCTTTACCTATTTTTTTCGGCTCTCTTGCTTTCCATGACAAAACTACAAAATCATCATTAGCTTCCACTAATTCTGCTTCAATTAATTCTGCCCCAGTCTTCAAAATCAATGTGCGCCCTATATTTTTCTTGTATTGTCTTATTAATTTCAATGGCGAACCTACTCCTACCGACGCTACTTCTAAAGAGTAATCCTGCTCTTCGCGATCCAGTTCATTATCTATAAAACGACTTACATCGATACAGTCCTGAAGTGCTACCCCATTATCCCCATCTAAAGTTACAATAACCTTGAAAGCATCAGTAATAATAAGGTCTATCAAAAAAATTGATGGCTTTTCTAAAAGGCATTCCGCCAATAACGAATTTACTTTTTCTTTAAATGTCATATTTTTATAAAAAGAGGGGACATTTAGTCCCCTCATTATCTAGATTTTAATAAATAATGGTGCAAATATAGTGTTTTTTTTGTAAACTAAAATAATCGATTGCTGTAAAATAATTTCTTACCTTTATTAGTGTATCAAAATAGCAGTAATTACCATAATTTAACACTTCTTAATTATGAAACGCATTTTAGTCCCGATCGATTTCTCCGAACATGCTGAAAACGCTCTAAAAGCAGCTGCCATAATCGCAAAAAAGAACAAATGCGAGATCTTTTTACTACATTTATTAGAACTACCAAACCAAATGAGTGACGCCATGAAAAATGGCGGCAGTATTCCTGAAGTAATGTTATTCATTAAAAAAGCGAATGAAACCCTGCAAAAAATAACCGAACAACCCTTTTTAAACGGACTCTCTATAAATACTACTATTCAATTTGAAAGAGCATTTGACGGAATTTTATCGTTCAACAAGAAAAACAAGATTGACTTAATTGTTATGGGATCTCACGGAACTTCCGGAATCGAAGAAACACTTATTGGTTCTAATACCGAAAAAGTGGTGCGCCTCTCCGAAGTTCCAGTTTTAGTTATAAAAAAAGATGTTGGCGAAATAAAATTTAAAAACATTGTATTTGCATCTGATTTTTCAACAGAAATCAAAAAACCTTTCAAAAAAATGATTGAATTCGTTGAAATTTTTGATGCAAACCTGTTGTTAGTGATGATTTGCACCCCAAATAGCTTCAAGGCTACTGTTACTGCTGAAAAAACAATGAAAGAATTTATCGAAAACTATGATATAAAAAACTACTCTTTACATATTTTTAATGATGCCAATATTGAAAGTGGTATTTCCAATTTTTCAAAGACTGTTGATGCAGATTTAATTGGTCTTTGCACTCATGGCAGAACCGGATTGGCACATTTTTTTAACGGAAGCATAAGTGAAGACTTAGTGAATCACACCACAAAACCTGTAATTACTTTTAAAATCTGATGGATGTGAAATTTGAACTGTAATAAATAATCAATCCTAAAATTGATAAATCCAGGAACAAGGTATTAAGTAGATAATTCTGTTTAAAAATAAAAAAAAAAAACCTCTCAAATTATGAGAAGTTTTCTTTGTTGGTCTACAAGGACTCGAACCTTGAAAGACTGCACCAAAAACAGTTGTGTTACCATTACACCATAGACCAGTGTTGCTGTTAAGCGAGTGCAAATTTATACTAATTTTTAGTTTGCGCAAACTTTTTTCGTCTTTTTATCAAAAAATATTTTTCTAAAATTAAATTTAATTTCAAAAACAAACGAAAAAGATTCATAGTCAACACGTTATTCAATTACATTACTTTTCCAGAAAATAGTGTTAATGCTATGCAGGTTAAACAAAAAAACATTTTCTTTGTGACTTACAATTAAATTAAACTTTAGTACATGGATAAAGCACCATTCAATTTTAATAAATGGAATACAATTATTGGTTGGCTTACATTTGGAATCGCATTATTGACCTACACGCTCACCGTTGAGCCCACCATGAGTTTTTGGGATTGCGGCGAGTACATTGCCACAGCGGCCAAATTAGAAGTTGGCCACCCACCAGGAGCTCCTTTATACCAGATGATTGGTGCTTTCTTCGCCATGTTTGCTGCAGATGAAACTAAAATTGCCTTAATGGTGAATATGATGTCCGTGTTTTCAAGTGCTTTTACCATTTTATTCCTATTTTGGTCTTCCTCGATGATCTTAAAAAAATTAGTCTCCCGATTTTCAGAATTAAACAGAAACAATGAAATTGTAATCTTAGGAAGCTCGCTTGTAGGCGCTTTGACGTATACTTTTTCTGATAGTTTTTGGTACAATGCTGTTGAGGCCGAAGTTTACGCCATGGCTTCCTTATTTATTGCTTTATTATTTTGGCTCGGATTACGCTGGGAACAAGACATGAACAAACCGAGAGGAAATAAATGGTTATTAATCATTTCACTTGTTGTTGGACTCTCGTTTGGAGTTCACTTCATGGCTCTATTAACAATCCCTGCAATTGGATTTTTATACTTTTTCAAAAACTATAAAGTTGTTACAGTCAAAAGTTTCCTTATTGCGAACGTGGTGGTAATCGCTATTTTACTTTTTATATTCAAATTACTTCTTCCTATGACCATGGGATTCTTTGGTAAAACCGAAGTTTTTATGGTGAATAGCTTAGGATTACCGTTTGACTCCGGAACTATATTAGTCACTGTTTTACTGGCTGCGCTGTTTTATTTTGGATTAAAATACACCAACAATAGAGGTCTTGCAAATTACAACACTTTAATTCTCTGTGTTCTTTTTATCCTAATCGGATTTTCTACCTGGACAATGTTACCAATTCGTGCCAACGCTAACACCGTTATTAACGAAAACAAACCTTCTGATGCACGTGAAGTTCTTGCGTACTATAACAGAGAGCAATACGGTGTAAACCCATTGTTTTACGGTCCTCAATACACCGAAGCTTTTTCAGGTTTAGACGAAGACAATCCTTATCTGGACAAAGCCCCCAATTATGAAAGAGATTACAATACAGGAAAATATGTTATTGTCAATAATTTCAAAAATGCCGAACAAAATACGGATGACAACCACAAAACTATTTTACCAAGAATGTGGAGTGGTGATCATATTGAAAACTACATGAATTTCACAAATCCGCCAGAGTTCAGATTAAATCCTAATTATTCGTACGAAGACGATCTGGCCAAATATGGAATTGACCCAAGTCAACTTAGTGAAGAAGAATATAATAAAGCGATCGCACAACTGAAAAATGAAACCGAAAAAATCGTTAACGAATTTAGACAAGCTTACGCTCAAAAACAAATTGACAACGAAGGTTATATTAAATTTTTAAAAAGTTACGGTGATTATTTATTGGTTGACAAACCAACAACCGTTGATAATATTGGCTTTATGGTTGAATACCAATTTGGCTATATGTATTGGAGGTATTTAATGTGGAATTTCGTTGGTCGTCAGAATGATGTTCAGGGAAGGTACGATTACTTAGACGGGAATTGGCTTAGCGGAATTTCATTTATAGACGAATTACACTTGGGCAGTCAAGAAAATTTACCATCAGATGTATTGAACAACAAGGGTAGAAATGTCTATTTCTTTTTACCGTTTATTCTTGGTTTAATAGGTTTAATGTACCACGCCAATAAGGATTTAAAAAGTTTTTACGTTCTGCTGGCTTTATTTCTTTTTACAGGAATAGCATTAAAAATATACTTGAACGAAAGACCTTTTGAACCACGAGAACGGGATTATGCGTTAGTTGGCTCTTTTTACGTGTTTGCCATCTGGATTGGTTTTGGAGTTTATGCATTATACGAAAGCATCCAAAAATATTTAGCTCCAAAAATTGCCGGCCCAATAATTATCTGCGCCAGCTTATTGGCTGCTCCTGTATTAATGGCTGCTCAAAACTGGGATGATCACGATCGTTCAGGAAAATCTACTGCTGTAGCCATGGCAAAAGCATACCTTACTTCGTGTGATCCTAATGCTATTTTATTTACCATTGGTGATAACGACACTTTTCCGCTTTGGTACGCCCAAGAAATTGAAAAAGTAAGAACGGATGTCAAAATTGTAAATACTAGTTTATTCATGACGGATTGGTATATCGATCAGATGAAAACCAAAACATACGAGTCAGATCCATTACCTATTTCATTTACACACGATCAGTATGTGGGAGATAAATTGGATTATGTGGCACATATTCCAAAAGTGGAAACCCGTTGGGATATAAAAGATTTTATTGATTTTATAAAAAATCCAAAATCAACGGTTGAAATGCAAAACGGACAAACCATTCATTTTTATCCTACGAATAAAATTAGGATTCCAGTTGACAAAAACGTCATTATGCAAAATAAAGTAGTTTCTGCTAAATACAATGATTCTATTGTTCCCTATATTGATTTGGATATAAGTAAAAATGCATTGTACAAAAACAGATTAATGATGCTGGATATTGTTGCCAATAATAATTGGAAACGACCTATTTATTTTAGCGGAGGCGCGTTTGATGACGAAGATTACATCTGGATGAAAGAGTATCTTCAATTGGAAGGAATGGTATACAAATTAGTACCGATAAGAACAATTATTCCTAAAGATGGAGGCCCGCTTGAAATGGGACAAATAGACTCCGATAAAATGTATGAAAAAGTAATGAAATGGGATTGGGGAAACAGCGAAAGCAAAACCATATATCACGATCCTGAAACAAGAAAAAACAGCATTAATTATCGTTCATACCTTTCAAGATTAATGAATCAACTGATTATTGAAGGCAAAAAAGACAAAGCAAAAATCATAATTGATTTGGCTATGACAAAAATGCCTTTGGAATATTTCGGTTATTACTCTCTTTTAGAGCCTTTTGCTGGTGGTTATTATAAAATTGATGAAAAAGTAAAAGCACGACAATTGCTGGAAAAACTAATCGGTAAGTATCAAGAAAACCTCAACTATTACGGTAAACTTAAATCTTCCGAGCAAAGTAGTATTGCAACTCCTATAATAATCGATATCGAGCGTTATAGAAGCCTTTTGCAAGCCATGAAAGAAAATGGAGATTTAGATTTTTACAAGAAGCATAAAATCACTTTCAACACGTACATCAAAATGTTTGAACGTTTTGGAAGAGAGAAAGAGTAATTTTAAATTCAATTAGAAAAAATAGCGGTGTTGAAAAATGTCGCTATTTTTTTTTAATCTTAAAACTAAAAAATGAAATTTTACTGGGTCAAGACAAATTGGATCATCAAAAAAATATTTTCTAATTATACTTGGGATGTTTCCAATTCAGGAAATACCGTATATCTCACTTTCGATGACGGACCTATTCCAGAAATTACAACATGGGTTTTGGAAGAATTAAAAAAATACGACTTGAAATCTACTTTTTTTTGTATTGGAGAAAATATTGAGAAGCATCCCGAAATATTCAAAAAAGTAATCAGCGAAGGTCATGCCATAGGAAACCACACTTTCAATCATTTAAACGGATGGAAAACGCCGACTGAAGCTTACATTAAAAACATTAAATTGTGCGAAGAAGTAATCGAAAAAACTACAGATTACAATTCAAAATCTAAATTATTCCGTCCGCCTTACGGCAAATTAAAAACCGCTCAAGCAAGAGCAATAGAAAAATTGGGATATGAAATAATTATGTGGGATTTACTTAGCGCAGATTTTGATACAACACTATCTAAAGAACAATGTTTAAATAATGTGCTGTCAAAAGTAAAACCCGGAAGTATTATTGTGTTTCACGATAGTATTAAAGCCTTCAAAAATCTTGAATATGTTTTACCAAAAACACTGGCTTTTTTAAAAGAAAATAATTTTAATTGTGATGTTTTGCGACATAAACAATTTTAGAATTGTTCCTGAACGATTCCAATAAGCGTATTGGCATCTAATTCGCCAGATTGTCTCCAGATCATTTGACCTTGTTTGTAAATCATCAATGTTGGCAAACCTTTGATGCGCAAAGCATCTGCTAACTCTTGATTTTTATCTACATCAATTTTTATCACTTTCGCTTTATCGCCAAGAGCTGCTGCTACATCTCTGATAACAGGATGCATTGAAACTGAAGATTCGTTCCACTCTGTATAAAAATCAATTAATACAGGCACTTGAGTATTTATAAGTTCTCCAAATTTTGACATAAAACCAAAAATTTAATTTTTAAAATTCACTAAAAAGAGATATTTATTTTACAAATGTAGCATTTTAAACGAATTATGCCACATTAACGCCTTTTTTTAGTTCAATGACTGTTATTTCCGGCATAATACCTACTCTACCTGGATATGCGTGGAAACCAAATCCTCGATTGACATAAACGTATCGTCCAAGATTTTCATATAAACCAGCCCATTGCTTGTAAACATATTGAGCCAGGCTCCATTTGAAATAACCCGGAATTTCGATACCAAATTGCATTCCGTGCGTGTGACCAGAAAGCGTAAGGTGATAATGTTTCTCATCATGTTGCACGACATGCTCCCAATGTGAAGGATCGTGACTCATCAAAATCTTGAAATCTTCTTTCTTTAACGGTCCCCCAGCTTTATTTAAATCTCCGGCCTGCTTGAAGTTATGACCCCAGTTTTCGACACCAACCAACGCTATTTTAGCTCCTTCTTTTTCGATAAAAGTATGTTCATTCAGCAACAAATTGAAACCAATTTCCCCATACAAACTTTTTATAGCTTTAAAATTCTCTTCTTTGGCAGCCTCTGTTGGCCATGTTACATATTCGCCGTAATCGTGATTCCCCAAAACGGAATATTTACCATATTCGTGTTTTTTAATTCTATTGAAAGTTTCTATCCAAGGATGCATTTCCTTGGCATCCGTATTTACGATATCACCCGTAAACAAAATCAAATCTGAATTTTGTTCATTAACTAAATCAATAGCGTAATTAATTTTTTCCGGGTTATCAAAACTTCCGCTGTGAACATCCGATATTTGAGTAATCTTAAACCCATCAAAAGCTTCTGGCAAATCCGGGAAAAAAATACGTTGTTTGATTACTTTATAATTGTATTTTCCAATGGTCACACCATAAATTAAAGATAAAAAAGGAACTGCCGCTAACCCTAATCCTATTTGACTGACGAACTTTCGTCTGGAGTTGAGGAAATCCGTGCTCTTGTCATAATCGACAAAATAATTTACGGTTCCTGCTCCCAATCTAAAAATATCTTCGCTCATTAGGACAAGAGTCAAAATCAATTTGGGAACATAAACAATAAGCAGTAAACCTACAACACCCATCAATTGCCTAGTTTGCCCTGAATTTCGATCAAATTGCATCAAAGAATAAACAATATATACTAAAACCAGTAGGCTTATAAGCTGAATTGAAAATAATACTGGCTTTGATTTTATTAAAGTTTTTAATACCTGAAAAGTATATAGCTCAATAATAAGAAGGATGAGACACAAGAATACGATACGAAAGATCATTTTAATCAAATTTTACACAAAATAACAAAACAATTGATGAAAACGGTTTCTAATTAATTAAAATTTAACGGTTTCCCATCCTTCTTAATTGTGTGTCTATTTTTTTAATTAATATAAATCACTTAGTAAAATTCGATTTCAATTTAAAAAACCGCATTATTTAAAAAATTAAATAATGCAGCTTTTCTTTTTCACTAATTCCAACTATTTCAAAACTAAGGTCATGTTTGGGGTTATTATAATATCCGTATTCACTGTTGAAGTAAAACGTTGCGCATATACTTCAATATAATCATTCGTAGTCAATTCTACCAAAGCATTTAGTGGCAACACAACAATATCACTTGCAACTGTACCTCGTCCATAAATTTTATATTGAGTAACAACCGCTCCGTTTTTCGCAATATAAATAATATAAGTCCCTGGATTTGAAACCTGAAAGGAAATAGCGCCTGTCACTTGAAAAAATCTCTTCTTCTTTCCTAAATAGACTAATTTATTGTTGGTCAAACCGGTAGAAAATCTAAATAAATTTGTTGAAGCCGATTCCCCTAGAACTTTAGTAATATTACTAGGGTTATTTGTATTGAAATTAGTAGCGGCGCCAGATCCAACGGGATAGTCTACCGAAAACTCTCCTACAGCTGTAGCATCAGTTTCAGTGGGTATGCCTGCACAACGAACATTCCAGTTATTATTAAAATTATATCCCGTATAGCCCCCAATTGTGTATCCATTTACATATTTTCCGGTAGACAATGCACCTGTAAAAACAACGGTCTCCATAACTGCATCTCCAGTGATTGTTGGATTAGAAGAAACGTCAAAGCCAATACTCGTTCCAGAAACCTCGCTGAAACCTCCTTGTTTTTGCACTAAACCAAACGTCCCTTGTAATGTTTCATAAGTCCCTGTATTGTTGCTAAACCAACCTGCATTACCAATTAATAATTTACTGATAGTATTATAAACGATACCAGTAGTATTCCCAACAAATTGAACAATATTAACGAATACTAAGCCAAAACCAGTTATGGAACCAACATTTGAAGAAGCTACAACAATAGCGTCCCTAAAAATTAAATTTTGCGTTGCCGCTCCACTTAAGTTAAATACCTTTCCCCCTCCAGTGACCTGAATTGTTACGTTGCGAATACTCCCTCCTGTTGCGCCATCAAACAGATTTCCAGATGTTCTGACCAACTTATCCTCATTTACATCCTGACCAGAAACATAAGCATTATTCAATTCTATCGGCAAATCGACCATGATGGTTCCGTTAATTTCATATAAGGTTGTTGCATCCAAAAGATATTTATTTCCATTTCCTGCAGATTTCTCGGCCGCCAAAACCGTTGATAATACATCTGTAGATTTAATTCTCTTAAATTTTAATCTACCGGTAGTACCGCTATTAATAACATTCCAAGACGTTATAGAAGAATTGTAATGATAAAAAGATTTTAAATCCGTGTCGTACACCATTAAACCGTCAGCTGGAGATACAATGGCAACACGTTGTGCCGTTGTCATTCTGGGTGTCAACAATCCTTGAGTTGTAGAGGACACATCTAACACAGAACTCGCATTCGGAGTAATAGTTCCAATGCCTACTTGAGCAAATACATTTGTTGTTATTGTCATAAAAAATAACAAACAGGCTGGTAATACTTTTTTAGTAAAGTAATGTTTTTTCATTACGAATAAATTAAATTATTAAACTTCAACACTATAATTCAGCTTTTTAAGCTAAAGCTCAAAATTATACTTTACATCGATTAAATACTAATTTAATCGATTAAACACACTTTTTTAAATTTATTATGCTCATAATCTTACATTTTAATAATACTAAAAATATCCATTTTACTTTTTGTAATTATTTTCTTGTGTATAAAAGATGGTAAAATATCTATTCCAAACAAAATGATAAAATTTAGATTGTACTTTCAATTTATTCATTTCAAAATTGGATTTCATGGCGCATCTTAAAAGAAATAATTCGAACCTTTACTCCTTTATCTGCCAAGTTTCGTACTTTTGAAAACTTTACAAAATCACAATTCATGTCACAACAGAAACGACTTTTTCTCCTCGATGCTTATGCCTTAATCTTTAGAGGTTATTATGCTTTCATAAAAAACCCAAGAATCAACTCTAAAGGACTCGATACATCAGCCATTATGGGATTTATGAATTCCTTGATGGATGTTATAAAAAGAGAAAAACCAGACCATTTAGCCGTTGCATTTGATAATGGAGGAAGCCAATTGCGAAATGACATATTTCCCGATTACAAAGCCCATCGAGATGCCACTCCCGAAGCCATAAAAATTGCCATTCCATACATACAAGAACTATTGAAAGCCATGCACATTCCTATTATTGAAGTAAAAGGATATGAAGCTGATGATTTAATTGGGACTATTGCAAAACAAGCTGAAAAAGAAAACTACAAAGTCTTTATGGTTACACCAGATAAGGATTTTGCACAGCTTGTTTCCGAAAATATATTTATGTATAAACCCGCCCGAATGGGAAATGGAATAGAAATTTGGGGGATTCCTGAGGTTTTGGCAAAATTTGAAATCGAACGACCAGATCAAGTAATTGACTTTCTTGGAATGATGGGCGATGCTGCCGATAACATTCCGGGACTGCCCGGCGTGGGAGAAGTAACGGCTAAGAAACTTTTAAAGGAATTTGGAACTATGGAAAACCTTCTGGCCAACACAGACAAGCTGAAAGGAAAAATGAAAGAGAACATTGAAGCCAACAAGGAAAAAGGATTATTGTCCAAAACTTTAGCAACTATTCTTCTGGATTGTCCCGTTATTTTTGACGAAACAGATTATGAATTATCCACTCCTGATGTCGAGAAAACGGATGCGCTATTCAACGAATTAGAATTTAGACGAATGGCGGAACAATTTGACGCTATATTTAAAAAAGGCGGAACTGCCTCTAACAACACCAACCCAGTTGATGAAACCAAATTATACAAAAAACCTCAAGCTAAAAACGAAGAACAGTTCGACCTTTTTGGAACTACCATTCATGACGATTCTTCTGAAGAAACACGTCATCAATATTACAGTTCATTAGCAAATACAGAACATTCGTATCAGATAATCCTAGGGGATTTAGGACTGAAATTGCTGTTACAAAATTTACAAAAACAAACTTCAGTATGTTTTGATACCGAAACAACGGGTTTAGATGCTTTACATGCAGAGTTGGTTGGAATATCATTCTCTTACGAAAAAGGAAAAGGATTTTATGTTCCGTTTCCGGAAAATCAAGAGGAAGCACAGGCTTTAATCGAGAAATTCATTCCTTTTTTCGAAAATGAAAGCATCGAGAAAATTGGTCAAAATTTAAAATATGATTTAAAAATTCTTTCTAATTATAATGTTACCGTAAAAGGAAAGCTATTCGATACCATGATTGCACATTATCTTATTAATCCGGATATGCGTCATAATATGGATATTTTATCGGAAACGTATTTAAAATATTCGCCTCAATCCATTGAAACATTAATTGGAAAAAAAGGAAAAAACCAGAAATCAATGCGCGATGTTGAACTGGAAGAAATCAAAGAATATGCCGTTGAAGATGCCGATGTAACCTTGCAACTCAAAGAGATATTCACTTTGGAATTAGACAAAACCGGTACCAAAAAACTTTTTGAGGAAATCGAAATTCCATTGGTAAAAGTCTTGGCTGATATGGAAAAAGAAGGTATTCGTGTAGACGTAAATTTCTTGAAATCGCTTTCGAAAACATTGGATGATGATATTAAAATTTTAGAAGCGAACATATTTGAAACTGCCGGTGAAAAATTCAATCTCGCTTCCCCAAAACAATTAGGTGATGTTTTATTTGACAAATTGAAAATTGGTGGTGCAAAGCAAAAGAAAACCAAAACCGGTCAATACGCAACGGGAGAGGAAATCTTAAGTTATTTAGCCGCCGAAAACCCAATTGTAAAGGACATTCAGGACTGGCGACAATTAGTGAAACTGCAAAACACCTATGTTGATGCGCTGCCCAATCAAGTAGATGAAATCTCTCGCCGCATTCACACCGATTACATGCAAACTGTTGCCGCAACAGGTCGTTTAAGTTCCAATAATCCTAATTTACAAAATATTCCGATTCGTACGGAACGTGGTCGACAAATACGGAAAGCATTTGTGGCCCGAGATGAAAATTACACTTTGGTTTCTGCGGATTATTCTCAAATAGAATTGCGTGTAATTGCCGCATTAAGCGGGGAAGAAAACATGATAAAGGCATTCCAAAATCATGAAGACATTCACAAATCTACTGCTTCTAAAGTGTTTAATGTCCCGCTTGAAGAAGTGACACGTGAGCAACGAAGTCATGCCAAAACGGTAAATTTCGGAATTATATATGGAGTTTCAGCTTTTGGACTGAGCAATCAAACTTCATTGTCCAGAAGTGAAAGTGCGGCTCTGATTGAAGCGTATTACCAAACTTATCCAAGATTAAAATCCTATATTCAGGAACAAATAGAATTTGCCAGAGAGAACGGCTATGTGCAAACAATCCTTGGCCGTCGCCGTTATTTAAAAGATATCAATTCACAAAATGCCATTGTTCGTGGCGGTGCAGAACGAAACGCGGTAAACGCGCCGATACAAGGAAGTGCCGCCGATATTATCAAAATTGCGATGATTAACATTCATCAAAAACTAACCTCCGAAAACTGGAAAAGCAAAATGCTGCTACAGGTTCATGATGAACTTGTTTTCGATGTGCATAATTCGGAACTCGAAAAAATCAAACCAATGATTAAACACGAAATGGAACATGCTTACACACTTGCTGTTCCGTTGGATGTTCATTTAGGATCAGGAAAAGATTGGCTGGAAGCGCATTAAAATTATCTTTTATTCTACCCAAAAAAAATCTCTAATCATTTAAAAACGAGTAGAGATTTTTTTGTTAATTGTCGTGTTCAAAACTAGAAATTCCAAGAAAAAGTTACCAGAAAATATCTTGGCAGTAAAGTGCTTCTAAAAATATTGGTAGAATAATCGTTATTCTGAATTTGCTCAAAGTTTTTTTCATTAAATAAATTTTTCAATTCTACACCTAACCGCCACTTATTCTGTTTGGCTTGATAATCAAAACTACTGCTTAAAAATAAAAAATCGATACTTTTATCGTCACTATTTGGAAGAAAATAATCCGCAGAAACAGTCCATTTCCATCGCTTAAACGGGGTCACCAAAACGCTAAAGGTTTCTTGAAAACTAGAATTAGTGAATTGTTTCTGTTGACCTTGACTTTTTGCGACTGAATTTTGAAAAACAGAAGTGCTTTCAAAATTCACAGCAAAGTCAAATGCAGTTTTACAGAATAATTCATTTCTAAAAAAATTAATTTCATTATTTCTTAATTCCGAACTATTTATAATGTTTTTAAAATTAGAATAATTGAACGTGGAAGTTAATTTAAATGTAGATTCTAGAAAAGGAATGTATTTTGAAACTCTCATGTTCGCAGTCAAATCATTTGTCCATTCCGGCAAAAAGAAATTATTAACTACGGTTGTGTTTTCTGTGATGATTGCGTTAGAAAAGAAGTTCCCTTTAACTTTTTGGAAATTAATATCGGTAATAAATTCAAATTGATTAAACAAATCATTTCTTGTATAATCTAGGCTGTAATGTTGCCTTTTTTGTAATTCAAGCGAAGGTGTGTTGTTGTAACTAACTCGGTTATTAACAAGTATTGGATTTTGAAACAAGAAGGCTTCAGAATTATACAACTGCTTATATCCCATTGATGCATTCAAACTTGCTAGGGTCGAAATACGATAGGAAGCACTCAAACTAGGCTCAAAAATAAAATCCCGTTGTACATCACTTTGATCTACAACATAATCATTCCTTTTTTGCAACAAGTAGCGAAAGCTGCCACCAGGAGAAATACGCCACCTACCTTTATTAAAATGATAATTAGTGGAAAGAAAAATAGATTGTTGCACATAATTAAATCTGTTTTCGCTAATCTGATTATTCTCTGAGACTAAATTAGAATTAAAAGGATTTTCCTCTAAAATAGATCCTAAATTAAAATCGTATTTATTTTTTTTGATAGAGCCAAAAAATTTAAAAGTCCCTTCTAAATAATTTTTTCTAAAAGCACTTTCTTGCGTATCAATTCCATTTCCTGAATTAAACACTGATGGGGATATAATTAATTTTTGGGGACGATAATTGGTTGCTTGATAAAATGAGCCTTGAATTGCTTTGTTTTCGCTGAACTTATTTGTCCACAGCAACCGTTGCTTAAATAATATATCCTTCGAGGTTAAATTGGAACTAAACACATCCACTTCGTTTCTAAGAATACTGATTGGTGTCGCTATACTTTCTTCCTTTATCCTAGAGGTATATTCCAATGAAGATTTTTTGGACATAGTATATTTAATTTCTAAATCACCTCTATACTGTTCAGGCTTTTTAATATGGGAAGTATAATCTGATGTAGCAAAAGATTGATTGTTGATTTGAAATTGGTTTTCAACTAATTCGTTCCTGACTATTATATCCCTAATATAATAACCGTTTGTTTTTATACTTAAATGTTTTCCTATTTTAAAAATGCTGTTAAAATTACCAAAAAACTGGTTGTTAATATTCGCCCGCTCATTTCCCAGAGCACTAGAAAACATTGTTTCAGGTATTATTTTCATGGCATTTATGTCCCGCTCACGCAATTCCTCTGGATTTAAGTTAAAACCTGAATAATCAAATGGCGAAGTATTTTTGCCGATTGTATTGTAATTTAATGTGCCAAATGATTTGAAATTTTTAGTGATTCCTAAAAGCGTGGCACTGTCATCATGCGCCATCTTTCCTTTGTCGAAAAGACCTACTCCAGTCGTTATATCACCTGAAAAATCCAGTCGGCCCTTTTTTAAGATCAAATTCAAGGAAACCTTATCGTTTTGTTCTATTCCTTTAAGCAAAGGGTTTTCTGCATAATGATCGACTGCCTGCACTTGGTCGACCATATCTACATTGATATTTTTAGTTCCAACTGTATAGTTGTACCCAAATAAATTATCGCCTTCTAGTGTAACAGTCTCTATTTCTTTTCCCTTATATTTTATTCTACCTGAATTAGGCTCTACTGTTATACCAGGTAACTTTTTTATGATATCGTCTATCTTTCGTTCACTCCCATCGCGATATGCTGTCACATTATATTTTACAGTATCCTCAACTATCTCAAATCCTTTTTTCTTGGCAAGAATAACTACTTCTTTAAGATTTATTTTTTGCTCATTTTCTATTCTAAATTCTAGATTATAACTCTTGAGCGGTTCAGGATTTTCTATTATTTGTGTTGGAATTACAAATCCGTTTATTTGTACCTCGACCATGATTGCAGTGTACTTTTTTTTCAGAGAAATTGTAAAATTACCCTTTTTTACAGGAGTAAATTCCTTAATAAGTGCTGTGTTAGCAGCATCTTTAAACAATATATTAGCTGCATTGATCGGGTTGTTGTTTGCATCATAGACACGCCCCTTAATTGTTTGAGCGCAAATACTACTAGTCACGAATACGAGTAAAAAAGAGTAAAGTACCTTCATTAATACTACTTATGATTACTTATTTCCGTTCATTATTTTTTTCATCACTTTATCTGCTTGGTAGTCCTTATCATCTTCTTCAATGTAGCGCTCCACTCCCATTCTTGCTGTGACAATATTTAATTTTTCTCCTTCTTTGGTTATATACTTACTTGCAGCTATTGCTTTTTCTTTATACAACAACTTAAATTCAGACCACGTTAAAGCTTTATCTAAAACAAAAGGATTTTCAGGTTTAGGATAATCTGTTTTTTGTTTATTTGCAATTATCCCAATGGCTTCCCAACTTACATAATCATCTAATGCTTTTACCTCTAATATAGCTCCTGGTAAACTATCGAACTTCCAGGGCCCACAAACAGGTAGTGCAGTAGTAAACCATGCTTTATAATTTCTACCTCTAAAAGTAGTAGTCGCGGCTTGGCAATTATATCCCAGAATTGTTTTCGTTTCTTCTTTTATATCCCAATCAAAAATAGTTAAGGAATCTTTTTGAACAAAAAAACGAAAATTAATATCACTTTTCAAAAACATCTCATTTCCTGCATAATTCTTATATAGGGTTAAAAGATTTTTCCCTTTTGGCTTCCATTCAATCACAGCTGAATTACTTACTGGACTCTCTACCTTAGGAGCAATATTTTCCTCTTTATCATAGACAGATATTCCAAAATCTGAAAATAGTACTAAATTATACCCTCCTTTATAAGTAATATTTTTGGCAGCATTACCCCTTACTGTGTAATTATATTTTATAGTAAGCGACTGAATAGAATCTTTTTGTGCCCAAACGGTTGAGCTGACCATAAAAAGTAAACTTAAAACATACAAATTTCTCATATAAACTAAATTTTAATAGAGGCTTATAAAAAGCCTCTATATTGAACATTATTACATAGATATCTCAGCTTCGGCGATGTACGTTTGAGCTTTTGCATTTGCCTCTTGCAAACAGTTAGTTTGTGCGGTAACACAATCACCAGCAGTTGCAGATGCAAATACAGTTGTTCTGTATACCCCATTGAAATAGATATCTCCATAACAACTTGCAGAACAACTATCATCAATGCTCTCCTCTGTTGTAAATGCATCTATTGTCTTTTGCAGATAAACAATAGCTCCATTATCTACAACTGTATACAATTTGTCTTTTACTACATTTGCAAAAGACATAGCGGTAACCAAAAAGAATACCGTTAAAAATAAACATTTTTTCATTTTACTTTAAATTTTGTGATTAATAAATAAATCTGTTTGCAGACTGTCTGCCATTTAAGGGCGAAAACTTTAGCAACATGTAATAAATTAGATTAATTTCTTTCGCCCCGTTGACTTTACTTCCTTTTTAGAACATCCTTGCAAGGTTAGCTTACTATATTCGCGACTATCGTTTAGCTAATGCTTATATCGGGAGGTAAATCAACTTAAGAACCTGAACAACAAGTTCTCCAGTAAGACAAATATGAAAAAAAAAAAAAAAACGAATTAACGAATTATCTTATGATTTAACATATAATTAACAAGTTTAACACTTCAAACTATTTACATCATAATTTTAAAAGACTTCCTTATTAATTTATTACGCCGGCTCTTTAGAGCATAAATAAAAAACTTTTCCGCTGGATGTTTCGCTGGATGTAGATTTAGGATCAGGAAAAGACTGGCTGGAAGCGCATTAAAATTATCTCTTATTGTGCCAAAAAAAATCTCTAATCATTCCGAAACGATTAGAGATTTTTTTGTAGTTATAGTAAACAAGTTGCTACAATTTTCTTGTTGACTCTCTTTCTTTCAATTTTGTTTTAATGACAACGGTTTCATAAGGAACATGCTCTTCTTTGGATTCTAATCTGTCGATGAGCAATTTAGCAGCTACTTCTCCTATTTCTATTCCGTGTTGACTTATAGTTGTCAAACTGGGCGACAATCTACGGGAAGCAAGAATTCCATCGGCAAAACCAATGATTGAAATATGTTCTGGAACTTTAAATCCTTTTTTAAGCGCGATTCGTAATGCGGCAACAGAATCATTTTCTTCCAAAGCAAAAATCCCATCAATTTTATTTTCAAAAACTTTTTCGATTTTCTCTTTTAAATCTTCTTCAGAGTCCGTTCTTAGGATTACGGCGCTATTCACAGCAATATTATTTTTTTGCAAAGCTTTCAAATACCCTTCTGCTCTTAACTTACCAACACTTAAATTATCGATAGAAGACAACAAAGCGATATTTTTGCAGCCCAAATCAATTAAATGTTGGGTGGAATTTAAAGCAGAATCAAAATCATCTACAATTACTTTATCACAATCAACGCCTTCCGCAATTCGGTCAAACATAACAATGGGAGTTCCATCATTAATAATTGCTGAGAAATGACCGTAATCCTGATTTTTTTGTGCTTCCTCAGAAACTGAAACAATAAAGCCATCAATAGTTCCATTACTCAACATTTCCAGTGTATGCGCTTCTTTCTCTGACGATTCATTGGAAATACACATAATAACGTTGTATCCTTTTTCGTCCGCTACTTTTTCAATACCGCTAAATACTTTGGCAAAAAAAGAATTTAAAATATTTGGTATGATGACACCAATGGTTTTTGTTTTTCTGTTTTTAAGATTCAGACCAATAACATTGGGTTTGTAGTTTTTTAGTTTTGCGTATTCTTTAATTTTCACTTTAGTTACCTCACTAATTTCCGGACTATCATTAAGCGCTTTTGAAACTGTTGAGACAGAAACGTTAAGTTCTTTTGCTATTTGTTTTAATGTAGCTTTGGCTTTCATATATTTTAAAATATTAAAGGGAAACGAGAAGATGATATGGTAATTATACAAACTATTTCAACAATTCTATAATAATAATCAATATAATTACATCAATTTTACATTGTAATTAATTGAAAATCAATACACAAGACGTGGCTTATTATCATTATCTTTGTAATAACAATTCATCAATCGCAAATATACATATTAAATCATTAATCAGAAAGAATACAACTACTAACCTTTTAAATGTTCACAGTATGAAAAAATAGAGTTTTGATTCAATAAGTTAAACCAAAAACTACTCCTAATCTGCCCGAAAAATTACCGTAATTAAGTTTTTTATGTGGTATTATAAAAAAAATATAAAAATCTAAAACTGAACACCTTAAGAATTCGTTTATACCTACTAAACGTGTAATTACTATTAATAACCCTTAAAGAAAGTAAATTATGAAAAATGTAGTTTCGATTCAAGAAGTAAAACCATCTTGCACAAACAGAAGGAGCTTCCTGAAAATTAGTGGCCTCACACTTGTGGGCACCAGTTTGTTATTAGCGGGCTGTAATAATGACGATGATGAAAATAAACCAGTAAATCAGTTTCCCGGAGCACGAAATGGAGTTTTTGATTTAGGAGGCGGAGATTTTGGTGTTTTAACCTATGCTTATGCATTGGAACAATTAGAAGCCGATTTTTACACTAAAGTAGTAAACTCTTCAGGATTCACGACGAATTTCACAGCGCAAGATCAAATAATTCTTACCGATTTGTATCGTCATGAAGTAATTCACAGAGAATTTTTCAAGGCTGCCTTAACCGGTGCTTTACCCGACTCTAAAACTCAATTGCTACCCAACTTGTCTTTTACCTACGGAACCTTGAATTTTAGCAACCGCACCCAAGTCCTGGCTACAGCCAAAGCTTTAGAAGACACAGGAGTAGCTGCTTACAACGGTGCTGGAAAATTATTAGCTAGTCCTGACTACCTTTTATTAGCAGGGAAAATAGTTTCTGTTGAAGCAAGACACGCATCGGCTATTAGAAGTTTAATTAATCCAAATTCAAAAGATTTTGCCGGCGATGATGTTGTAAATGTAACTACGGGATTAGATGTTGCAAGTAATCCATCGCAAGTAATTCCAATAGCTGCCGGATTTATTACCACAAAATTTACTGCTCAGTATTTACCTTAAACTTTTAAATTTAGAAATTATGAACATATTAAAATTTATAGAGTCTCTTGCAGATGAAAGTGTAATGCAAGCTAAAGGCTCCAGAAGAGAAAGTTTAGGCCAATTCAGTAAATTAGGTAAAAATTTAGCACTAGCAGCTATCCCTTTCGGATTAGCATCAACTTCAGCCTATGCTGCTGATATTTCGCCAACTCCGAGTACGCCAATTGGAGCTTTACAATTGGCCTTGACATTAGAATATCTTGAAAAAGAATTTTATCAGATGGGTTTAGATTCCGGAGTCATTCCTCTACTTGAAAATTCAGGTCGTGATAGGAAAGTTTTTGAACAAATCTCCAAACACGAAACTAGTCATGTAACTTTTTTAATCGCAGGGTTGGGCGGTACGGCAAGTGCAAATTTTGTACCTAAACCCACTTTTGACTTTACAGTTGGCGGTGCTTTTAGACCCTTTAACGACTATCCAACATTTCTTGCCTTGGCGCAAGCCTTGGAAGACACAGGAGTAAGAGCGTACAAAGGACAGGCTGGAAATCTAATTTCAACTCCCGACTTGTTAACCGCTGCATTACAGATTCACTCTGTTGAAGCCCGACATGCCTCGGAAGTAAGAAGATTAAGAGGATTAAAAGGATGGATTACAGGAAATCAAAGAGGTGCAGGTATGCCCGCAGCAACACAAGCCGTATATGACGGTGAAGAAGTGACACTGCAAGCAGGATACAATACAGCTACACTATTTGGAGCAGATGCAGGTTCAGAATCTTATGACGAGCCATTGACTACAGCTCAAGCGGTAGCAATAGCAAATATTTTTATCGTATAAAACAATTGCGCTCCTGATTAAAACCATTTGAATTTATAATTCGAATGGTTTTTTTATGTATCACACTATATATTACCGTATTATTACATTTATTATCATTATTTTCATAAAATAATAATCTATGGATTCCTCGTTAAAATTATCTTTTACAGGTGTTTGTATTTAAAATAATTAATTGTACTTTTGCAACCCCTTTATTGGGGATGGAATGTTTAATTAAAAATATATTATGGACGCATTAAGCTACAAGACACAATCAGCAAGCAAAGCCACCGTTACAAAAGAGTGGATTGTTGTAGATGCTGATGGTCACAACTTAGGTCGTCTTGCTTCAAAAGTCGCTATGATTTTGAGAGGTAAGTACAAGCCAAGTTACACACCACACGTGGACTGCGGAGATAACGTAATCGTTATCAACTCAGAAAAAATTAACCTTACAGGTAACAAAATGGATGAAAAAACATACATCCGTCACACTGGTTACCCTGGAGGTCAAAGAACTTTAACTGCTAAAGTATTGCAAGCGAAGAATCCTGCATTACTAGTAGAAAAAGCGATAAAAGGAATGTTGCCAAAAAATAAAATTGGCGCTGAACTTTTTAGAAATTTAAATGTTGTTGTAGGATCAGAGCACAAACAAGGCGCTCAGAAACCTAGAACAGTTAACCTTAACGATCTTAAGTAATGGGAGTTATTCACAAAATCGGTAGAAGAAAAACCGCTGTTGCACGTGTTTATGTTTCGGAAGGAACAGGAGTAATCGTTGTAAACAAAAAACCATTCGAAACTTATTTCCCAACTGCAACTTTACAGTACAAAGTATTACAACCAATGTCTATGACAGAAAATGTAAGCAACTTTGACGTAAAAGTGAACGTTTACGGAGGTGGTTCAACTGGTCAAGCAGAAGCTGTAAGAATGGCATTGGCACGTGTTATGTGTGAAGTAAATGCTGAAAACAGAGCTATCTTGAAACCACAAGGTTTATTGACAAGAGATCCAAGAATGGTTGAACGTAAGAAATTCGGTCAGAAGAAAGCTCGTAAGAGATTCCAATTCTCTAAACGTTAATATTCAATCTGAACTTGTTTCAGATTATCAAGTTCATACGCTGGTTTTATTATCAGCCTAAAGTGAAAAGATGCTGAAATAAATTTAGCATAAAAATTTAAAAAAAACAGTTGTTGTTGCTCTCCTACTGAGGTAGGAAATAGTTTAGCATCTAAATGTATAAAGCCGAGAAATCGCCATTTATTCATTGCTAATCAACAGAACGTAAACTAGAACAAAATGGCAAACAAAGTAGAAGTAAAAGACTTACTAGAAGCAGGTGTTCACTTTGGACACATGACTAGAAAATGGGATCCAAACATGGCTCCTTACATCTATATGGAGCGTAATGGTATTCACATTATCAATCTATATAAAACTGCAGCAAAAATTGAAGAAGCGAATGAAGCTTTGAAAAAAATCGCTGCATCAGGTAGAAAAATATTATTCGTTGCTACCAAAAAACAAGCAAAAGACATTGTTGCTGAAAAAGCAAAAGCTGCAAACATGCCTTACATCACAGAAAGATGGCCTGGTGGAATGCTAACTAACTTCGTAACTATCCGTAAAGCTGTTAAAAAAATGGCTACTATTGATAAAATGAAGAAAGATGGTACATTCATGACTCTTTCTAAAAAAGAGCGTTTGCAAGTAGATCGTCTTCGTGCTAAATTAGAGAAAAACTTAGGTTCAATCGCTGACATGTCTAGACTACCGGCTGCATTGTTCGTAGTTGATATCAAAGCGGAACACATTGCAATAAAAGAAGCACAAAAATTAAACATTCCAGTTTTCGCAATGGTGGATACCAATTCTGACCCAAGAGAGGTTGAATTTGTAATCCCATCTAACGATGATGCTTCTAAATCAATTGATAAAATTTTAACTTTAGTTACAGCTGCAATTGTTGAAGGACTTTCTGATAGAGGTTCTGACAAGGAAGGTGATGCTACTGCTGAAGTTGTTGCTCCTACTGCTGAAGTTACTCCTGCTGTAGAAGCCGCTCCTGCTGCTGAAGCTGCTGCGCCGACTGCAACTGAAGAATAAATAAAATAAATTTAAAGATTGAAGGGTTTAAAGATTAAAAATTATTGATTGTAGAATTAGTAATTAAATCCTTAAATTTTTCAATCTTTTAATCTTTAAATATAAAAATTATGGCAACAATTACTGCTGCAGACGTAAATAAATTAAGAACAATCACTGGTGCAGGTATGATGGACTGCAAAAAAGCCTTGGTTGAATCAGAAGGAGATTTTGATTTAGCAATCGAAAACTTACGTAAAAAAGGACAAAAAGTAGCTGCAAACCGTTCTGACAGAGAATCTACTGAAGGTGCTGCAATTGCTGTTGTAAACGCTGATAAAACTGCTGGAGTTGTTATCACATTGAACTGTGAGACTGACTTCGTGGGGATGAATGAAAACTTTGTAAAAATGGCTACTGAAATGGCTAATTTAGCATTGAACTTCAATACTAAAGAAGAATTTTTAGCGGCTGATTTCAACGGAATCACTGTTGCTGATAAATTAATCGAGCAAACAGGAGTTATTGGTGAAAAATTAGAAATCAGAACTTTCGAGAAATTAGAAGGTGCTTTTATCGGATCTTACATCCACTCTGGAAACAAAATCGCCACTTTAGTTAGTTTATCAGCAAAATTAGAAGGTGCTGATGAAGTAGCAAGAAATATCGCTATGCAAGCTGCAGCTATGTCTCCTATTGCTTTAGACGAAAATGGTGTTGATGCTGAAACTATCGCTAAAGAAATCGAAATTGCTAAAGATATCTTACGTCAAGAAGGAAAACCAGAAGCAATGTTAGACAATATCGCTAAAGGTAAACTGGCTCGTTTCTTCAAAGACAATACTTTAGTAAACCAAGATTATATCAAAGACAACAAAATGAGCGTTGCTGCTTATGCTAAATCTTTAGATAAAGATCTTATCGTTACCGGTTTCAAAAGAGCTGCGTTAGGATAATCTATTCAAAATTTATTACAGAATCTTAAATTTATTTATATTTTGTTTAAAAATTCAAAATCCCATTCTTCAAATCGAATGGGATTTTTTTATTCCTTAAAACCACTTCTAAAAAAAAATTAAAACACTAAATTTGAAATTTAAATTTTATTTATGTTCAAAACCAAAAAAGACCTTGTCTTTGTTATTCTGGCCGGAATCTTCATTACTAACGCCGTTACAGCAGAACTAATTGGTGGAAAATTGATACAAATAGGTCCGTTTGTAATGAGTATAGGTATTTTGCCTTGGCCTATCGTTTTCCTGACGACTGATTTAATCAATGAATATTTTGGTGAAAAAGGAGTAAAAAAACTGTCCCTAATCACAGCCTGTTTAATTTCCTATTCTTTCCTTGTTTTACTTTTTGCAATCAATATTCCTGCAGCAAAAGGAATAAGCCCGGTAAATGATGAACAATTTTTTGCAGTTTTTGGTCAAAGCATGTGGATTATTGTAGGTAGCATTATTGCCTTCATGGTTTCTCAATTAATAGATGTGACTGTTTTTTGGTTTTTCAAAAACCGTACGGGAAACAACAAAATCTGGCTCAGAGCAACAGGCTCCACTATAATTTCTCAGTTGTTCGATTCATTTATTGTGTTGGGAATCGCTTTTTGGCTACCGGGAAAAATAAACTTTGATACTTTTATAACTTCGGCATTGACTGGTTATACATTCAAACTCGGAATTGCCATTCTCTTGACTCCTTTAATTTATTTGGGTCACTATTTAATAAAAAATTACTTGGCCTCTGAAAAAGAATAATTATGGATGAGAAAATGCGATGTGGTTGGTGCTCCTCAAGTGATTTATATAAAAAATACCATGATGAAGAATGGGGAGTTCCTGTTTATGAGGATCAAAAATTATTTGAATTTCTAATCTTGGAAACGTTCCAAGCTGGACTAAGTTGGATTACAATCCTAAGAAAAAGAGAAAACTTTAAATTAGCTTTTGATGATTTTGACTATAAAAAAGTAGCACTTTACACCGAAGATAAAATCCAGGAATTACTTCAAGATGCCGGAATAATTCGCAATCAATTAAAAATTCGTGCAGCTGTTTCCAATGCGATTGCCTTTATGAAAGTCCAACAAGAATTTGGCAGCTTTTCCAAATACATTTGGGAATTCACCGAAGGGAAACCCATTCAAAACAACCGGCAATCTTTACAAGAAGTTCCTTCAACCACGCCACTTTCTGATGAAATAAGCAAAGATTTGAAAAAACTCGGCTTCAAATTCGTCGGTTCTACGGTAGTTTATGCACACATGCAAGCAACCGGAATGGTCGATGATCATGTAGTCAATTGTTGGAAAAAACAGTAATTTTTCAAAAATCAATAACAAAACAAGTTTAAAAAGTTTCTTTTTTTTTTCAAAATTTAAGAATTACATCTAAAAAAATATCCTACATTTGTTTAACACTTTAGGGGTGTCTACAACATTGTAGGCTGAGAATTACCCTCTGAACCTGATCTAGTTCATACTAGCGTAGGGAAAAGTAAGATGACTTCCTGGTATATTTATGTACTCCTATAGCCATTCCTAAAGTATAATTGTATACTAAATTCAAAAGGAATGGAACTCAAAATCAACAATCAAACAAAACAATTTGCGACTGACAGTCTAACTCTTCAGGCACTTCTCGACTTGGAAATTCCCATTAAACAAAATGGAATTGCCGTAGCCATTAACAACACCGTTATTCCAAAATCCAACTGGAATTCTCACCGAATACAAGAAACCGACGACATTCTAATTATCTCTGCAACTCAAGGAGGATAGTTTGGCTGCTCGGGCGGGCTATCCATTTTAAGTCCGCAGTTACAATCCTATAAAACATAGTCTTAGTCAAAGCTTCCTTATGGTCGCTTCACTAATCCTTGTTTTATCTGGCTTTCAACTTTACGGGCTTTCCATTACTATCCCTAGCAGAACTATATGTCCGAAAAAATTACTATATAAAAGAGTTCAAAACGATTTAAGAAACAAGAGTCAAGACAAAAAAATCTGCTCCATCTCCCGAATCTGCGTGAAAAAATAGTTCAATAAACTTTAAGACCACTACAAATGAAATCCGAAGAAAAAATATCAACCACTCCTTTTCCAAACTCTACAAAAATTTATGTAGACGGAACCCTTCATCCCATAAAAGTAGCGATGCGGGAAATTACATTGGCTGACACTAAAATGTCAAATGGCCGAATAGAAAAAAATCCTCCCGTAACCGTTTATGATACTTCCGGTCCATTTACCGACCCGAATATCGAAATTGACATTCGAAAAGGACTGCCCCGAATTCGGGAACAATGGATTCTGAATCGTAATGATGTAGAAGAGTTAACTGAAATTTCTTCCGAATACGGTAAAAAGCGTTTGAATGACGAAAAACTAAACGAATTGCGTTTCGAATATTTACACAAACCCAAGCGTGCCAAAAAAGGAGCTAACGTATCCCAATTGTATTATGCAAAACAAGGAATCATTACTCCCGAAATGGAATACATTGCCATTCGTGAAAACCAACGCTTGGAGTTGATAAACGAACAAACCAAGGCAATGCAATGCCAACACAATGGAAATAGTTTTGGAGCCAATACGCCAAAATCTAAAATCACACCTGAATTTGTCCGCAGCGAAGTAGCCAGAGGCCGCGCCATTATTCCAAATAACATCAACCATCCCGAAAGTGAGCCTATGATTGTAGGTCGCAACTTCTTGGTAAAAATTAATGCTAACATTGGGAACAGTGCCGTAACCTCAACTATCGAAGAAGAAGTAGAAAAAGCAGTTTGGGCTTGCCGCTGGGGAGCTGACACGATTATGGATTTGTCTACGGGTAAAAACATTCACGAAACCAGAGAATGGATTATTCGAAATTCTCCAGTGCCAATTGGAACAGTGCCTATTTACCAAGCGCTAGAAAAAGTAAATGGCGTGGCCGAAGACTTGACTTGGGAAGTTTATCGGGATACGTTAATCGAACAAGCAGAACAAGGTGTTTCATATTTTACAATCCATGCTGGTGTTCTATTGCGTTACATTCATTTGACTGCGGAACGTGTTACCGGAATCGTTTCCCGTGGCGGTTCTATTATGGCAAAATGGTGTTTGTTTCACCATCAGGAAAACTTTCTTTACACCCATTTTGAGGAAATTTGCGAAATCATGAAACAATATGATGTAGCGTTTTCATTAGGAGACGGTTTGCGCCCAGGTTCTATTGCCGATGCGAATGATGCCGCTCAGTTTGCCGAATTAGAAACACTTGGTGAACTGACAAAAGTAGCCTGGAAACACGATGTTCAAGTATTTATTGAAGGCCCTGGTCACGTACCAATGCACATGATAAAAGAAAACATGGATAAACAACTGGAACATTGTGACGAAGCTCCGTTTTACACTTTAGGACCATTAACAACGGATATTGCTCCAGGTTATGACCACATCACTTCTGCCATTGGCGCGGCTATGATTGGTTGGTACGGTTGTGCGATGTTGTGTTACGTGACTCCAAAAGAACACCTTGGTTTACCCAACAAAAAAGACGTTAAAGACGGCGTAATCACGTATAAGATTTCGGCTCATGCCGCTGATTTGGCCAAAGGGCATCCCGGATCGCAATACCGTGACAATGCTTTAAGCAAAGCTCGTTTTGAATTCCGTTGGGAAGACCAATTCAACTTATCCTTAGATCCAGATACAGCTCGTGAATTTCATGATGAAACATTACCGGCAGATGGCGCCAAAGTAGCTCATTTTTGTTCCATGTGCGGACCAAAATTTTGTTCTATGAAAATCTCCCAGGAAATTCGTGATGTAGCCGAAACCGAAAAAGGAATGAAAGAGAAATCACAAGAATTTGTGGAAAGCGGAAAAGAAATTTACATATAAAAAATTAGAAGATCTAGAAAAGAGAATAGAGCAAAGTCATGATCGTAATCACAAATCCCCTTCCTGTAATTAATGAAATCGACACCATTCATTCTCTTTTTGAGAATGGACTGGAGTTGCTTCATATTCGGAAACCTGATTTTTCAGAAACAGAAACGAACGCTTTTTTATCCGAAATAAAATCCGATTTCAGACAGCAATTGGTTTTGCACAGTCATCATCAACTGGCTTCCGCAGCTGGAATACATCGGATCCATTTTACAGAAAAAGCAAGAATTGAAACATCCGAGAAAAGTTTAAAAATCTGGCAGAAAAACGGATTTTCACTCTCTACTTCGATTCATCAAATGATTGATTTTGAAGAACTATCTACTGTTTTTGCTTATGCTTTTTTCGGACCAGTTTTCGAAAGTATTTCTAAACCAAAGTACATTTCGAATATTGACTTTGTAAAGGAATTGGAACAAAGAAAGAATAACGAAACTTCATTAGTAGCACTAGGAGGAATTACTTATGATAAAATCAAAACCGCATTAAAATATGGCTTTGATGATGTGGCCCTTTTAGGAACCATTTGGAACAGTAATCATTCAATAGAAAATTTTAAACTATGTCAGAAAATAGGTCTTTCGTATTAACAATTGCAGGCTTTGATCCGTCTGGAGGCGCAGGGGTTTTGGCAGACATCAAAACATTCGAGCAACATCACGTTTATGGTTTTGCTGTCAATACCGGCAATACCATTCAAACCGAAAATCAGTTCTTCGAAATGGAATGGACTGACCAAGCTTATGTTTTGAAAACACTGGATAAACTGTTTAAAAATTACAGTATCAAAGCAGTGAAAATTGGAATTGTTCCTTCACTGGATTACCTGAAAGATATTGTTTTTGCTATAAAAAAGCTTTCGCCAAAAACAAAGATCGTTTGGGACACCGTTTTAAAATCTACAACCGAATTCCCTTTTATAACGATAGACAATCAAACTCTTTTGATTGAAATAGTAGAACAAATAGATTTGATAACACCCAATTACAATGAAATATTACAGTTTTCTACAGCAGAAAAAAATCCGAATTTAATTGCTCACGATGTATCAAAACATTGTGCTGTATTACTAAAAGGGGGTCACAATCCTCTGGTAATTGGTGTTGATTGTTTATATACTGGAAAGGAAATCTTCAGGCTCGCGCCAAATACTACTTTGGTTTTCGAAAAACACGGCTCCGGCTGTGTATTATCATCAGCGATTACAGCCAATTTAGCTTTAGGACAAGATTTAAAAACGGCTTGCTTCAATGCCAAAAAATATATAGAAACCTATTTACAATCTAATCAAACCAAATTAGGATACCATCATGTTTAATAAGCTACAATACATTTCGCAAGGAAATACAGTCGAAGAACAATTGCACAACATTCACAAAGCACTGGATAATGGTTGTGAATGGATACAAATGCGATTCAAAAATCAAAACGCGCTTGAAGTTTTCACTTTGGCGGAAGCCGTAAAAATAGTATGCAAAGAATACTTAGCCACTTTTATCATCAATGACAACGTCCATTTAGCAAAGCAATTGGATGCAGATGGAGTTCATTTAGGTTTGAGTGACATGAGCGCTAAAGAAGCAAGACTCATCTTAGGAAAAACAAAAATCATTGGGGTAACTGCAAACACTTTTGAAGATGTGCTCCAAAGAACAGCCGAAAAGTGTGATTATATTGGTCTGGGTCCGTTTCAATTTACGACAACCAAACAAAATTTAAGCCCCATTTTAGGATTGGAAGGGTACCGATTAATAATCCAACAAACGAAAATAAAAAACATCCAAATTCCCATTTATGCCATTGGAGGAATTACACTTGAAAATGTAGAAAGTCTAATGAAAACTGGAATTCACGGCATAGCCGTTTCCGGTTTGATTACACAAAGCGAAAATCTATCTCAACTTATCACTCAACTTAACGTCAAATTATATGCTACCATTTAAAATAGGAGACAAAACCTTTAAATCCCGCTTGTTTTTAGGCACAGGAAAATTCGGTTCGAATCAACAGATGGAAGAAGCCATTTTAGCCTCTGGAACCGAGTTGGTAACCGTGGCACTAAAACGTATCGATTTAGAAACCAAAACCGATGCCATTTTATCCCATCTTAAACATCCAAGGATTAATTTGCTACCCAATACTTCTGGCGCACGTAATGCCAAAGAAGCCATTTTTGCGGCACAATTAGCGAGAGAAGCCTTGGAAACCAATTGGCTTAAACTGGAAATTCATCCCGATCCAAAATATTTAATGCCCGATGCAATTGAAACCTTAAAAGCTACGGAAGCTTTAGCCAAATTAGGGTTTATTATTTTGCCTTACATCCATGCAGATCCGGTTTTGTGCAAGCGTTTGGAAGACGCCGGAACTTCAGCGGTGATGCCTTTAGGTTCTCCAATAGGTAGTAACAAAGGATTAAAAACCATCGATTTTTTAGAAATAATAATCGAACAGAGCAACGTTCCCGTGATTATAGATGCCGGAATTGGCGCACCATCTGATGCTGCAAAAGCAATGGAACTTGGCGCTGATGCAGTTTTGGTAAACACAGCAATTGCTGTGGCAGGAAATCCAATATTGATGGCAGAAGCTTTTAGAGAAGCGGTTATTGCCGGCAGAAAAGCTTACGAAGCGCAATTAGCGCAAAAAGTAAATCGTGCGATAGCTTCAAGTCCTTTGACAGCGTTTTTGTACGAGTAATGTTTTTTGGTCTATTTACAAGAAAACCACTGAAAAAATGGCACGCAGATTTTACAGATTTACGCAGATGGTAAATAAAAAATCTGCTAAAATCCCTAGAATCTGCGTGCAACAAAAATTTATAAGCTAGTCGAAAGTTTAAACGTCGTAAAGTCAAAAGAAGTACTATTGTAAACAGTAATTTAAAATCAATCTATTGCGTCATTTTGTCTGATTTTAAAATACGAAATTATACAATAGCTGTTACTTAATTGTACGAAAATAACTATATTTAGTTTTTAATTAGCACTAATTCTAAATTCTTAAAAAATGACCGAAAACGACATATCATTCAAAATAAGAGGAGCCATTTTCAAAGTGTACAACACTCTCGGTCCAGGATTATTTGAATCTGTTTACGAAAGTGCTTTGTATTATGAATTAACTAAAATAAATTTAAAAGTTGAAAGACAACTTGAAATCACTATTCCTTACTGCGAAATTATATTAGATGTTGCTTTTAAAATTGATTTATTAGTAGAAGACAAAGTAATTATTGAATTAAAATCTGTCGAAGATTTAGCACCTATTCACTATAAACAAATTACAAACTATTTAAAACTTACTGATAAAAAATTAGGCCTACTTGTCAATTTTAACACAGTCACTATTTTAAATGACATTAAAAGAATTGCAAATAAATTATAATTGAGAATAAAAGATTAGTACTCAGATTTTGCAAATAAAATTGAGAAATCATAGAAAAATCTGCAAAAATCCGTAAAATCTGCGTGCCAAAAAACAGCATATTCTTTTTACAAAAAAACTATGAAAACATTTAATTCGGTTTTTAACACCTATGATTGGGATAGTATTAAATCCAAAATATACGGCACAACAACACTTCAAGTTGAACAGGCTTTATCCAAAAACAAACGCAGTCTCGATGATTTTTTGGCATTAGTTTCACCAGCTGCCAAACCTTACTTAGAGCAAATGGCACAGCTGACACATGAATTAACAAAAAAAAGATTTGGTAAAACGATTCAAATGTATGCTCCTTTATATTTAAGCAACGAATGCCAAAACATTTGTACGTATTGTGGGTTTAGTTTAGACAACAAAATAAAACGAAAAACGCTTACCGAAAATGAAATTACGCAAGAAATTGAGGTCCTGAAAAAAGCGGGATTTGATCATGTTTTGTTGGTTACTGGCGAAGCCAATCACACGGTAAATATCCATTATTTTCTAAAGGCAATTGCTCAAATAAGAAATGATTTCTCTACCATTTCAGCCGAAGTGCAACCGCTTTGTACAGAAGAATACGAACAATTACACGAAGCGGGTGTCTTTTCGATTTTAGTATATCAGGAAACCTATCATCGCGATGTTTATAAACAATACCATACAAAAGGCAAAAAATCCAATTTTGATTTTCGTCTAGAAACACCGGATCGAGTTGGAACTGCTGGTATTCATAAAATAGGATTAGGGGTTTTATTAGGATTAGAAGATTGGCGCACTGACAGTTTTTTTAATGCCTTGCATTTAGATTATTTACAAAAAACGTATTGGCAAACTAAATATGCAGTTTCATTTCCCAGATTACGACCGGCTGAAGGAGTTATTAAACCCAACTTTATCATGGATGATGCTGATTTGACCCAGCTCATTTGTGCCTATCGTTTGTGGAATGAAGACTTAGAAATTTCCCTGTCCACACGTGAAAACGAAAAATTTCGAGATAATATTATTCCAATCGGAATCACCAGTGTGAGTGCCGGTTCCAAAACTAATCCGGGCGGTTATGTAGTTGATCCACAGTCCTTGGAACAATTTGAAATCAGCGATGAACGTTCTGCTGCCGAAATTGCAAAAATTATTTCCAGCAAAGGGTACGAACCCGTTTGGAAGGATTGGGATAAAAATTTTAGTCAAAGGTCGAATGTCGAAAGTCAAAAAATTTAGTCAAAGGCCAAGAGTCAAGAGTCAATAATCTAAAAGTTTAGAAAGCAACATGGGTCCACACCTTATATCTATTACTAATAGCAACCGACTTTAAAAAAGTTCTCCAATGCGCTCGAACTGACCTGTTTTTAACCTTTGACTTTTCAACTTTATGACTTTCCAACTTTATGACTTTTCAACTTTAAGACTAAAAAAATGAGTATCATTCAAGATTTTTTACGATATAACCGCCAGATGATGCTGCCGGAAATAGGCGATTCCGGACAGGAAAAACTCAAAAAAGCTAAAGTTTTAATGATCGGCGCAGGCGGATTGGGTTGTCCAATCTTACAATATATTGCAACGGCCGGAGTAGGAACTATTGGCATAGTTGATTTTGACAAAATCGAATTGCACAACTTACACCGCCAAATTTTATACACGGAACAGCAAGTTGGCAAATCAAAAGCACTTACAGCAAAATCAGTTTTGGAATCTTTAAATCCATTGATTGATATTGTTGCTTTTGAAGAAAAACTAACTATGGAAAATGCTATGCAAATCATCATGAATTTTGATGTAGTTGTGGATGGGAGTGATAATTTTGCTACTCGCTATTTAGTAAACGATACCTGTGTGATCTTAGGAAAATCATTGATTTACGGCAGCATTTTAAAATTTGAGGGACAAATGGCGGTTTTCAACTATAATGGAAATAAAAATCTTCGTGACTTATTCCCTGAACCACCAAATCCTAAAGATGTTCCTAATTGCAATTTTAATGGTGTACTAGGCACGCTTCCGGGAATTATTGGCACAATGATGGCGCAGGAGACGTTGAAACTGATTATGAATTTGCCAACATTGAAAAATGAATTGGTTCTTTTTAATACGTTGGATTGGAGTTTTAAGAAGCTAAAATTTTAAATATTATTTACTTTTTAATATTTTCATAAAATCTGTTCTGTCAATTTCCCTGCAACCCAAACTTTCGAGATGAGGATTATAAACCTGACAATCCAAGAGTTTATAATCTTCCTTTTTTAATTGGTTGACCAACGCTATAAGAGCCACTTTTGACGCATTTGATACTATTGAAAACATACTTTCACCACAAAAAACATGTCCCAAATCGATTCCGTATAAACCACCAACTAATACTTTATCTTGCCAGACCTCAACTGATTTTGCTATTCCTAATTCATGAAGTTTACAATAGGCTTCTATCATGTCATTGGTAATCCAAGTTCCGTTTTGACCGTCACGTTCTATATTTTGACAGTTTGAAATTACGTCTCTGAAATTTTGATTGAAAGTAACAGTGAAAATATTCCTATTCAGAATGTTTCGCATACTTTTTGAAACAATCAATTCACCCAAAAATAGCACCATTCTCGGATTTGGTGACCACCACATAATGGGTTCGCCTTCTTCAAACCATGGAAAGATGCCGCTTTTATAAGAAAGCTGCAATCGTTCCAAAGATAAATCTCCGCCAATGGCCAAAACGCCATCCCAATTGGCTTCGGAAACAGGCGGAAAAAATAAATCTGAAGATAAATAATACATTTTTCAATTTCAAAAATTAATGGCAATCGCAATTTCAAAAAATAAAAAAGTCAGAAATTTAAGTAAAACTCAAACTTCTGACTTGTAACTTGTGACTTTTTTATCTCTTAGAATGGTAAATCGTCTGCTTCTTCTTCGTTTAGGTTTGTTGCTGGTGCAAATGCTTCAGCCGCTGGCATCGGAGGCATTTGCGCAGCAGTCGCTTCAGTCGATACTCTTTCTACTCTCCAACCTTGGATGGCGTTAAAATATTTAGTCACTCCTTGCGGATCAACCCATTCGCGTCCTCTCAAATTGATAGAAACTTTAACCGCTTCACCCACTTTAAAACTGTTCAATAAATCACACTTATCTTGTACAAATTCTACTAAAATATGTTGTGGATACTGCTCCTCAGTGGTTACAACTAATTCTCTTTTCAAGAAACTTCCGCTTCCCACATTTTTTGCATCCCCAAGCATTTTAATTTTTCCTGAAACTTCCATCTTCGTTGTTTTTAATGTTATTTATAATATTATTATTTTGCCAAAAGTACTTTCCAAGCCGATAAAACATCATTGTCATCCAGATATTTTTTTGCCGCCAAGTGTACTTTTTGCTGATCATCAGCACTTAAAACTCCTTTTACAGCAAAATTCTGTTGTACAAATATACTAACTTCTTCTGGTGTAGGCAAGGCTTCTACATTCCCCAACATACCTAAATCATTTCCGTTGAAAACCGGACTTTCTTTTACAAAATTAGGAATTGCATCCACTCCAATTCCTAATGTAGATAATGGTTTTGGCACTTCAAAAAGTCCTTGGTTCGATCTGGAATACCAATTGCCGCCTAATCTGGAAACCAAGTCAATTTTATATTGATCAATTGCTCTATTTTCGTCTAAAACAGACTCGTCAATATGAATACGAACTACTTCACAAAGCACTAAATTCCCAGCTCCACCCTCTGTCCCAAGCGGAATAATCTGAGTGACTTTACATTCAAATTGAACAGGCGATTCTTTTACTCGAAAGGGTTTTACTACCTCCGAAGCGATCGGCGTCAAGCCTGATTTTAAAAACTCATCAACACCATCAGCGTACTCCGTACTGGCCAAGGAAATCTGTTGAACCATATCATAATTCACCACATTAATGACTACTTCCCCAGTTGATTCAACATTAATTAACGTGTGTTTTATTGAATTGTCCCGAACGCGTCTTGCGGGTGAAAATATAAGGATTGGGGGATTCGCACTAAACACATTAAAGAAACTAAAAGGCGACACATTTGAATTTCCTTTTGCATCCATGGTACTGGCAAAAGCAATAGGTCTTGGCCCCACTGAACATTGCAAATAACCCTGTAATTTCGCCGTTTCAATGCTTTTTGGATCAATAGTAATCATATATTTCAAAATTTGCTTAAGATACAAAAGTAGACAAATCGATTTAGTTTTTGCAGCAGAAGTCCCAATTTGAATAAAATTATGTGTGGATTTATTTTAAAAAAAAATCTTTAAGTAAAACTAAAATACTGCAGCATTTATTTCGTTACATTTATAATTCAAATTTTCATTTATGCAGTTTTCTGAAAGAAGAAATACAACCCGTTGGATTATAATTTTCGCCTCTTTTTTAATCATTTCACTGATACTTTGGAACACCTACACCTTTTTTCAAATTTTCAAAAATGAAGAACGATTAAAAATGAATCTTTGGGCACAAGCTCAAAAAACACTGATTAACGCTGGTGAAAATACAGATGTTGACCTTCCGCTTCAAATTTTTAGTGACAATACATCGATTCCTATTATACTCACAGAAAATGACAGCATTATAAACACCGTGAACATTGATGAGGTTATTGTAAAAAACAATAAAAAGGCAGTCGCATTTTTGTATGATTTAAAAAGCGAAAACGTGCCTATTGTCATTGAATATGTCCCCGGAAAATTTCAAAAACTCTATTATGGAAATTCGGCTTTACTAAATAAATTAAAATATTATCCCGTTGCTTTAGTGCTAATTATTGTGCTTTTTGGCGGTTTAGTTTACAATTTTTATCGAAGTACCAAAATGGCAACGCAAAACAAACTTTGGGCCGGTATGGCCAAAGAAACTGCACACCAGATCGGAACCCCACTCTCTTCTCTAATTGGTTGGGTCGAACTTTTAAAATCCGAAAATGAGGATGAAAGCACCACTTTTGAAATTGAAAAAGACATTGAACGTTTGCAAACCATTACCGATCGTTTTTCGAAAATAGGCTCGGAACCCAAATTAGAAAACAAAGATATTGTAGCCGAAACACGGCAATCTTATGACTATTTACAATCCCGATTCTCCAAACAAATTGAGTTTTCGTTCACAGCGCCAAAAGCTCCTATTATGGTGTCCCTCAATCCCACCCTTCACAGTTGGACAATCGAAAATTTGGTAAAAAACGCCATCGATGCGATGAAAGGAAAAGGAAAATTAGCTTTAGAAATTGATCAAGAAGGAAATTATGTAAAAATAAACGTTTCAGATACCGGCGGTGGAATTAAAAAAAAACAGTTTAAAAGCATTTTTGAACCTGGCTTTACCACCAAAAAAAGAGGTTGGGGATTGGGACTTTCATTAACCAAAAGAATCGTGGAGGAATACCATAAAGGAACCATAAAAGTCTTAAATTCTGAAATTGGCAAAGGAACAACAATGCAAGTAAGTTTAAAAAAAAATCTAACTTAACGAGCTCCTAAACGGGACACTTTATAGAACATCGTTTTTCTGACTGTTTTAGAGGAATTCAAATAGTCTTGCACGAAAGAAGAATGCTCTTCGGCTTGCGACACAGCTCTGCTTATAGATTTTTTGATGGAAGCTACATTTGAAGCATTCTCACTGCCCACTGAGCCAACTTTGTAAATATCATTTTGACATTTGGATAATTTTTCTCTTGGTGCTTCAATCATACGGTAAATTTCATCATCTGAAAAAACAGGGCTGAACTTATTGTTTCTATAACGGACAAAATCATTTAATAACACAACGGCCTCATTCATTTCATTCACAATTGAATTTAATTTTTCTATATTAGTACTGTGTTGTAAATAGATTAATTGTTTCTTTTTACCTTCATACCGTGCTGAAATCATGCCGTTGATCAATCCGTTTTTTTCGATTCGTTGTGCTGAAGCAAATAATTGATCAGCTTCAGACAAGCCATTATATTTGGCGATTTCTTTCCCAAAATCAAAGTATTTCTTGCTTGTATTGATTTGGATTTTACCTTCATAAAACTCCTTATTAGTAATAGGATAATTCGAAAATTGCCATAAATAGTCAAATGGAATATGGGAAGCGATTATTTTAGAAGGTTCTGCTTTAAAATAAGCATTATCTAATTTTTTATAAAATCTCCCATTATTGACATAACCTGAGCCCCAGGTTGGGTCAAAAACATACCATTTTTTATCGATTTTTGCGGCAATCCAAGCGTGAGCCAGCTCACTTACTTTTGCATTCTGTTTAGTGTATCCTTCAATTATATAGGATTGAATTCCTATTTTTTGGGAGAGATCATTAAAAACAGAGGCGTAATGAATACAAACGCCTTTTCTGGTTTTTAAAGCCCTTGTGATTTTTTGTTGTACCGTCTCGCTAAAATTTACTGCATACATTCCGGGAACATCATAACTGATATTAGATGACGTCCAATAATATGCAGCTCGGATTTTATCCGTTTCTGTTTTAAAATTTGCATTGATATACTTTGCAATTGCTTGGGTTGAAGTTGTCGCTTTCTCGGGAATAGCCGCCATTTTAGCATCAATCAAAGAATATTCAGTGTTGACCTGTCCAAAACTAAAAAGTGAGCAAAAGAAAGAAAGAAAGAAAAAAATGTTTTTCATAGTATAGAATGAAGGCTTCATAAATCAGAAAAGGGAACAGGTTTTCACCTATTCCCTTTTAAACGAAAACCATACCAAAATATTTTATTTCTGCAACTATTATAAATTGGTTTTTATACTTTCTGCCAAAGCTTCAAATTCGTCTTTGGACAGCGATACTTTATTGTGAAAACGCATTTCATCCATTTCATTCAACGGAATCAAATGAACGTGCGCATGAGGAACTTCAAGTCCTACAACTGCCATTCCGATTCGTTTACAAGGAACCGTTTTTTCAAGGGCAATTGCTATTTTCTTAGAAAACTGCATTAGTCCCGCATACAAATCATCTTCCATCTCAAAAATCTTATTTATTTCCTGTTTCGGAATACAAAGCGTGTGTCCTTTTGCATTTGGATTTACATCCAAAAAAGCCAAGAAATTTTCATCTTCAGCAATTTTGTAGCACGGAATTTCTCCGTTTATAATTTTTGTAAAAATACTTGACATTGTGAAATGGGTTAATTGTTAAATCTTTCGCTGTTTAATCGCGTGAAATTTCTAAAATTTCAAATTTCAAAACACCGTTCGGAACCGTGATCTCAGCAAATTCTCCAACTGATTTTCCTAACAAACCTTTTCCAATAGGTGATGTAACCGAGATTTTACCTGTTTTTAAATCGGCTTCACTTTCGGCAACTAATGTATAAGTCATTTCCATTCCGTTGGTTTGGTTTTTAATTTTTACATTCGATAAAACCAATACTTTAGAAAGATCTAGGTGAGACTCATCAATTAATCGAGCGTTCGAATGTACGTCTTCTAATTTAGCAATACGCATTTCAAGCATGCCTTGTGCTTCCTTAGCCGCATCATACTCTGCGTTCTCAGAAAGATCGCCTTTATCTCTTGCTTCAGCTATATCCGCGGATGCTTTTGGACGCATTACGCTCTTTAAATAATCCAATTCTTCTCTTAATTTTTTTAAACCTTCTGCGGTGTAATACGATACTGTACTCATAAATTCCTCATTTATATAAATAGAAAAAATCCCATCAGGACGGGATTTCTTTCCACAAAGATATTATTATTTCTTTTTCGTCAATAAATATACGTTAATCATATATAATTCAAAGTTAAATAAATTAAATTTGTTTCACTAATACTTTGACACTATTTTAAAATGAAAAAAATTCTGTTGCTCTTCGTTGCTGTTCCTTTCTTTTTTTCGTGCAGTGATTCAGGTTTTGACAACACAAATCCTTTTGTCCCTAATTACACTTTTACGATAGATATTAATATGAATTTGCCAGCGTCTTCGAATCTTAAATACGTAAGCAATTCGGTTTATTATCCCGGAATAGGCGCACGTGGCATTATTATTTTTAATAGCGGCAGTGGTTACAATGCTTTTGATGCCGCATGTCCCAATCAAGCGATAAGTTCTTGTTCTACCATGACCATAAATGGTATAAACGCCGTTTGCGCATGTGACACTGAAGAATACAGTTTATTTACTGGACAGGGGACACTAAAATATCCTATGAAGCAATATAGAGTTCAAGTCAACGGAACGTCACTTCGGGTTTATAATTAAACCAAAAAATCAGGAACGTTTAAAAACTTTTCGGATTTTTTAAAATGATGACAAAGCGCTTGTTTTAAAAGGGAAATATTATATTCTGAGTTACAATTTTGAATTATTTTTTTTGTCAAAAGTATATCTAATACCAAAAAGGCTTCTGATAATAACATCATCTTCAAACCTAAATTCTGGTGCCAGTTCGAAAATTATCGCTATTTTTTTAAAATCCTTGATTGGAAAAATTTCTAATACGGCTGGAATCACAAATGAATTCATTTGATCAGGACTACTAAAGGGACTCAAATTAATCCCAAATCCAATGGAGAATCTGTGGTATTCTTTAGTTTTAAAATTATAAAACACAGTACCTTCTACCGGCATATCTTCTAAATAATTGTTGGTAAAAATCTTTATTTCAAAACTTACTGCCTTGTTTTTATTGGTATTTATTCCCAAAGCATAATGAGAATATCCTGTTACAGCGATTTGCGAATAACTTTCAAGGCTTAGAGAAAACAAAATGATGATGAATAAAGGTTTGAAATTTTTCATTGTAATAGTGATTGAGATTATAAATAGTTTTTTGTTTAACCATTGTAAATTTCAAAAAAAAAATATAATTTAAAGAATTGCCTTGTTTAATTAACTAAAATTTAACAAGTTTAATTTTATACTCATATTTCTAACTATCTTACATTTTGGTGTTTAAATCCAATAGATTTAATTCTATTACTACGAGAATTCAAATCCTATAAGAACAAATTTTATTTTTCTGACAAATTTAAAACAGAATATTTTTTTTCTAAAAAAATAAAATTAACTTTCAGATAGATTTGCATCAAAATTCCTTGCTAATAGTACTATTCAAAAAATCCTGACAGTTAAACTATCAGGATTTTTTTCATTATAACTGATATAATACGCTAAAACTTCAGTGTCAATCCGGCAAGAAAATTAATTCCCGCTTGCGGATAATAATACGGATAAATATCATACATATATCCATTAGAAACATATTTTTTGTCCAAAAAATTATTTACTAAACCCGTCAAAATAATCGATTTAAAAACCGATTTTGGCTTAAACTCAAACGCAACGTTCAAATCATTCACAAAATAATCTGCCAACTTTGCAGCCGGCAATTCGATATTATTCATGTATTGTTCCCCAACGAATTTTTGCAACCATGAAATATGAAGATTCTCTACTGGTGTATAAACCAAAATATTTCCTGCAATAATTGATGGTGAGTATGCGATTTCAGTAGTCCCATAATCCTGACCTTCAACTGCTAAATCAATATTTTTATTGGCACTCAACGTAAAATTAGGACGAATAATCAATTGGTTTGTTAACGCTATTGTAGCATCAACTTCCAACCCTAAACGATAACTTTTTTCGCTGTTGGAACGTATTGGAGCGCCTACATCATCTAAACTTCCTGTCAGAATCAACTGGTCTTTGTAGGCCATATAATACACATTCGAATTGAATTGTACTTTCTCTGCAACATATCTCCAACCCAATTCAAAGTCATTCAGCTTTTCCGGCTTTACATTTCCGCCTTCATAATCACTCCTATTCGGTTCGCGATTGGCTCTGGCATAAGACAAATACACCGAATTTCCAGAATTGATTGTGTAAGTAAATCCCGTTTTGGGGTTAAAGAAATTAAAAGTATCATCCACAACTGTTGACTGAACGCCGTTGGCTTTATAATTGACGGATCTATATTGCAAATCTCCAAATAAGCTTAATTGCTCCGTGATTTGGTAATTAGCTTTCGCAAAAATATTTCCGTCCGTTTTAATGGCATAATCATCATAATAGCGATCTCCTAACTCACTCTGCGAGGCATTTCGTGCCCAAATCACTTTACCAAAATGATCGCCTTCGTACTTGTTCCATCCACCACCAAAAATAACATCCAGTTTTTCATCTTTATAATTAGCAGAAAAGGTAGTTCCGTAGAAATCATTTTCTAACCATTTCTGACGCACTAAATCCGTCGTTGTTACTGCGCCAGCGGGCTGTAATCCATAATCAGCAAAATCAGCGTCTTCTTTATAATTTTCGTAAAATCCTTTTCCTTTGGTGTAATGCAAAGCAAAATTAGTATTCCAGTTTTCAGATATTTTTTCGTTCCAATGCAACTGAGAGTGATCTTGCTGGTAATTGTCGGTTTCATTGTCATAAAAACGAGCATTTCCTTGTTCGTCCGTAAAAGCACCTGCTGAATTGAATGTTCGATCATTTTGCAGCGTTTCTGCATCTATTCCGTTCCAAGACTGATACGTTTTTTCGGCACCTCCAAAAACCAATGCTTTTATCAAAGTAGTTTTACCCACGTACGTTCCCTGCAGGAAATACGATTTCAAATCAGATGCTCCACGATCCACAAATCCATCCGACTTGATAGCCGATAGTCGTCCCGCGATTTCGAAATGATTGTTCATTAAACCTGTACTAAATTTTACGGTGTGTTTTCTGGTGTTGAAACTTCCAAAAGAGTTGGAAAGTTCACCCGAGCTTTCTTTGGAAAAATTATCGGTAAGCATATTTAAGCTGGCGCCAAAAGCACCCGCTCCGTTAGTTGATGTTCCTACGCCGCGTTGCAATTGCAAACTCTCCAATGATGATGCAAAATCAGGCATATTTACCCAATAGGTTCCATGACTTTCAGAATCATTGTACGGAATTCCGTTGATCGTAACATTTACTCTGGTGGCATCGCTACCACGAACCCGAATTCCGGTATATCCTACACCATTTCCTGCATCAGAAGTCGTGACAACTGACGGCAAATAATTCATCAGAATAGGAATATCCTGTCCTAAATTACGGAATTTAATTTCTTTTTTACCTAAATTGCTAAAACTTACCGGTGTTTTTGTAGTAACCCGCACCGCAGAAACCAAGACTTCATCAAGTTGGTTTACTTTTGTGGTGTCTTTAATTTGAGAAAAACAGAGAAAAGAAAACAGAGAAAAGAAAATAGAAAATAGACGAATCGAAAGTGAGTTTGAAGGTTTCGCCTTTGCGCTTTGTGCTTTTTTGCCTTTGTGGCCAATAATATAAAGTAAAGTATTCATCCGTAAAAAGATTACGAATAAAAGGGGGAATTATTCTTTTGTTAAATTAAAAAATGATTGTTTTCTATGACAAATAAAGTAGTGTGCACGCTATTTTTTTATCATTTTTTCCCTTAACAGCATTACCTGTTCAGGTTCGTTGGGTATAATCTCAGCTCGTTATTTAGAGCACCCCTTTGAGACAGCGCAAATTTAGAAAAGATTTTTAGATATTCAGATAGTTTGACCGTTAGATTTTAAAAAAAAATAAAACTAAAAATTACAATTAATTTAAATCTGGTTTCCTGCGATTTTTCTTGACCTCAGAAATATTCTTTTTATCCTTTATTCGCTTTCTAATTACTGATTTTGGAATTTTAGTGGGCTTTCTTTCCTTAGGAATAAATAATGCATTTTTAATCAATTCCAAAAATCGCTTAATTACAATTTCTTTATTTCTAAACTGACTTCGGTGTTCATCGCAATTCAAGATCAGAACAGCATCAGTAGTCAATCTGAAAGATAATTTGGTTGCAACCAACAGTTTTTCCTCATCCGTTAACCCCTGAGAATGGTGCACATCAAAACTTAATACCACTTTCGAGGAAACTTTATTTACGTTCTGGCCGCCAGCTCCACTGCTGCGTACTGCTTTGAAACTTAATTCAGATAAGATTTTATCGATTTCCATTGCAAGTGATTTTTTAAGATTGATGTGCAGGTTTCAACAAATCATTCACTGTTTTTACTGGATTAAAAGTAATCAAAGGCACTTGAACAAAAACCGTCAGCCAGTTTGCCATTGCGCCGTTCCACAAACCGGGTAATTCGTATCCTTTGATACTTTCGCCCGACACATTTTTTTCAACAATAAAACCGCTGTTGTCGTCCACAAATTGAGTCAGATCAAAATTCTCATTTTTATAATTTTTAATGCCACAAACTAAATCAACCGGATTGAAATGCGTAGCGGCATTCAGAATTGCCTTTTGAGTATCATTATCCAAATCGAATTGAGAACTTTCTACTATTTGTAATGAAATCCCTCCTAGATCATCCCGTAACCAAAATGGACCACCGCCAGGTTCTCCCTCGTTTTTCACCATTCCACATACACGTATTGGTCTGTTTAAAATCGTTTGCAGTTCCGTAATTTTATTTTTCAAGCTTTTGGAATAAAAACCATCCTTCATTGAAACATTTAAATTATCCTTCAAAAAAAGAATAATTTCATCTATTAATTCGGGTTCAATTGAAACAGAATCCAAAGCGTTTAAATAACTAAAAACCTTTTGCTGAATCCCTAATAATAACCCCGCCAAGCCTTTTTTGTACAGAGAAATTTTCTCTAAATTATTTTGAATTACATTATCAATATTTTTGATAAACACAATATCAGCATCCAGATTATTCAAATTTTCAATCAAAGCTCCATGGCCTGCGGGTCTAAAAACTAATTGTCCGTTTTCATCTCGCAAAGGCTTATTTTTCGTAGTTACCGCAAGGGTATCTGTGCTTTTATTTTGATACGAATAACTAATATTTATTGTTACACCTGACTTATTTTCAATTTCAGGTTTAATGGTATCTATGATGTTTTCAAAATGTTGTTGCTGTGATTCTGAAACTGTAAAATGCAAATGAGAACTATTATTAGCACTTGAATAATGAGTGCATTCCAGCAAATGCTCTTCAACAGGAGTTGCGATATGGGTTTTATACTTGTGAAAAGGAAGAATGCCTTTTGGCTGATTTGCAAAATCAAAAGATTTCGATGACAAAAGTAATTTTATAAAATAGTAATTCTTAAAACTGCGGTCCAAAGAATCAAAATCTGTAAACTCCGCTCTCAGTTGCTTATCTATTGCTTTAAAAAAAGGAAATTGCTCCATTCCTACTATGAAAATAGAAAGTTTACTTGCTTTTTTTCGGTTGATGTAAGCGTTTATCGATTCGTTTTCAATATCAAATTCATTAATAAATTCCGTCAAAAACTTAAACATTCTGCTGGCTGCCCCAGAAGCTGGAACAAATTTGTTTAATTTTAGGTTTAATTTATGGGCATCAAAAAAATTAGCTTTTTCTTGAAAATCTTTTTCAGATAATTTCAAAATACCATTTGACAATGTTGCCGGATTAATGACATCCGCTTTTGGTATTCCCTCTTTAAAAAAATTCAATTGCTTTTGAATATTTTTCATTGGAATTCCACACTCCTTTATATATACAAAATCAGCTGATGAAAACCCTAATTCTCTCGCTAAATTCAAATCATCGATAATAGCAATTGCTTTTTGAAGTCGCAAATCCTTGTTTCCGGAAAGTGTTATGAATGGCTTATTATTATCGATCAATGATTGCTTAAACACCGCAAAAACAGACTCTCTGCCTTCGGCTTTGTCTCTCAAGTCGTCTCTTTCCCAAGGCACATCAATGTCCGTTAGAAAAAACAAATCATACTCGTGATTGCGAGCCGCTTCATTCAACAACGGGTCACAATAGTTATAATATACCTCCGAAAAAACTTTAGTCACCATTAAATTAGTATCACAAAAAAGATATTTATTGGCAATCAGCGTTCGCTCATTTTCTAATTTGGCTTGACCATAAGCAATTGAAAGCATGTCGTCAACAGTACATATTTGTTGAATTGAGTTCCATTTTTCTTGTAAATAATCGCGTGCAAACTCAGGAACCCATTCGGTTTTATAATATTCCGCAAGTTGTTTGGCCAATGTGGTTTTGCCAGTACTTTCGGGACCAAAAAGAGCAATTTTTATAATTTCTGTGGTTCCAGTTTGCTGGAGTTGTCTGAGATTTTCTTCCATTCTAAATAGCCAAAAATGGCAACTATTGTAAATACTACGTATTGAAAACTGGTAAAAGTATAGCCTTTTGCAAAATATAACGGAATGGAAATTACATCTCCAACAATCCAAAATATCCAATTTTCTACTTTTCTTTTGGCCATCAGCCACATTCCCACAAAGAAAATCCCTGTAATGAATGTATCTATATAGGCATACCAAGTGGTGAATTTATCAAAATAATAATAAACTGAGACAACGAAGGCGACAGTAAATATAAAAAGAATTATTGCAATTCGTTTTTCTGAACTCGAAATTTTTGAAATGGGAAATTCTTCAGTATCCCCTTTTTTGCGAGTCCAATGATACCAGCCATAAATACTCATAACAAAATAATAGCCATTTATCATCATATCTCCCCATAGCGTCCATTTCCAAAGCAAATATACAAATATGGATGTACTTACTAATCCGGTTGGAAAAACTAAAATATTATCTTTTTTGGCGTACCAAACACTCAATAATCCAAAAATGACAGCTATAATTTCCAATATAATGTCTAATGTTGGATATTCGCTGTATTGTGAAAAAAAATAATCTATCATTAATTATGGTTAAAAAAATTAATATCCTTTTCAAAAGCAGTTCCTATAATTACTAAATCAGCTCCGAAGTCATACGCATTCTTGATTCCCTGCAAATCTACGATTCCGCCGCCAACGAGTAATGGAACTTTAATATTTTGAGCAATTAATGCAATCATTTCAAGCGGAATGGCTTGTTTCGCACCGCTTCCCGCCTCTAAATAAATCAACTTATTGCCTAACATTTCGCCTGCTTGTGCGGTTGCCAATACTAAATCTAAATTGCTCCGGTCTAAAGGCTTGGTTTTACTTACACGTTCTACCGCTGTTTCTGTGCCACTGTCTATAAGAATATATCCCGTTGAAATAATTTCAAGTTTTGTTTGTTTTAAAATGGGCGCGGCTTTTACTTGATGTTCGATTAAATAATCCGGATTACGACCAGAGATTAATGACAAAAACAAAATGGCATCTGCTTCCGCTGAAATCTGGGAAGGATTTCCGGGAAAAAGAACTACTGGCAAATTACAGTTTTGTTTAATTTTTACAATTAGTTCGTCTAGAATAGTAGTTGTAACCTGGCTTCCGCCAATGAAAATATGAGTTGCCGGCGATTGATTTATTTTTGAAATTAAATCGGATAAATTTTCCAAAACTACTTTATCAGGATCCAGAAGAATCGCCAGAAGTTTTTGACGTTCGACTTTAGATTGAATGATTTCGTTATAAATGTTTGTCATTTTTGGCACGCAGATTACGCGGATTTTACAGATTTAAACTGATTTCTGTTAATTAGTATGATTAATTATTACCTGTGTTGTCATTGCTTGGCCATTTCGGGCACAACATGACAAACTGCGCGACGGAATACTGAATTCTGGACACTATTTTTGGAAAGCATAAACTAATGTAAAACCTTCTATTTCTTCAAAATGAATATTAAAATCCATAATCAAATTATTAAAATGAAGTTTCGCGTCATTTTGTTTAACATTTAATTCGAATGACTGAACGTTTATATGATTTTTGAAACTGATTCCTTTTTCGTTTCTAATTTTGAAAATGGCTTCTTTGGCACCCCAAATAACCGTTAATTTTCGAATGTATTCTTCACTGTCCATATCCAAGAACTTAAATTCCGAATTACAAAATTTATCTGCGATCCGGGTGATTTTATCTCTTTGCAATTCGATATCGATTCCTACGGTTTCGTCACTGATAATAATCGCCGAAAAGTTATGCGAATGCGTTATTGAAATATGCTTTTCTCCATAAAGATGCGGTTTTCCAAATTCATCGTAATACAAATCTAAATCAGTGTGGCCCGTTTCCTGCAATAATTTGCGAACACTGAGAAATGCGCGCTGGTGCATTTCGGATTTCATCCCGTCGAGCCGCATGCGATTGGTCTCGTTTAAGATTACTTGTTCTAATAATTCTGCATAGGATTCGGTTACCTTCCAAACAAGAATTTGCGTGGTGTTCCCGACGATTCGAGATAAATTTATCGTTTTGAAAAGTGGCATCGTGTTATGATCTAGATTTTTAGCCCCGATTGAAGTGAAAATCCTTTTTATTTTTTTTTAAAAATAAAAAGATTAAAACAAAAAGCGGGAAATAGCTCCTAATAAAAATTATTTAGTTAATGTTCAAAAGATTAGCCAATTAAACAATTCATAAATCTTTTGGAAAACAGTTAAATTCTAAAGTTATTACGTAAATTTGCAAAAAATTTACAATTACAAATATACTATAAATGAGTACTACAACTATGCCTTTTGTGGCTTTCAAAGTAAAAGACATTTCTCTAGCGGCTTGGGGAAGAAAAGAAATTGAATTAGCTGAAGCTGAAATGCCTGGTTTAATGGCACTTCGCGCTGAATACAAAAACGAACAACCACTTGCTGGTGCTCGTATTGCAGGATGTTTGCACATGACAATCCAAACTGCGGTTTTGATTGAAACTTTAATCGCTCTTGGTGCTGAAGTGACTTGGAGTTCTTGTAACATTTTCTCAACTCAAGATCAAGCTGCTGCTGCGATTGCTGCTGCAGGAATTCAAGTTTATGCTTGGAAAGGTTTGAACGAGGAAGATTTTGACTGGTGTATTGAGCAAACATTATTTTTTGGTGAAGACAGAAAACCATTGAATATGATTCTTGATGACGGTGGAGATTTGACTAATATGGTTATCGATCGTTTCCCGGAATTGGTTGCAGGAATAAAAGGATTATCTGAAGAAACTACCACTGGAGTTCACAGATTGTACGAAAGAGTAAAAGCGGGAACATTGCCAATGCCGGCGATCAACGTTAATGACTCGGTTACTAAATCGAAATTTGATAACAAATACGGTTGTAAAGAATCTGCAGTTGATGCGGTTCGTCGCGCAACTGATATTATGCTTGCTGCAAAAAGAGTAATCGTTTGTGGTTACGGTGACGTGGGTAAAGGAACTGCGGCTTCTTTTAGAGGTGCTGGATCTATTGTTACTGTTACTGAAATTGACCCAATTTGTGCGCTTCAAGCCGCAATGGACGGTTTTGAAGTAAAAAAATTAGATACCGTTATTGCTACTGCTGATATTATCATTACCACTACTGGAAATAAAGATATCGTTTTGGGTTCTCATTTTGAAAAAATGAAAGACAAAACTATCGTTTGTAACATCGGGCATTTTGATAACGAAATTGATATGGCTTGGTTGAACACAAACCATGGTGCCTCAAAAATCGAAATTAAACCACAAGTTGACAAATATACTATTGCTGGAAAAGATATTCTTATCCTTGCTGAAGGTCGTTTAGTAAACCTTGGTTGTGCTACGGGTCACCCAAGTTTTGTAATGAGTAACTCATTTACAAACCAAACGCTTGCTCAAATCGAATTATGGAAAAACAGCGCGTCATACAATAATGAAGTTTACATGTTACCAAAACATTTAGATGAGAAAGTAGCAATGCTACACTTGGCTAAGTTAGGTGTTGAATTGGAGACTTTACGTACTGATCAAGCTGATTATATAGGTGTTCCAGTTGAAGGTCCATTCAAACCAGAATATTACAGATATTAGTCTGAAATTAGATTTTTAGATTATTGGATTTTTAGAACCCTTGCAGAAATGCGAGGGTTGTTTGTTTTTGGGCGTGACCACGTTACGCGACTTGTTGTTGTTAGTATGAGCATATCACGGATTTTAATTACTAATTAAAATGTGTAAAGACCAAGGTTTAATTCACATCCCAATAAAAGTAAAACCTATTATTAATAAATCAGTAACAGAATCATTATAATCTAAGTTTATGGTATATTTGAGAGAATTATTTTTGTTCAGGAAATTCAACTTATTGAAAAGACTTAATCATAAAACCGAAAAAAAATAACCTTAACTACAAAATCATGAATACTTATTCTATTATCGCCCAACTTGTAATCGCGCTGTCTGTAGGTTATGTTTGGATTTTTAGATTTGATAACATCGTTAAAGAATTTAAACAATATGGACTTTCTGATTTAACACGAAATATTGTAGGCGCTTCTAAAATAGTGTTAGCAACGTTATTAATAACAGGAATTTGGTATCCTGAATTAGTCTTTATACCGGCACTTTTAATGGCTTTTTTAATGGCAAGCGCACAATTTTTTCATTTTAAAGCAAAAAATCCCTGGTCTAAACATTTTCCATCTTTATTCCTTTTGGCGTTATCCCTTTTTGTCGCACTATTCGCTTCCAAATAATTAAAATATGAATTTCTTAAATGTACTTATTTTCTTTTCGGCAGCCTCGTTTCTTATTTACGGAATCGCTTATTTTGTTTCTACAAATATGAAAAACGAATTCAAACGCTTTGGCCTCGAAAAGTTTGGAATATTAACCGCTGTTTTAGAATTGACAGGCGCTTTTGGTTTATTTATAGGCATCCAGAATTACACTATTTTAGTTTTTGCCTCAGGCGGCTTAGCTTTGTTGATGCTGCTTGGTGTGGGCGTAAGAATAAAGATGAAAGATTCTTTGTTAGTTTCCTTACCCGCCTTTTTTTACTTTCTTTTGAACAGCTATATTTTATATAAAACCTTAGAATAAATAATCAGAAGTTTAGTTTTATTGCAGTCAGCGAGGTTTTTTAAAATAGCAACAACTTTTCTTAAATGAACATACAAACCCATTTAGGTATAAAAAATCTGCAATCGAAACTTCAAACATAATTCATGATATCAATTTTTCATGAAATATTAAAACCAAAAAACCCGTCCCGATAAAATCGGGACGGGTTTTTAAATAATTGAGAAAATCAATTATGCTTCAACTTCGAATGGAAGTATGGAAACATACGATTTGTTATCTCTTTTCTTTTGGAAGAAAACAACTCCATCTACTCTTGCGTGTAGTGTGTGGTCTTTACTAATGTAAACGTTTGCACCTGGATTATGTTTTGAACCTCTTTGTCTTACGATGATGTTCCCAGCAATAGCAGCTTGACCACCAAATATCTTAACGCCTAAACGTTTTGATTCTGATTCTCTACCATTCTTTGAACTACCGACACCTTTCTTGTGAGCCATGACGTATTAGTTTTATTTTGTTATTATTCTTGTGTATCTTCTTTTTTAGCTTTAGCTACCTTTTTCTTAGGAGCTTCAACTTCTTCTGTAGTTGCTTCAGCTGCTGCTTTTTTAGGAGCTGCTTTCTTTGCACCACCACCAGTAATACCTTCAATTACAATTTGAGTAAGATATTGTCTGTGACCGTTTCTCTTTTTGTATCCTTTTCTTCTTTTCTTTTTGAAAACGATAACTTTATCTCCTTTTAAGTGTTGTAACACTTTAGCTTCTACTGAAGCACCTTCTATAGCTGGGGCGCCTAAAGTGATTGTTCCGTTGTCATCTAATAAAAGAACTTTGTCAAAAGAAACTTTTGAACCTTCTTCATTAGTCAAACGGTGAACATAAACCTTTAAGTCTTTGCTTACTTTGAACTGTTGCCCTGCTATCTCTACGATTGCATACATACTGGATTGTTTTAATAATTTTTAAGGTTGCAAATATACAATTAAATATTTACCTCGCAATCTGTTGAAGAAAAAAAACATTCTTTACGTCACAATTCTATATTTCATTGACTTTTTAAAGCTTTTGTATGAAACATCTTGATGAACTAATGTTAAATCTCCCACGCCAAAATGATTTTTGTGTAACAAAAAATTAAATCTCCTACTAACTTAACATATTAACAAAATTATTAACCTTATGAAAAATTCATTAATGGCTTTAGGTGCTTTGTTTATGCTAGGAGGAGTCGCTTCAGCGCAGAAAGTAGCTTTTGAGGAATACAAATTAGACAATGGCCTGCATGTAATTTTGCACAACGATCCATCTGCTCCTACTGTTATTACGTCAGTAATGTACCACGTGGGTGCCAAAGACGAAAATCCGGAGAGAACTGGTTTTGCTCACTTTTTTGAACATTTGTTATTTGAAGGAACCGAAAATATCAAACGCGGTGAGTGGTTTAAGATTGTGACCGGAAACGGCGGTGTGAATAATGCGAACACTACTGATGACAGAACGTATTACTATGAAGTTTTCCCTTCTAACAACCTAGAATTAGGTTTGTGGATGGAAGCAGAAAGAATGTTGCATCCAGTAATTAATCAAATTGGTGTTAATACTCAAAACGAAGTGGTGAAAGAAGAAAAAAGACTACGTGTTGACAATCAGCCTTACGGAAACTTTTTAGCGGAAGTAAAAAAGAATATTTTTACAAAACACCCATACCGTTGGGCAACTATTGGATCTATGAGCCATTTAGACGCTGCAACATTAGAAGAATTCCAAGCTTTCAACAAGAAATTTTACATTCCGAATAATGCTGTTTTGATTGTTGCCGGTGATTTCAAAAATGAACAAGCCAAGGAATGGATTCAAAAATATTTTGGACCTATAAAAAAAGGAGCTGCTATTCAAAGAGAAAAATTTGTTGAAGAACCGATTACTCAAACCATCAAAGCTAAATTTGAAGATGCTAACATCCAAATTCCAGCAATTGTAGCAGCGTACAGAACGCCGTCTATGAAAACCAGAGATGCTAGAGTGCTAGACATGATTTCATCTATTTTAAGCGATGGAAAAAGCTCAAGATTATACAAAAAAATAGTTGACGACAAGAAAATGGCCCTACAAATTGGTGCTTTTAGTAATAGTCAAGAAGATTACGGAAGTTACATCATTTACGGCTTGCCACAAGCTCCAAACACTGCTGAGAATATTCTTGCCGAAATCGACTTGGAAATTGTAAAGCTTCAAACGGAATTACTTTCTGAAAAAGACTTACAAAAATTACAAAATAAATTCGAAAATCAGTATGTAAACAGCAACTCGACGATTGACGGTATTGCTGACAACTTGGCTTCGTACCATTTGTTATACGGTGATGTAAACTTAATTAATACCGAAATCGAAATCTACCGTTCCATCACTCGTGAAGAAATCAGAGATATTGCCAAGAAATATTTAAATCCAAACCAAAGATTAGTTTTGGATTACGTTCCATCTAAAGACAAAGCTCAAAACTAAGATATATCATTATGAAAAAATCAATATTAATTTTATCAAGCTTGTTCTTAACAGTAATCATGCAAGGACAAATCATCCCTCAGCCAAAACCCGGAGTCGCTCCAACCATAAAAATTGGAAAACCGATAACATTTGAATTAAAAAATGGTTTAAAAGTTATGGTGGTTGAAAACCATAAATTACCTCGAGTATCATTCAGTCTTACGTTAGACAATGATCCGTACGCTGAAGGCGACAAAAAAGGAGTTGCTGACATGACCAGTACTTTAATTGGAAGCGGAACTACTAAAATTTCTAAAACGGCTTTCAATGAAGAAGTAGATTTTCTGGGAGCCAACATCAATTTTAGTTCTAATGGTGCTTCTGCAAGCGCATTATCTAAATATTCTGGAAGAGTTTTAGAATTAATGGCTGATGGTGCATTAAACCCAAACTTCACCCAAGAAGAATTTGACAAAGAAAAAACAAAACTTATTGAAGGCCTGAAAGCAAATGAAAAAAGCGTTTCAGCAGTAGCAGCAAGAGTTCTAAATGTTTTGACTTACGGAAAAAATCATCCAGCGGGAGAATATGTAAGCGAAGCTACGTTGAAAAATGTAACACTTGCGGATGTAAAAGCAAATTACAATACTTATTTTGTTCCAAGTAACGCTTACCTAATTATTGTTGGTGATGTAAAATTCAAAGAAACAAAAAAAATGGTAGAGAAATTCTTTGGTTCATGGAAAAAAGCAGCTGCTCCTTCTATTTCTTACAACGATCCAAAAGATGTTTCGGCAACACAAATCAATTTTATTGATATGCCGAATGCAGTTCAATCAGAAGTTTCGGTAGGGAATATTTCGAAACTTAAAATGACTGATCCTGATTATTTTGCCGTTTTGATAGCAAACCAAATCCTTGGAGGTGATTTCAACAGTTACATTAATATGAACTTAAGAGAAGCTCACGGATGGACGTATGGCGCTAGAACTAGCATTTACGGAGACAAACGCGTTTCTAGTTTCACTGCTTCTACTCAAGTTCGTAATGCAGTAACAGACAGTACGGTTATGGAAATTTTCAAAGAATTCAAAAAAATCAGAACTGAAAAAGTGACTGACGAAATGTTAGCCAGCGTAAAAGCAGGATACATTGGACGATTTGTAATGCAAATTGAAAAACCACAAACGGTAGCTGGATATGCTTTGAGAATTCAAACTCAAAGTTTACCGGCTGATTTTTACGAAAATTACATCAAAAATATCAGCGCTGTAACAGCAAATGACATTTTAAGAGTAGCAAACAAATACTTCTTGGAAAATAATAGCAGAGTAGTAATTGTAGGAAAAGCAGCTGATGTAGCTCCTGGCTTAGAAAAATTAAAATTCCCGGTATCGTACTTTGATAAGTACGGAAATCCAACGGCTAAACCTGAATTCAAAAAATCGGTTCCCGCTGGAGTTACTGCAAAAAGCGTTATTGACAATTACATCAAAGTTATTGGTGGAGAAAAAGCAGCTTCGGCTGTAAAAACAATCGCAATGATTGGAACTACAACAATTCCACAAGCGCCTTCTCCATTAAATTTTACTTCTAAAATTGATGCTAAAGGAAAACTTATGGTTGAATTAGCCATGGGAACAATGAGCATAATGAAACAAGTAGTAAATGAAAAAGGAGCTTACGTAATGCAACAAGGACAGCGCCAAAACATCGAAGGAACAATGCTAACAGACATGAAAGCGGCTGCAACACCATTTGAAGAATTATCTCTTTCTAAAAAACAAGGATTAACTTTAGAATCTATTGAGTCTATAAACGGAAAAGACGCTTATGCTGTTAAAAACGGAAAAACTACTTTGTTTTATGACGTAGCATCTGGTTTGAAATTAGCCGAATCTAAAGTAGTTGAACAAGGCGGTAAAAGCATCACACAAACTACAAATTATGCAGATTACAAAGAAGTAAAAGGAGTAAAAGTTCCTTTTAATATCATACAAAATGTAGGTTTTGAATTGGATATAAAAATGTCTGATGTAAAAATTAATGAAGGTGTTTCAGATGCTGATTTTCAATAATCAAAATTTGAATGAGTGAATAAAGGCTGTCTATTTTTTGGACAGCCTTTATTTTTTTATGCTATTTAAACTTTTCAAATTAATCATTACTTCTTCGATGATAAATATACTCCGATTAAAATAATAAAGGCACCAAAAAACTGCACTGACGTAAGCATTTCATTGTCTAATAATCCCCAGCAAAAAGCAACAACAGGAATCAAATAGGTTACTGAAGTAGCAAAAACTGGTGAAGACATTTGGATCAATTTAAAAAACAAAATATTCGCAATTCCGGTTCCCACAACCCCAAGAATCATTATAAACATAATCGATTCCTGCACTTTCACATCATTTACTATTTCGAAGAAACCGGAGAAAAACAAGATTATGGATGCCGGAAAAAACAATACCATAAAATTCCCGGTAGTAATACTCAGCGGACTCAAATCATGCAAATATTTTTTGATTAAATTCACATTTACTGCGTAACATATCGACGCTATTAGAACTAAAATTGCATAATAATAGTTTTGTTCGGGATGATGCATGGCACCGTTCAAGATCAACAAGGCGCTTCCTAATAAACCAATTAGAATTCCAAAAATTTGATTTCTTTTGAATTGCAGTCCAAAAACTAAAGCGCCAAGAATTAATGTATTCAAAGGAGTTAGCGAATTCAAAATAGAACTCACGGAACTATCAATTTCAGTCTGTGCAATCGCAAATAAGTAAGCGGGTATAAATGTCCCGAATAAAGATGTTAAAGCAATGTATTTCCATTTATTCGCCGGAATTTTGGACAAACTTTTAAACCCTATCAATATTAAAAAAACAGCGGCAAAAATGATTCGCAACGATCCCAACTGTAAAGCCGTTAAACCAATTAATCCTTTTTTTATTAGTATGAATGAACTTCCCCACACCAAGGCAAGAACCATCAAGTACAACCATTTTAACTGCTTCGATTCCATAAAAATAATTTTGCCCCAAAATTGTAATTATTTTATGAATTAGTCCTTCTTTTTTTAATTAATTTTGTGAAATACAAACACGCTTTTAACCTTTAAAAATATACATCATAATGAATTATAAAAAATCAATCGTAACGCTAGTACTTGCAAGCATTTTATTTGTAGGCTGTAAAGAAAAAGAAACGGAAATGGTTTCAATAGAAACAGCAACTACAGAAGCTATAAAAATCGAAAAAGACCCGAACGATAGCGAACAGCCGAAGAAAATTGCAGCTGCCAATCTTCAGACAGCGAGTTTCTCTGTGGAAGGAATGACATGCGCTGTGGGTTGTGCCAAAACGATTCAAGAGGATTTAACCAAACTGGACGGCGTTCAGAAAGCAACGGTAGATTTTGAAAAAAAATTAGCTACTGTAACTTTTGACAAAACAGTTCAAACTCCAGAAAAATTGACAAAAGTTGTCGAAGCCGCCGCAGACGGTAAAACATACAAAGTCTCAAATATGAAGTCCTAATTCAGCCTTTTAAATTGCCAAAAAAAGCATTCGCCAGTAACCGAATGCTTTTTTTATACAAGAAAGTCAAATTCATTTAAGAAAGCATTGTATCCAATATTTACACGTTTGCTAGTGCTTAAATGTCTTGTATGATTATAAAAAAATATTGCTTGTTGAAAATTTACAGTGTTATTATTTCCATTTCAAGGTTTCCATCAGTCGCTGCATGTCATTTTTGATATAACTCGCCGCCGGCATAATAGAATCATAATTGGGTTTTGCATAGAAGTAAACGGAACCTGTCACAAAATGTCGCGTGCTGTCAGTAGCATAAAACTGTGAGTTTGTGGCCGCATTTCCCTCTACCTGATAAAACATACCGTACACTTTTTTATCGGAATTCAAATACGGTTGTTCAAGAATATCGTCCGCTTTTATCACATGTTCAAAAGTCAATTTTTGCGCATCCCGCAACAGTTCATTAATATTTTTCGCAACAGGTTTGTAGGTAAGATAAATAGTTGCTTTCATTTTTGGATACGTAATGGTAAAACCGCAATCCGTCTCTTTTTTGATAATGGCAGCCGAATTCATTTCAAAAGTAAAAGGACATTCATTTGCAAAATTTACATATTTAGCTTCCGGATAATCCAGACGAAGATGGCTGGAGGGTTTTGGCAAGACATCATCTTTACAACTGAAACTCAATAATGACATTATTACTATTGCCGAAAAAGTGATTATTTTTTTAAACATTTCTATTCTAAATTTATTTAATCTTTTATTTTTTTAAAGAATCGTATTCCACAAGAATTCCCTTTCCTTCGGAGGGGGCTAGGGGAAGGATTATTCAATTGTTACTTTTATTTGCTTCACCCGCTTTTGATCCACGGCTTCTATTGTAAACAGACAATTTTCGAATGAAATTCTCTGATTTTTTTTTGGAAAATTTCCTAAAATTTCAAGAATAAAACCAGCCAATGTCTCAGCTTCTCCTTTTTTTATTTCGAATAATTCTTCGTCGACATCAATTATTCTGTAAAAATCCTTAAGGTTTATTTTTCCTTCAAAAAGATAATTTTTATCATCAATTTGAGAAAAATTAATATTCTCATCGTCAAATTCATCACTGATATCCCCTACAATTTCTTCAATAACATCTTCAAGTGATACCAAACCGGAAGTTCCTCCATATTCATCGACAACTATCGCGAGATGGCTTTTCATACTCTGAAAATCTTTCAACAAATTGTCCAGTTTTTTATTTTCAGGAACAAAGAAAGGCTCTCGCAACAATGATTTCCAGTCAAATTCATTCGTGTTAATATGCGGAAGCAAATCTTTGACATACAAAACGCCTTCTATCTGGTCTATATTGTCTCGATACACTGGAATTCTGGAAAATCCTTTTTCTATGATTTTAGGACAAATAACAGAGAAGGATTCGTCTATTTCTAAAGCAAATATATCGATTCGGGGACTCATTACTTGCTTTGTATCGGTATTTCCAAAGCTTACAATTCCTTCTAAAATTTTTTGCTCTTCGGTAGAAGTTTGATCCGAAGCTGTTAATTCTAAGGCTTGTGATAATTGATCTACGGAGAAATTTGTTTTTTGCTTTCCCAATTTATTATGCAGATAAATTGTTGCAGCGCGCATGGGTAAACTTATTGGCGAAAGCAATTTGTCCAAAAAAGCAACTGGATACACAATCAATTTGGCAAACTTTCTATTGTTTCTACTGGCGTATACTTTTGGCAAGACCTGACCGAATAATAAAATTAAAAAAGTCGCGGTCAGTACTTCCAGAATAAATTTTAAAAGTGGTGCTGTTACTGCCGAAAAAATAGTTTTCCCAACAAATGAAAACAATAATACTACCGAAATAGTGATGAAATTATTAGCAACAAGAAGTGTCGCCACGAGTTTTTTTGGTTTTTCTAAAAGTGCAGCAATAAGTTTCCCTTTAGAGTTGTTTTCTTGCAGCGTTTCGTCAATGTCTTTTTGTGACAACGAAAACAAGGCTACTTCGGCACCTGAAATTAAAGCGGAACAAAACAGCAAAATAACTATTCCTGTAAAGCCAAATACTACATTAGTATCAATAACGTAAGCAAAAAATAAACTGGGCTCTGGGTCCAAATTAGTCAAGATTAATTAAACAATCAAAATGGCAAGTCATTAATAGGCAAGACATTATTTTCCGGGTCAAAATTAGTGTTTTTAGCAATATCAGCTGCAGGAATTTGTTTGTTGTTTTCACTGTCTTTTTTTGTGGAAAGAAAAGTAAATTCGGTTACCTGAATTTCAGAGGTGTGTTTTGTGCTTCCGTCCTCTGACTGCCATTGGCGGGACTTAATACGTCCTTCCACATATATTTTATCGCCTTTAGAAAGGTATTTTTCACAAAGTTCAGCGGCTTTATTGCGTACTACCAAATTATGCCACTCTGTAGAAGTGATTTTTTCATTCGTAGTTTTGTTGATATACACTTCGTTTGTTGCCAACTGAAATCTTCCGATACAATTGCCTCCGTCAAAATAATGCATTTTGACATCATCGCCAAGAAAACCAATTAGCATAACCTTATTTAATGTTCCGTTCATTTTAGAATGTAGTATTTTATCAAAGATACATTTTTTTAGAAACTCTATAATTCCTTTTCAATAAAATTATGAAGCACAATTTGTAACGTTTTACACTTTAATGACCTTCAATACTCTGCTTTTTGCTGGAAATTTTTATTCTAGTAATTGTGCTGTTCCCTCTAATTTCAGTGGTAGTTTTAGGTCCTGAATTAAACTCACTGACCTTAACTTTGACATAACTCTCAACTTGCGCCATAGTAACGGTTTCTTTAGGTGTTTCCGGTTTTACTATTTCAATCGGAGTCTTTTCAATTTTCAATGCAGTAGCGTGAGTTTCATGATATGCAGTACCAACATACAATATAAGCCCAGGAAGTCCATCGAATTTTTCTGGTCCGGCATTGATGGCAATATCCTCCGTAAACCAAGCTATAAAAAAATAACCAAAAGCATTTGACGTTGCTTTTTTACATTTAAAACCAAGAATTTCTTTAGTCTCGTTGGTGATTTTCCAATCCCATTTGAGTAAACTGTCTTTCCCATAAAAATTTTTACCATTATAAAAATTAAATAACAGCTCATTCTTATTGAAATCTTTATAATACCATTTCTCTATGAAATAATTGGTTAAATTGTACTGTGCTTCAGGTTCTTCGAAACCACCCTCTTCAATCTTTTCTATGTTCTTAGTTTCTGTACTATTTTTATATAATGAAATACCGTCTTGATATTGCATGATATAATTATGGGAAGCTAGCTTCATCTTTCTCGCAAACTTAGGAGTTGCTTCTAGGTTTTCTTTACTTAAAATGTTCTTCTCAGCATAATTAACCGTGACAGTTTGGGAATATCCAATAATCGACAATAAAAAAAGTAGATACGTAACTTTCATTTTTCTTATTTATTTAAATTAATTTTAAAAGATTGATGCCTAGCAATTTCATAAAATATAAAATTCCAAACATTCATTAAAGAAATGAATAAAAAACACTCGTCAAACAAATATTACAAATCCTTTTCAATAAAATTATGAATCACAATCGGGAAAGGATATGTTTTCAAAGTTTCCTGATCAATTCCGTTTTCAATTGTTCCTTTCACTTTTACGTTCCAAAACTTGATATGCAAATGTTGGTGTGACAATTTATGAATGATACTTTTCTCGTTGTATTCTAACATACTTATAACAGTATTATCTTTGAAATAATCACCCTGAACAGCTTCACTTACATAATCAAAATCTTCTTCTTTTTCTGTTTCGATCAATGGGTATTGATAGAGATTGTGCCATATTCCTTTGTCCGCTCGTTTCTGAATAATGGTATTTCCTATTTCATCGGCAACAACCAGAAAATTAAAATATCGTTTCCTCACTTTTAGTTTTTTGGATTTTACAGGCAACTGATCGACTTTATTTTTTTGCAAAGCGGCGCAACTTTCGTTGAAAATACAAATACCGCAATTCGGACTTTTAGGAACACATTGCAACGCGCCAAATTCCATAATAGCTTGATTGAAAGTCGCAGGATTATTTTTTGGCATCAGTTCCAAAGCCAAAGCAGCGAATTCTTTTTTGGCGGAAGCCTGAGCAATATCAGTATCCAAATCGAAATAACGGGATAATACCCGGAACACATTTCCATCAACAACGGGAACCGCCTCATTATAAGAGAAAGAAGCAATGGCGGCGGCGGTGTATTCTCCTACCCCTTTCAGTTTCAATAAGTCATTATAATTTCCTGGAAATACTCCTGATAATTCCTCTGCTATGTGCTGCGCGGTTTTATGCAAGTTACGGGCACGGGAATAATACCCCAGTCCCTGCCAGAGTTTCAAAACCTGTTCTTCATTGGCTTTCGCCAAATCAAAAACAGTGGGAAAAGCGTTCGTAAAAGACAAAAAATAAGGCATTCCTTGCGCAACACGCGTTTGTTGCAACATAATTTCAGAGAGCCAAATGGGGTACGGATCAGTGGTATTTCTCCAAGGTAAATCGCGTTTATTTTGTAAATACCATTGTATTAACACGTTAGAAAAAATCATGTTTTAATTATTTGTTAGCAAAAGTAAAAGTTTATGTGATTAAAATTTAACGAATTAGCTTGAATAATTGTTTTTTAAATTCCTATATTTGCAAACTCAAAAAAATAGTACAACATTATAAATAGGAAAGAAAATGACGAAAGCAGATATCGTAGCAAAAATTTCAGAAAAATTAGGTCTTGAAAAAGGAGATGTACAGGCAACTGTAGAGACTTTTATGAATGAAGTAAAAAATTCATTAGAAACTGGAGACAATGTTTATTTAAGAGGTTTTGGAAGTTTTATAGTGAAGACTAGAGCGGAAAAAACAGGAAGAAATATTTCTAAAAATACCACAATAAAAATTCCTGCACACAACATTCCTGCATTTAAACCTGCAAAAGTTTTTGTAGAAGGAGTGAAAACAAATAACGAAGCAAAATAATAATATTAATCATAAAATCGACAAGACATGCCAAGTGGTAAAAAAAGAAAGAGACATAAGGTAGCAACTCACAAACGTAAGAAAAGAGCGAGAGCTAACCGTCACAAAAAGAAAAAGTAGTTTTAAACTACTTTTTTCTTTTTAAACGTTCATTGAAATTGAAAGTTAGTCATCAGTATTCAGTTTTTAGTAGTCAGGCAACTGCGAACTTAACACTGCAATCTGCCAGCTAATTTTCCCCGGGTTCAATACCTGTTAAAATATTGTTTAATCCATTTGTTCGCTTTGGCGAATAAATAAAAAATTTACAGTGTGAATAAAGAATTAATCATTAGATCTAGTTCTGAAGCCGTAGATTTTGCCTTATTAAAAGATGGAAAACTAATTGAATTACACAAAGAAGAAGAAAAAAGCAACTTCCAGGTTGGTGATATTTTTATTGCCAAAATCAGGAAACCAGTTGCCGGACTTAACGCTGCTTTTGTAAATGTAGGCTTCGAAAAAGATGCTTTTTTACATTACCACGATTTAGGACCTAATTTAGCTTCCCAACTGAAATTCATAAAACTTGTAAGCGCAGGTAAATTAAAAGATTTCTCCCTAAAAACCTTCCAGTTTGAAAAAGAAATAGACAAAGATGGTACTATTACTGATGTAGTAAGTTCCAATCAATCTGTTTTAGTACAAGTCGTCAAAGAACCTATATCTACCAAAGGACCAAGAATCAGCGCCGAGCTTTCTCTTGCCGGAAGATTTATAGTTTTGGTTCCGTTTTCTGACCGAGTTTCTATTTCACAAAAAATAGAAGACAAAAAAGAAAAAGACCGTTTGAAACGATTAGTACAATCCATCAAACCAAAAGGATTTGGTGTTATTGTTCGCACAGTAGCCGAAGGCAAAAATACAGCCGAATTAGAAAAAGATTTGCAGAACCTGCTTAGCAGATGGACTGCAATGTGTAAAAAATTACCAACTGCTCATCATCCGTCTAAAGTATTGGGAGAACTCAACAGAGCTTCTTCAATATTGAGAGATGTATTCAATGATACCTTTAGTGGTATTCAAATTGATGACGAAGAGTTGTACAACCAAACAAAGGATTATTTGCAAGAAATTGCACCATCCAAACAATCAATCGTTAAGTTTTATCAATCAAAAGACACACCTATTTTTGAGAAATACAACATAGAGAGACAAATCAAAACTTCTTTTGGAAAAACAGTATCCATGAGTAAAGGGGCGTATCTTATTATCGAACACACTGAAGCTTTGCACGTCATCGACGTAAACAGCGGAAACCGTTCTAATAAAGCCACCAACCAGGAAGATACAGCCATGGAAGTAAATATGATTGCAGCTGCCGAAATCGCAAGACAATTACGTCTTCGTGATATGGGCGGAATCATCGTAGTAGATTTTATCGATATGTCAAATCCTGAAAATCGTAAAGTTTTGTTCGATTTCTTGAAAGAAGAAATGAGCGACGATAAGGCTAAACACAAGATCTTACCTCCGAGTAAATTTGGATTAGTTCAAATTACAAGACAAAGGGTAAGACCAGAAGTAAATATTAAGACCAGAGAAGAAGATCCAAACAATGAAAGTGGCGAAATTGAAGCGCCAATTCAAATCATTGATAAAATCGCTTTTGATCTGGAAAGAGTATTAAAAAACCACAAAGATGTTGTGCTTAATGTACATCCGTTTGTGGCCGCATACCTTACCAAAGGTTTTCCATCATTACGTTCAAAATGGTTTCTTGAACATAAAAAGTGGGTGAAAATCATACCTCGTGACGCTTACACGTATTTAGAATATCATTTCTACGACAAAAAAGAAAATGCTGTCATAGAATAAATAACAAACCGCCTTTCGTGAGATTGGCGGTTTTTTTGTGCGTTATTGCGAGATTTTTCGAAGCAATCTGTAATTTATAATTTATTTGTTTTAGGAGCCGATCCAGCTATACGTTACAATCTTTTCTTTTTTAAAGAAAAAAAGAAAAGGATTTCCACTGCTATCTGGGCTAAGGCAATCATTTTCAAAAAAACATTCTCTTTTAAAATAGGTATTTGGAATTTCATAAACTATTCTCTAATAATCTCAATTTTTCTCCGAATTTCGTTTCCAAATTCATCCACCACAGTGATGTAATGAAATCCTGTCGTGGGTAAAATAGGCATTTCGTGAAAGGTTTTGGTACTGCCTTTAAACACATTATCAACATACCAAAACAGCTTGCTTTCCCTTTGCGAATGCGCCACTTTTAAAATCACGGGCTGAACTTCGCTATTGAAATTCTTCGTAAGATAGATTTTACTGTTTGTTTTTGGATAAATAAAATCCATTATAGCCGTTTGTGTTCCCATACAGTCACTCCTGAACGGGGGCAAAGGCAAATACTCAATATGCTGACTTTTGTAATACCAAGCCATCAAGGGAGGCAAAACAAACCAGTTTTTAGTCACTATATTTTCTATGTTTTCACAACTGCTGTTGACTTGAACTTGTAATGATTTATCCAAATGTACTGTTTTATGATACGGACAAATAGATGTGTTTTTTCCTTTCTTCGGAACAAGTTGTTTTATCTTGGGACAACCGTCTTTAGCCAAATGACCGCTTAAATTACAAACTTCAACTTCTTCTAAATCCTTAAATGGAGTGTCAAACCATCGTTGTCTTGGCAATAAATTAAAAATATCAAATAAAATAGGTGCGGCACTGCTAACTCCCGTCAAGGTTGGCCTGCCCTCGCCTGTTGCATTCCCAACCCAAACACCTACAACATATCTCGCATTCGTTCCTATCGCCCACGCATCACGATTCCCGAAACTCGTTCCTGTTTTCCAAGCTATCTTGAGCGAACTGTCATAGAATTTCCAAGCCTCATCTCCTTCGGGGCGATTGACTTGTTCCATTGCTTTATACGTGAGCCAAATCGATCCTGAGCCTAAGATATTCTTTTGCATGGTTTCGTCGCCAAAATCAACTTGAAAATCATCTTGATAGTTTAATTCAGCAAATTCATTGGTTCTGTAATTTCCTTGATTTTTATTGAAAAAATTTAAAGTTGAAGACAAACCGGCGTAGGTTCGGCATAAATCCCATAAATTACTTTCGGCACCACCTAAAATAAGCGATAAGCCATAATGATCGGGCGGTTTTGAGATATCCTTTAATTTAAATCGTTGCAATTCTTCATAAAATTTATTCACTCCAAAATCCTGTAACATCAATACAGAAGGAATGTTCAAGGATCGCGCTAATGCCCGATGCGCTGGAACTGCTCCATCAAATGTCAGGTTAAAATTCTGAGGCGTATACCCCGCAATCTGCGTCGGAATATCTGCTACTAACGTATTGGGCAATAACTCCCCATCATCGAGCATACTGGCGTATAAAAGCGGTTTTAGAATACTTCCTGTACTTCTTGGTGCATCAATAATATCGACATCTTTTTGATGATTGCCGTCCGTAGGCGAGTTGCCCACATAGCTCATCACTTTTCTATTGGACACATCAATTACCAAAATAGCCAAATTATGTACTTCATTTTGCTTGTATTGATTGTAATAGTACTTTGCAATTTGATTGACTCTATTTTGCAACCCAATTTCTATTGTCGTTTTCACCCGAGTTCCTTCCTGATTCTTGGCAACACGTTGCAATAAATGAGCGGCAATTTGAGGTAAATCAAAAGGTTTTTGAGGTAATGGCTCATCTATCGAAAGCTCGTAAGTTTGTTTATCAATAATTCCTTCCTGGTTTAATTTCAACAAAAGTCGGTTGCGCTTGCTCAATAATTTGATTTGGTTTTTTCCCGGATAAATCAAACTAGGCGCATTTGGCAAAACGGCCAAAGTTGCACTCTCAGCCCAAGATAATTGATAGGATTTTACACCAAAATACCGCCAAGAAGCCATTTCGAGGCCCACCACATTTCCTCCAAATGGTGCATGTGATGCATATAATTCCAAAATTTCATTTTTAGAATACCCCAATTCTAATCGGGTAGCAAGAATGAGTTCAATTATTTTCTCAAAATAAGTTCTACCTTTCCCATTTCTAGACAAGCGAATGACTTGTTGTGTCAAAGTACTTCCTCCACGAACGACTTTGTCTGCCTTCCTGTTTTGCTGAAAAGCATTAACCATCGCAACAGGATTAAATCCGGGGTGTTTATTGAAATATTCGTCTTCAAAATAAACAATACACTTCTTAAATTTATCAGGAACACTGTCTTGTACTGGAAATCGCCATTGCCCGTCAAGAGCAATTTTGGCGCCAAGCAATTCTCCTTCTTTACTTTCAATTACAGTAGAATAAGGCTCTTGAAACAATGTTCGCGGCAACGAAAAATAATAAACCACCAACAGCAAAAAAGCTATTGATGATTTAATTTTATTTAATTTTATCCAATTGATTATGCGTTGCAGGAACGCTATGAGTTTGTTTTTCAAAGTAAACTTTTGTTTTTCTTCCTAAGAGGTTTTACTATCCTAACAGGTTTCCAAAACCTATTAGGTGTACATTCACTCCTCAATAAAAGATTAGTATAACCTAAATAAATACTTAACAGGTTTTGGAAACCTGTTTGGATAAGCAAAATTAACCTTCGCAATATTATCTCTTTTCATTAATTTAGGAAATTTTATTTAAACTAAAGATACCTAACAGGTTTTAGAAACCTGTTAGGATAAGTAAACCCAAATATAATTTATTCATCCATTTTATCAATCGCGTCAATTATACACTTATAAACCAATCTTCTTTCATTGTGATAAAACTTAAAATTCTCTAAACCTCCAAATAATTCGAGAATAAAATCCCTTTCAATACTTGTTTCTTTATTTGACAAATAAGAACGGTAAGATGAATTCAAATAGGTTTCGAATGATTCCGTAAATTTATGTTTTACAGGATTTAAATGAACATATACTATCAATTGCTTCAAATACTCTTCATTTTCAATTCTGTTTCTTTGCAAATGTTCTTGAAATAAACTTCCTGTTCGATTATAAGCAGTATTTATGCTTTTGGCATACGAATTAAAAAAATTAGAAAAAGGTAAATGAATTTTCTCTTTAAATTTTTCTGGCAACTCCTTTTGATCTTTAATTTTCAAAACAATATGAAAATGATTCTTGAGCAAACAGTAGGCATAAACATCTGCAATTGGCAAAAGATATTTCTTCATTTTTTCCAGAAAATAATTATAGTTTTTCTCTTCAATAAAAATATTTTCTTTGTTATTACCTCTATTGTGCATGTGATAATAATGACCTGATTCGAAAATATCTTTTTCCATATCTGATATACTTTTTTATTGTCCTAACAGTTTTCCAAAACCTGTTAGGTGTAACTTCATCCTAAAAATAAAAATCAATTTAATTCTTGTAATACCTAACAGGTTTTAGAAACCTGTTAGGATACGAATTACTTCACTACTTGTACCCAAAAACCTTTCGTCCTAGCCAAAAACGTATTGTCATACATTGCTTCGCATTGCAGTCCTGGCAAATAATAGGCTCCTAAATAAGAGGCATTTAGTAATATTCTAAAGGTTTTTACTTCTCTAGCTTTTAATCCAAAATAGAAATTGGTTCTATCATCGCGAATATCAATATAATCAGCAACATTATTGGTTACGTCACCGTAATCCGTGAAACGGGTATTTACAATTTCGAAACCGGAAGGCAAAATTTGGGACAACGCCACATTTTCTGCACGTTCATTTTTCAGGTTTTTAACGGTTACCTCAGCAACAAATTCAGTCCCTTGATTAATTTTAGACACATTGATAACGCTTCCTTTTCTGTTTTTGAAAACAATAGATGCCAAAACATTACTCTGAATTGCTATTTCTTGTCCAATTGGAAGAATTCCTGTATTCAGCGCGCGAACGTACAATCTATTCTTTCTGTTGTTTTTTAAAGTCACACTATTCATACCCGTTTTGACAAGCAGACTTCGGTCTGCGATGGTTTTCATCGTTTTAATTAATTGTGCTTTTCCGTCTTTACTAAACTGAACATCGATTCCTTTTGGACCATTGCTCGCAGAAAACTTAGTCATTGCATACAAACAATAAGCTGTAGTTTGTGTGCTCATCCATTGGTCGCTTGACATATCTTTTGCTAGTTTTGTTGCCATTGCAAATGCTTTTTGCTTTTGTCCAAGCAACAACATTGTTTCCAAAGCCATTGCACGATTCCTGTCGCTAGAACCATAATAGTAATAATTATAATTAGAATCGTCTTCTATATAACTGTTCAGCAGCAACGTCAAACCTGCTGATTTTTGCCCTGCCAATACATAAGCCGCTGCCAAACGCAATTTACTTTCGTTCGAAATTCCTTTGGTTTCACGCAATCTGTTCATCGAAGATAAATCGGGAGTACCAGCTAAAGCCAGAGTGTACAAGCGATAGGACTGCGCTAAATCATTTCCATACCTTGCCTCAAATCTCCATTGCTTAGCTTCTTTTTGCTGATATAAAATCCATTTGGATTTGAAATCGATTGGCAGAAAATAACCTTTTTTCTCTGCTTCAATCATAAAATGCCCTGAATACGAAGTGCCCCAATCATCTGCATCTGTTCCTCCTTGCCAATACGACATTCCACCATTCGATAATTGAAAACCTCCTAATCGTGTAATTGCAGCAGTCACATTTTTTTGAATTAATTGCTGACGCGTATCATCCAAATCGGCAATATCATTCAAATACAATTGTGGAAAAGCAGACGAAGTAGTTTGCTCGACACAACCATGTGGATATTGAATCAAATATTGTAATCGTCCGTTTAAATTAATTGTTGGCATCGAAGAAACCTCCAATTTTGCTTTGTTACTTCTAGCAATACCAAATGTTTTCCACGAAATAGTTTTAGTACTATTCGGTTCCAAAATCACATCGGTAAACGTATTGGTCACTGGATTCGGATTCGTCATGTCAATCTCTACATCGTATATTGATTTTTCCTTGCCGGAGGTCGCCACAATCTGCACTTTTCCAATCCCGGTAACAGAACCAACAGCCAAATTAAAATAAGCCATTTTTTCGTCTGGCTGTGCGAATGATAATTTTTGTATAGCACTTCCAATGACTTTTAAACCGTTATTCGTCTTAATCTGGATCGTAACATTTTTGATGTTTTTTTCCATCGCAAAAACAGTAACTGGAATGGTTACTTTCTCGGATGGAGAAATTTTCCTTGGCAACGACGCCAACACCATTAACGGACTGCGAACCGGAGTTGCTTTTTCGACACTTCCATACGCACTTGTAGTTGCATCTCCAGCCACAATCATTGTTTTTACAGCACCAATGTATTTCGGTAATTTTACTTGATGGGTTTTGGTTTGTCCTTTCTCCAATTTAAAAGGCCCCATATAAATCACAACCGGCTTGAATCGATTCGCCTTTTTGGCTTTTCCTCCACCCAAATCCTGATCTCCTCCAATGCTGAAAATCTGATTCACTCTTCCGCCATACGCTCCAATTACATCATCGTAAATGTCCCAGGTTTTTACACCCAAAGCTTCCCGAACATAAAAACTGTCCCAAGCATTTGGCGCTTTGAAACGGGTTAAATCTAATAATCCTTCATCAACAATGGCAATTGTGTAGGTCATTGCTTTTCCAGATTGTTCAAGCACTTTTAAAACAAATAATTGCTCGGGACGCAACACATCTGGCATTACTAATTTGGGAGCAAGGATGGTGTTTTTATCAACCACTTCGATAGGTACAATTCCATACATACGGATTGGCAAATCATTTTTGGTTGAAGCGTGTGGTTGCAACAGCGTAATATTGAAATACACATTTGGCGCCATAGAAGCTGTAATCGGAATGGTTATTTTAGTTTCTCCTTTTTGGGTCTTCGCCCAAAGCGTTTGTACTACTTTCGAGCCATTTTCGATAGAGATAAAAGCACGCCCTCCTGCACTAGATGGGAACGAAATTTGAGCATTTTCGCCCACGGCATACTTCTCCTTATCGGTTGAAAACACTAACATATTGGCTGTAGAAGCATCTGTATTTCTAGTTTTTCCAGACCATGTTGGCCAATCAATATTTACCGTCAAAGCCGTTGCGTGTGCCCCAGCAGCAGCAGAAATCCGAATCATATAACGTCCCCACTCTTCATCAGCCAAGGCAAAACGGACATTTCCTTTTCCACTAATATCGGTATTGACAATAAAAGTTTTATACGAAGTCGTCGCATTATCAGAGTTATAATTCGATAAATTATCGCTAGACGCATCCCACCACCAGCGCCATTCTACTTTGTACACTTTTACTTCCAGATTTCTAACAGACTTTGGTCTTCCGTTTTCATCGACCGTAACCACATCAAATTGGTTCATTTTACGGGTTTCTAGCATTCCGTATTTATTGGGCTCAGGTGACTTTATCCCCACATAAGTACTGTACGGAGAATAAGTCGTCGCTATAACATCAGCACTAAAATCGCCTCCTTCTTCATACACTTTGGTAATAAAGGACGCTTTCAACATTCCTGGTGCTTCTCCTTGTATTTTTGGGTCTATCGTAGCATTCGCTTTTCCATTAGCATCCAATTTCCCTGAGAAAACGGTAACTTCTTCGGTGCTGAATTTTCGAACCAAATCATCAAAAATATACTTTTCATAATTCTTAAAAGTCGTAGTTTGTTGCGAAAATTTGGCTTGCATTTCAACATTCAAATTTTTGGCCACAGCACCATGAAGCCAAGCTACTTCAAGATTGCTGGTATTAGGATACGATGATGAAAGTACAGCTCGTTTGAAAGTGTTTTTTATTTTTAACCGATTGGGTTTGATAGTTTCAATTTTTAGACTTTTATAAAACTTCGCACCACCTACGCTAACCATTGCTTCCCAATTTCCAGTAGGCGCATCACTTTCTGTTGGAACTGTAAACACATAATGATTCCATTCATTCGATTTTTGAACCGTTTGATAAGTTACTTTTCCATTTGGATCGGCTAGTCTAAATTTTATAGGATGTCCTAGTGGAATTTTATTCGAAGCATCGTTCAAAATGAAAGACAAATACAAATTGTCTCCAGGACGCCAAACGCCACGTTCTCCATAAATGAATCCTTTGAGTCCTTTTTGCAAAGTCTCGCCAGCCACATTAAAATTACTCACTGACAATGAATTCCCGTCGTCTAATTTAACATAAGTAGATTCCGCACCTTGAGTTACAATAGCAAAATAGGCAAATTTATCCAACTGAAAAGTTGCAATCCCATCGCCATTGGTGGTTCCTGTAGTTATTTTTTGCTGCTGAAAAGTATACAAATCTACTCTTGCATTTGTAACTGGCGCAGTGGTGACAATATTATTTACGGCAAACAAATATGATTTATTTCCGCCTCTTTTGGCAATTACCCCCAAGTCAGTAGCCAGAATATTGGTTGCTATTTTGGCATTATAAAAATAAGAACTCGAGCAAGGATCATGACTTTCTCGCCATTCGTAATCATCATAATCATCATCATAAGAGTTTCCGCTGTAATTGACATCATTCTCATCAATGTCTTCTTCCTCTTCGGTTGTATTTTCATCCGCTGTTTCGCATTTGTACAAAGAATATTTTTTCTTGTAAACAAATTCTACCCTATAAATCGCGCCTGGTTCAGGAGTAATTATTTTAGATAAATCTAAAGCAAAAGTGTTCCACTTACTCAGATTTATTAATGTATTTTCTTTTAAATTCAGGGTTGATTTGGCAACGGGTTGCGCAACTCTTTTCAGGTTTTGACTGCCATTGAGTTCGTTGTATTGCAAAAATTGCATGATGTTGTTTTTGTAAATTTTATACACTTTTATATCAACAGCACTCAGGTTTACAGCCTCAAAATTGAGTTTTAAATTATTAGAACTTGGCAGAATCGTTCCGTTTTTGATAAAACGAACGCTTGGCTTTATTTCATCAAATGATATTTTCTCGTTATAATTCTCATTTAACTTTCTACCGTATTCACTTTCTATTCCCTGAAAAACTTCCAACAACAGTTCTCCTGTAAGCTTTTGCAAATCAACAACCGGCTCAGGCTCAATTACGGCAACTTCTTCAGGTTCCTCAACCAAAGCACTATCCACAGCCACAGCCGTAGAATCAATAGTTACAACTTCCGCAACTGGTTCTGGAGCAACTTCAACCGGTTTTTGAATGGGTGCTTCATTTCTAAAATAAACTTTTAAAACATTTCCTTGTGCAGAAAACTTTAAATTACTTGTGTTTTGAATTGCAACCAATCCTTTAAAATCTTGTCCTTTTTCTAATGGCTCTGAAAAATTAATGGATAACGTTTGATTATCTCCTTCTTGAATTTCTGTCTTAACGACTTTGAACTCTTTCAATGCCGTAATCGGGAAATCGATAGTCCCTTTTTGATCGATATCAAAATCACTACCGTTGTATTTTATCTCAAGATTGCTTTTAGATTCCAATCGTTGAATGCTGTCAATTCTGAACTTGAATTCTTTACCAATTGTGTTCGCTTTTTCGAAAACAATTTTCAAATCGCTTCCATTATGCTCGGCTTCAATCAATTTTTTAGCAGTTTCCAAATCGATATTGTCTGCGGTTTTGAGCACACCATTCAGATATTGGTATTCTTGGCTATAGGATTGAACATAGAGCGTATTGACAACAAAATCCTGTTTTATAGTTTTTACCGTAAAATTGAAATTGGAAAGTTCCTTGCTTTTCTCGGCAACCTTTGGATTCAGTTTATCCAAATGCAAAGTCACTTGATATTCCGTGCCCGATTCTAGCTTTTTTTCGGGAATAAAAGCAATAGTATTGTTCGAAAGGGCAATTACTTTTCCGTCTATAGTAGGAGAAATAGTAAACAAATCGCTATCTAAAACCTCATTGATTTTCCATTCTTTTTTATCAAAAGCCAAAATTACCCTAATATCAGATTCTGAAGAAACAATTCCTCCCGTAAAACTAACGACAAACTCTTTGAATAATGAGAAATCTGAATTAAAATCGGCGACTGATTTTCTACCACACGCTTGAAACAAAAAAAACACAGAAAATACGTAAATTAATCCTTTTGTTTTCACTTTTATCTAGAGTTAATGGGTTATAAATTAAATTATTGTAACATCTCACAAGTAACACCAAAATTGGGATGTTACCGTTATACTGTAGTAAATGTAGATTATTTAATTTATTATTTTAGGAAGAAAATTCAACAATGTGAACAATTTAATTTTCCTTCACATTTCAGATTTACAAGGAGCTATTTACTTCGTCAGTTCAATACCGCTTGTGTCCTGCTGTATACTTGTATCTTTTTATTTTTAAAGAAAAAATAAAAAGGATACCGTTCCCATCAGGGCTAGCAAACATCTTGAATAGTTTACTTCCTTCTCTCCAGAAAAAATCGCTTAATCAACACCGACGCTTCATTCGCCATAATTCCAGAAACGACAGTTGTTTTAGGATGCAATTGCGTTCCCATTTTTACAAAACCACGATTTTCATCAGTGGCTCCATACACAACTCTTGAAATCTGACTCCAGTACAAAGCTCCGGCGCACATCTGGCATGGCTCCAGTGTGACGTACAGCGTACAACCCATTAAATATTTTCCGCCAAGATAATTCGCAGCAGCAGTGATGGATTGCATTTCGGCGTGAGCCGTAACGTCATGAAGTAATTCGGTTAAATTATGACTTCTGGCAATGACTTTATTATCAATTACAATTAGAGCGCCAACAGGAATTTCGCCCTTTTCAAAAGCCATTTCGGCTTCCTGCAAAGCTTTTTTCATGAAATATTCGTCGGTGAAAGGATTTATCATAAATACAAAAATAGGGCTTTACAATTTATTTTTTAGTACATTTAAATATTGAAATTTAAAAATGGAAAGAAAGTACAAAATAGCGATTCCCGAACCTTGTAGCGAAAACTGGGATGAAATGACTCCAAAGGAAAACGGTCGTTTTTGCTTAAGTTGTTCCAAGTCAGTTATCGATTTTACTACAATGTTTCCTGATGAAGTACAGCATTTTTTCATTCAAAATCAAAACAAAAATATCTGCGGAAGATTTAGAAAATCACAATTAGATACGATAACAATTCAAATCCCGAGTCATGCACTTTATATTCAAACTCAGTATCACAAAATGTTTTTGTTAGCATTGTTTATCACAATGGGAACCACTTTGTTTAGTTGTGCCGATAAAAATGGAAACAAACAAAAAATTGATGCTGTTGAAGTGGTTAGAGACAGTACAAAAGCATCTCGAATAACTGTTGGCATGATGTTGCCAGAAAAAAACAATACCCAAAATCATGTTCAACCTCCTGCACCAGCAACCAAGGTAAATCATGTAAAATTTATAAATCCCCAAACAATTGCTTGCGAAGAAACAACAAAGAACGAGACTGTTGTTGAAGATGTAATTTACAACGGAGGTATCGGTTTCGAATTCCCTCCAGAATATAAAGGCGGGATTGAAAAATTTTATACTTTTTTTAAAGAAGAGTTCAAACATCCAGAAAATATAAAAAATAAAATTACCGAAATCTCAATCTCATTCGTAGTGAATCAAGACGGCTCATTAACCTATGTCAAACCCCAATCCGAAATTAACGAGGCTTTAGAAAGTGAAATTATTAGAGTTTTGAAATTATGTCCTAAATGGAAACCAGGTGAACAAAATGGTAAAAAAACACGAACATTATACACTGCACCTATTTCTTTGATCTAAACAAAATAGTTTTGACAAAACATATTTATACCATAACTAATCGTAGCTGTTTCAAAAAGCAGCCAATCTAGACTTAGTTAACCCATTTAATAAACTACCTGTATATCGTAAGACAGGTATTAGAATCGTCTTAAATTGAAAAAAAGATTCCAATTTAAAACCGTAAATTTGCTTTTTATAAAACAATGAAAAACAGTTTACTTTCAAACATAAATAACCCAACCGATTTACGTCTGCTTGACAAAGCCCAACTTCCTCAAGTCGCTCAAGAGTTACGTAATTTTATTATCGATATTGTGGCTGTAAAAGAAGGACATCTTGGCGCAAGCCTAGGAGTTATCGAATTGACTATTGCATTGCATTATGTTTTTGACACACCAAATGATTTATTGATTTGGGATGTAGGCCATCAAGCTTACGGACATAAAATACTCACGGGCCGAAGAGAAAGTTTTCACACCAACCGTCAACTGGGAGGTATTTCCGGTTTCCCAAAAAGAAGTGAGAGTATTTACGATGCTTTTGGCGTAGGTCACTCCTCTACTTCCATTTCGGCAGCTTTAGGCATGGCAATTGCTTCTAATCTCAAAGGCTATTTCAACAAACAACATATAGCGGTGATTGGCGACGCTTCTATAGCCTCAGGAATGGCTTTTGAAGGCTTAAATCACGCCGGAGTTACTGACGCAAACTTATTGGTAATTCTGAACGATAACGCCATCGGAATTGATCCAAGTGTCGGCGCTTTGAAACAATACCTTACTGCCGTAAAAGAAGGAAAAAATCCGAGGCAAAACAACATGATTAAATCCTTAAATTTTAACTATTCAGGTCCAATAGACGGCCATAATATTTTTGCCGTTATCAAAGAACTGAAACGTTTGCAAAAAATAAAAGGACCAAAATTTCTTCATATCATTACCACCAAAGGAAAAGGCCTGCAACAAGCCGAAGAAGACCAGGTAAAATACCATGCTCCCGGAAAATTTGACGCTGTAACCGGAGAAATCCACATTAAATCAGAAGAAAATTTACCTCCGAAATATCAGGATGTTTTTGGCTTGACGGTTTTGGATTTGGCCAGAAAAAATGAGAAAATAATCGGGATTACACCTGCAATGCCGTCCGGAAGTTCATTAAAATTTATGATGGATGCATTTCCTAAACGTGCTTTTGACGTGGGAATTGCTGAACAACATGCGGTTACATTGGCTGCCGGAATGGCAACTCAAGGAATGACTGTTTATTGCAATATTTACTCGACTTTTTTACAAAGAGCATACGACCAGATAATCCACGATGTGGCTTTGCAAAATCTTCCGGTAATTTTTTGTCTGGACAGAGCCGGTTTAGTGGGAGAAGATGGAGCAACGCACCACGGTGTCTTCGATTTGGCTTATTTGCGTTGCATTCCTAATATGATTATTCATGCCCCAATAAATGAAATTGCATTACAAAATATTTTATATACCGCACAATTGGGATTAGATCGTCCCATCGCCATTCGGTATCCGCGTGGTCGCGGCGTAACTGCAGATTGGCAAACGCAACATCTTGGAAAGTATGAAAAAATAGAAATTGGAAAAAGTATTTGCATTAAAGAAGGTTCGAAAGTCGCCGTTTTATCCAATGGGACTATTGGCAACAATGTCTCCTTGGCTATAGCCAAAATAAAGCATCCAGAAACTATCGCGCATTATGATTTTTCGTTTGTCAAACCATTGGACGAAAAAGCATTACACACCATTTTTAGTAAATTTTCAACTATAATTACCATAGAAGATGGTGTTGTAAAAGGTGGTTTTGGAAGTGCGATTCTCGAGTTTGCCTCTGAGAATAACTATACTTCAAAAGTAATGGTTCTGGGTATTCCGGATGAGTTTATTGAACACGGAACGGTCGCCGAATTGCAACAATACTGTAAAATTGACGTTAAAAGTCTTGAATTACTTTTTTCAAGTTGTTAAAATAATTATTTTGCAACCTCAAACACAACTACTCCAAAATGAAATTAATAACTTACGCCTTTCTCATACTTACCTGCACTATTTCTATTAATTGTTTTTCCCAAGAAGTAACAAACACCACTCTTTCCGATGGACTCACACCTGTAACAACACTAACAACCGCAGGAAAATCATTGCATGTCCCACTAAAAATACAAACCAAAACACACTACCTTCCTTTAACTTATTGGAGTAAAAAAAACAGTTTAGGCTTTGACATTTCCGAAGTGGCTTTCGTCAACTGGAGTGCTGGGGGGACAAGTTCCATTTCAGGATTATTAAAAGGTAAATTTCATAGAGTTTATACCCGTAGCAATTATATTTGGGCAAATGAGCTTTTAATTCGATATGGTTTGAACAAACAAGAACGCACCGAAGTAAGAAAAACAGATGATGCAATACAATTAAACTCTACATTTGGCTACCGTCAAGACACTTTATCCAACTGGTACCATTCTGCAAAATTCAATTTTAACACGCAGTTTACTAATGGATACGCCTATCCAAATACTAAAAAAGCGATATCAAAACCTTTTGCACCTGCTTATATTTTTATCGGAATTGGTGCCGAAAACGTAAACAAAGAGAAGAAAAGAATTTTTTACATCTCTCCATTTACATTTAAAACAACCTTAGTCTTAGATCAAACATTAGCCAATCAAGGTGCTTTTGGAGTTCCTAAAGCCACCTACGATCTGGATGGAAATTTGCTTACTGAAGGAGAAAAATCGAAAATGGAATTAGGGATATTAGCCTCTGGTCATATTAAAAAAGAAATTTTTAAGAATATCCATTTAGAAAACCGCTTAAGCTTGTATTCAGATTATGTAAATCGTTTTGGAAATATTGATGTGGATTATGATTTTCAAGTCGAACTTATTGTTAATCAATATGTAAAAGCTAACATTGGAGCACATGTTATTTACGATGATGATATCAAATCAAAAAGAGAAATTTCAGGCGTACAAGTAACCGAAGGTCCAAAAACGCAAGTAAGGCAAGCTGTAGGTGTTGGAATTGAGTATATTTTTTAAAAATTAATTCTTTTTTCGCCCATTAATAGTTTCAAATAATTCCAGTGCATTCCCATCGGTCAACAAAGATATAAAATGACAAATATGAAGTAATCGTCCGTACAAGTCTTCTTTTTCAAGATGATGTTTCTCAGGCAACATTTTCAGAATTAAAGAATCGTAATTAGACGCATTCCCGTTGTATTTATTATTAAAAGCCGTGATGAATTTATCTAGTAAGGTTTGAATAATCTGATAACCCACAATTTCTTTCTCAATCACTTCCCTACTTTGGTAAATATTATTAACACTAATCTTGATAATATCATCCATTTGTGCTTTATACTTACTTTTATCCATGATCGCAAAAGGAAATTTACCTTCCAGAATTAATAATTCATTTTCGATAAATACTTTTACGGCATCACTGATTAAACTACCAATAGCTAAGGCACGTAAATAACTGATCCGATCTTCTTTGGTGGTTAGCGTTTTATATTTGGAAGTGTCTATGCTGTCTTTTACCAATTTTATCAAATATTCTAAAGCAAAATCTTCGGAAACTAATCCTAAGTTTATTCCGTCTTCAAAATCAATAATCGTATAACAAATATCATCAGCTGCTTCCACTAAATAAGCCAAAGGATGTCGTTCGAAACCTATATTATCTCCCGATTTATTTGGAATCAATCCCATCTCATTAGCCACATCTTGAAAAAAAGCTTTGTCTGTTTGAAAGAAACCGTATTTTTTATCGGCAATATCTTTCGTTGGTTTTTTTGGCAAACTTTCTTTTGGGTATTTCGTAAATGCACCCAATGTTGCATATGAAAGTCGAATTCCTCCTTCTACTCCTGGTCTTGAACTGTTTAAAACTGAAAATCCATTAGCATTTCCTTCAAAATCAATTAAATCCTGCCATTCTTTAGCAGTAAGCTGATTTTTATATTTTTGTCCGTTTCCAATGGAGAAATATTCTCCAATCGCTTTTTCGCCAGAATGTCCAAAAGGTGGATTTCCAATATCGTGCGCCAAAGATGCGGCGGCAACAATAGCCCCAAAATCATTCATGTGATAGCCATGAACTTCTTTCAGATGCGGATATTTTTCTATGATTTTTTTTCCAACCAATCGTCCTAAAGAACGCCCCACAACTGAAACTTCTAAACTATGTGTCAATCTGGTGTGAACAAAATCAGTTTTTGACAACGGAATAACCTGCGTTTTATCCTGCAAACTTCTAAAGGCTGCCGAGAAAATAATACGATCGTAATCCACCTCAAAACCAAGTCGCGTATCATCTTGTTCTACACGTAATCTTTTGCCTTTGTCTCCCTGACGTTTTAGTGATAAAAGTTGTTCCCAGTTCATTATAATTTATAGTTTCAGATTAACGGATTTTAATTTAAAATTTAAAAAAACCAAAAATACATTTTATTTTAAGATTTCACCCTGCAATTAAAGTTCTCTCCAACCAAAAACTCCAATAAATTACTTTCGCATTATCAAATAGCCAATGCCGTACTGTGTTTGATTTCTCCCATTACAAAAACGCTTTGTGTATTCCCAATATTCTCGATAGTGGATAATTTATTCATCACAAAATCCTGATAACTGGACATATCCTCGACCAGAATTTTCAACATAAAGTCATAATCGCCTGCAATGTTGTAACATTCTATAATTTCCGGAAGGGCAACAATATCTTTTACAAAATTACTACCTACGTTTCTGGCGTGTTCTTTGAGCCGAACATTACAAAAAACAGTCATCCCAAGATTCAATTTTTTCTTGTTCAACAAGGCCACATATTTCATAATATAGCCGTCCCGTTCCAGTTTTTTTATACGTTCATAAACAGGTGTTACCGTAAGAAATAATTTACTGGCTAACTCTTTAGTATTGATGTTCGAGTTTTCCTGCAAATGCTTTAAGATTTGCAAATCAATGTTATCTATATTTTCCATAGTATTTTTTACTGTTAAAAATCATTTTTAAAGTTTCATTCCGAACTAAAACCTATCATCTATCATTATAATACTTTTATTCACTGAAACAATTCGCTAATTTAAGTTTTAATATCCAATACAATAACTTTGTTCCGTAAAAAATACTTTTTTAAAAATGAAAACAAACAATCTAGGTTATCCAAGAATTGGTAGCAACAGAGAATTAAAAAAAGCCTGTGAATCGTATTGGGCAGGAAAAATCTCCTCAGAAGAACTTTTAACTGTAGGCGCAACTATCCGCAAAGAAAACTGGCAATTACAAGCAGAAGCCGGAATTGATTTAATCCCTTCTAATGACTTTTCGTTTTACGACCAAGTACTGGATTTATCACTTACTTTAGGAGTTATTCCAAAGCGTTATCAAGAATTAGCCAAAACAAACTCCAATATCGATCTGTATTTCGCCATGGCCAGAGGTTCGCAAAAAGACGGACAAGATGTCATTGCCATGGAAATGACAAAATGGTTTGATACTAACTACCATTATATTGTTCCAGAATTCACTCACGATCAAGAATTCAAATTATTCTCCGAAAAAATAATCGACGAGTTTAAAGAAGCCAATGCTTTAGGAATCGTTACAAAACCAGTTATAATAGGACCCGTTACTTATTTACTTCTTGGAAAAGAAAAAGAAGAAGGTTTCCATAGAATTGACCTGATCGAAAAATTACTTCCGGTATATTTTGAAATCCTTCAAAAACTGGAAAATGAAAATGTGGAATGGATCCAATTTGACGAGCCATTTTTAGCTTTGAATCTAACAGACAAAGAAAGAAATGCAATAACTTATGTTTATAATGAAATCAACAAGCGTTTCCCTAAAATCAAATTAATTCTTGCGAACTATTTTGATTGTTTCGGAGAAAATCTTGAAACCGTTCTCGCTTTGCCTGTGCACACTTTACATTTGGATTTAGTGCGTTGTCATTCGCAATTGGATGATATCTTGGAATCGGGGCAATTGTCCAATACTGTCAGTCTTTCGCTTGGTGTTGTCGATGGTAGAAACATTTGGAAAAATGATTTTAAAAAATCGTTAGCCCTTATCAAGAAAGCCACTGATGCACTTGGCGAAAACAGAATCCTAATTGCACCATCTTGCTCCCTGATTCATTCGCCTTGTGATTTAGATTTAGAAACCAGTGGTACTACACTAACCCCTGAAATCAAACAATGGCTGGCTTTCGCCAAACAAAAAATAGAAGAAATAGTACTGCTACAAAATTTCGCTTCAGGTGAGATAACGCTCGTTGATTCTGTCCTATTTCAAGAAAACACAACCGCCAACGAAAACCGAAAAACATCTAAATTAATCCATAATGATGTGGTGAAAAATCGGGTTACCAGCATTGCAACTGGTGATGATCAAAGAGAAAATCCATTTTCAGTCCGTAGAAAAAAGCAAATAGACGTATTGAATCTTCCGTTATTCCCAACTACCACTATTGGTTCATTTCCGCAAACTACCGAAGTCCGAAGCTGGAGAGCGAAGTTCAAAAAAGGCGAATTAAGCCAACAACAATATGATGATTTACTCCAAAAAGAAACCGAAGAAACGATTCGCTTTCAGGAAGAAACAGGCATTGATGTACTGGTTCACGGAGAATTTGAACGCAACGATATGGTGGAATATTTTGGAGAGCAACTCGACGGATTTACGTTTACCAAAAACGGCTGGGTACAAAGTTACGGTAGCCGCTGCGTGAAACCTCCCGTTATTTATGGTGATGTATCGCGTCCCAACCCAATGACTGTGCAATGGTCGGCCTTTGCACAATCGCTTACGCCAAAATGGGTAAAAGGAATGCTAACCGGTCCCGTGACTATTTTGCAATGGTCTTTTGTCCGTAACGATCAGCCGCGCTCGGAAACTTGTAACCAAATTGCATTGGCGATTAGAGATGAAGTAGTCGATTTAGAAAAGGCAGGAATTAAGATTATTCAAATTGACGAACCCGCCATTCGAGAAGGATTGCCTTTACGCAAAGAAGAATGGGCAACCTATTTGGATTGGGCAGTAAAAGCGTTTAGAATTTCGGCCAGTGGTGTAAAAGATGATACCCAAATTCATACCCACATGTGTTACAGTGAATTCAACGACATTATTCAAAGTATTGCCGATATGGATGCCGATGTGATCACTATAGAATGTTCGCGTTCGCAAATGGAATTACTGAATGCTTTTTCCGATTTTAATTATCCAAACGAAATAGGACCTGGCGTATATGATATTCACTCGCCCCGTGTTCCTTCTAGTTCCGAAATGGTAAAATTATTAGAGAAAGCCTCGGCAGTGATTCCTGTAGATCAGCTTTGGGTAAATCCGGACTGTGGCTTAAAAACCCGCCACTGGGACGAAACCAAAAAAGCACTAATCGAAATGGTAGCTGCAGCTCAAGAAATGAGAATTGCTGTCGCAAACATTGCAATCGTTTAACAACCTGACTTCAGGTAAGCACTAAAATAAAAACCTAGTAGATGGTCGATTTACTAGGTTTTTATTTAAAAAACAATCGGGTTCTATTTAAACAAATTATCCAAAAGAGAAAACATCAGTCGATTATTTTCTTTTATAAATGTAGTATTACTTACGATCTCATCATAGGTTTGAACATACGTGTCTTTTACTAATTCTGATTGCTCATGAAAAGCCATTTGTTTCATAGCGGCATCCGTTACTTCCAAATGGAATTGAAGTCCCAATACTTGATCATTATATAAAAAAGCTTGATTTGCGCAGGCTTCTGATTCCATTAACCGAATCGCATTTTCAGGAATTGAAAACGTTTCTCCGTGCCAGTGAAAAACAGAAAATGATTTTGGATAAGCCTTCAGTATCGCAACATTTGAATCTAAAATTGTAATAGGAAACCAGCCAATTTCTTTATGTTTATTGTCAGTAATTTTTCCTCCCAACACATTTGAAATTAGTTGTGCTCCCAGACAGATTCCGATTATTTTTTTTCGCTGCTCAATTGCGGATTTGACGAATACTTTTTCCTCTTTTAGCCAAGGGAATATGGCTTCGTCATGAATACTCATGGGACCGCCCAAGATAATCAGAGCGTCTATCGTATCAAGATCCGGAAATTTAGGATTGTGGTATAATGTCGTATACGAAAGGGAATGCCCGTGCTCTTCAATCCAATTTTCTATACAACCCAGGCCTTCAAAAGGTACGTGCTGTAAGCAATGGATATTTAATTTTTTATTCATACTGTCTTGTGCAGGTTTTCTACAAAATTAATGAATCATTATCTTCAGAAATAGAATTATACTCCAATTTCATCCGATGGAACAAACATTTTCATTTTCTCGACAAACTCGTGTTTTTTTACCACATAAGTTGCGGATAAAGTGTCGTGTAAACCCCTTTCTGTTTTACCAAGAAATGAAAAAGGGTCCAAAGGATTAAGGCGGGATACTGCTCGTATCATAAAGTTTTTGGTATTGGGTTTAGATCCATCAACTCTTACTACAATAGTTTTGGTGAAATACTTAGCGAAGGTTCTGGAGAAATACATCTCCGTAAATACATAGTAAAAAAACAAAATAATAAGTCCAAAGAACAAATTTTCAATCAAACTTAATGATGAAACCCAATTCGATGCCCCATAACTGTTTGTTGTATCTCCAATTATATTAATGGTAGCAACAATACTTATTGCTATAATATAAATAATCAATACATCAATAAGGAGATTGAGGAGACGCTGGCTTTTGGAAGCTAATAAATCATCTGTAACAGTAAATTTTTTATTTTCCATATGATAAATGTAAAAAGGTTTATTTTTGAAGGGAACTATCTCAAATATAGTGAATTATTTACAAATAGTACTATTAACTCTTGGTGTTTTAGCCCCGATTGAAGTGGAAATCCTTTTTATTTTTTCTTTAAAAATAAAAAGATTGCAACGGAAAGCGGGAGATAGCTCCAAAAAAAAGCAGTTATCATTACAATAACTGCCTTTTTGTTTTAAAACCATTTAGTTGATGTCAACAAAATGGTTTCAAAATGAGTTTGCTTCGTTCCTCGCTGACCTACGACCCACACATTTCACATTCGTCAGGCCCTGCATTTTTAGACAATTCAAGCATAGCTCTGTATTCATCCGAAGTCATTTCTACTGCTTCAGCGACTGCAGGAACAGCGATTGATTGCTCTTTAATTTCGATTGGCTCTGCTTTTTTGTCATTGTTTAATGTAAATTTAATCGCATCCACCGCAGCTTTTGTTCTTAAATAGTACATTCCCGTTTTCAATCCAGATTGCCAAGCATAGAAATGCATTGATGTCAATTTTGAATAATTGGCGTTTTGCATGAATAAGTTCAACGATTGGGATTGATCCACAAAATAACCACGTTGACGGGACATATCGATAATGTCTTTCATGGACATTTCCCACACTGTTTTGTACAATTCTTTCAAGTCTTGCGGAATATTCAGGTCTTGAACGGAACCGTTATTTCGCATTAATTCTTGTTTCAATGTTTCATTCCACAAACCACGCTCCACTAAATCGTGCAACAAGTGTTTGTTTACCACAATAAATTCTCCCGAAAGTACTCTTCTGGTGTAAATATTAGAAGTATAAGGTTCGAATGCTTCGTTGTTTCCCAAAATTTGTGAAGTCGACGCCGTTGGCATTGGTGCCACTAACAAGGAGTTTCTCACTCCGTGTTCCATCACTTCTTTTCGTAACGAAGCCCAGTCCCAACGACCAGATAATTCCTCATCTTTCATTCCCCACAAATTATATTGGAATTCTCCTTGAGAAATTGGCGAACCTTCAAAAGTGGAATAAGGCCCTTCTTCTTTGGCCATTTCCATCGATGCGGTTACCGCTGCAAAGTATAATGTTTCAAAAATTTCCTGATTCAGTTTTTTAGCCTCGTCGCTCGTAAACGGCATACGCAACATAATGAAAGCATCGGCTAATCCTTGCACTCCAAGTCCAATTGGTCGGTGGCGTTTATTAGAATTTTCTCCTTCAATTACCGGATAATAATTTCTATCGATTACTTTATTTAAGTTTCTAGTTACCCGTTTTGTAACGGTATACATCAATTCATGGTCAAACTTTCCATTAGAAACAAACATTGGCAAGGAAAGAGAGGCTAGATTACAGACTGCAATTTCATCTTTGGATGTAAATTCCATAATCTCGGTACACAAATTCGAAGAACGAATCGTACCCAGATTTTTCTGGTTTGATTTTCTATTAACTGCATCTTTATACAACATGTAAGGCGTTCCGGTTTCGATTTGCGATTCCAGAATTTTCTCCCACAGTTCATGTGCTTTGATGGTTTTTCTACCTTTTCCACGTTTCTCGTAATCAATGTACATGGCTTCAAATTCTTCGCCATATACATCATACAATCCCGGACATTCATTAGGACACATCAACGTCCAATAACTATCTTCTTGAACTCTTTTCATGAACAAATCCGAAGTCCACATGGCGAAGAACAAATCTCTGGCGCGCATTTCTTCTTTTCCGGTATTCTTTTTTAAGTCCAAGAATTCAAAAATATCCGCATGCCAAGTTTCGATGTATATTGCAAAACTACCTTTACGTTTTCCACCACCTTGATCTACGTAACGGGCTGTATCATTAAAAACACGCAACATCGGAACAATTCCATTTGACGTTCCGTTAGTTCCACGAATATAAGAACCAGTTGCTCTTACATTGTGAATAGAAAGCCCAACACCACCAGCTGATTGCGAAATTTTAGCCGTTTGTTTCAACGTGTCGTAAATCCCGTCAATACTATCGTCTTGCATCGCCAAAAGGAAACAAGAAGACATTTGAGGTTTTGGAGTACCTGCATTAAATAATGTAGGCGTTGCATGCGTAAAGAATTTTTTCGACATTAAGTCGTATGTCTCAATCACCGAATCTAAATCATCTAAGTGGATCCCAACCGAAACACGCATCAACATATGTTGCGGACGCTCCACTATTTTTCCGTTTATTTTTAGTAAATAAGAACGTTCTAAAGTTTTAAACCCAAAATAATCATAATTAAAATCTCTATTATATATCACATGTGAATCCAAAAATTCAGCATTTTTCATAATCACCTGGTGCACCTCTTCAGATAACAAAGGTGCATCTTGTCCATTTCTCGGGTTTACATAATGAAACATATCGTTCATTGTTTCCGAAAATGATTTTTTAGTATTGGAATGCAAATTCGAAATTGCAATTCTTGCTGCCAATTGTGCGTAATCAGGATGCGCAATAGTCATTGAAGCTGCAGTTTCGGCCGCTAAATTATCTAATTCTGACGTAGATACTCCATCATAAAGCCCTTCAATTACTCGCATTGCGACTTTCACGGCATCAACCAAATCATTCAAACCATAACATAGTTTTTTAATTCTATCTGTGATTTTGTCGAACATTACCGGCTCTTTGTGCCCGTCTCTTTTTACTACGTACATACTTTTGTTTGTTTTTTAAAACAGAAAATCCCTTCGCTGTTTTTCGTTATTTGTAATTTATGCTGAACTTGTTTCAGCATCTTTTTATGGAGCTATTTCCAGCTATCCATTGCAATCTTTCTAGGCCTGAACTTGTTTCAGAATCCTGAAACAAGTTCAGGACTAGAAAGGATTTCCATTACTATCTGGGCTATTACGAGAGTAGCGCAAAAAATATTTAATGGATCGATAAGAATTCAAATTTTAAAAATCAGCGTCAAAAGATATTTTTTGAGCATCACCATCCGTGTTCATTACACCTGCTTTTTGATATTCGGCTACTTTCTTTTCAAAGAAGTTTGTTTTCCCTTGAAGTGAAATCATATCCATAAAATCAAAAGGATTTGAAGTGTTGTATTCTCTGTCGCAACCTAATTCCACTAATAATCTGTCAGCAACAAATTCTAAATATTGAGTCATCAAAACGGCATTCATACCTATCAAACTTACAGGAAGTGACTCGGTGATAAATTCTCTTTCAATATTTAAAGCATCCACAATAATACCTCTGATTCTTTCTTTTGGCACTTTATTCACCAAGTGGTGGTTGTGTAAATGCACGGCAAAATCACAGTGTACGCCTTCGTCACGAGAAATCAATTCGTTAGAAAACGTCAATCCTGGCATTAATCCACGTTTTTTCAACCAATAAATAGAACAAAATGCTCCCGAAAAGAAAATTCCTTCAACCGCTGCAAAAGCGATCAATCGTTCTGCAAATGAATCCGATTCAATCCATTTTAGAGCCCAGTCCGCTTTTTTCTTAATTGCAGGAAAAACTTCTAACGCATTGAACAAGTCATCTTTCTCCACTTCATCTTTTACATACGTATCAATTAATAAGGAATAGGTTTCGCTATGAATGTTTTCCATCATAATTTGAAAACCGTAAAAGAATTTTGCTTCCGCATATTGTACTTCGTTCACAAAATTTTCAGCTAGATTCTCATTTACGATTCCATCTGAAGCAGCAAAAAATGCCAAAATATGCTTGACAAAATAACGCTCATCATCAGAAAGTTTGTTATTCCAGTCATTTAAATCTTGTGACAAATCAATTTCTTCAGCAGTCCAGAAACTGGCTTCCATACTTTTATAAAATTCCCAAATATCATGGTGTTTGATTGGAAAAATTACGAAACGATTTTTATTCTCTTGTAAAATTGGTTCAACTTGTGCCATTATAGTAGTTTGTTTTTTTTGAGATTTTAACGGAATAAACACCGTTTTGAGAGTTACAAAGATTGTAAAATATTGCTAGAATTAAAAGCCAAACTTATTCACAATCGGTTATAGTTTTTAACAAATAGAAAAATAAAGAGAATTTTTATTAAAACGATAAAAAACTGTAAATCAGTTAATTAAAAATTAAAAAACACTGTAAAGTACCGTAAAATATAGGATTTTAAAAATAGATAACAAGGATTTTTTATTCTATTTTGAATTATTTTTAAGCTCTTCAGCAACTGTTTCGAGCTCTGCATACCAATCCTCTCCAAACCTTCTTACCAAAGCTTCTTTGACAAATTTATAAACCGGAACTTCTAACTCTTGACCTAAAGAACAGGCAGGATCACAAATATCCCATTTATCGTAATTAACGGCAGCAAATTCCGTAAAATCTTTTACCCGAACGGGGTACAAGTGGCAGGACACCGGTTTTTTCCAATCGATTATTCCTTGATTGTACGCTTGCTCGATACCGCATAAAGCCGTTTTACCGTCAAAAATTACATACGCGCAATCTTTATTATCTATTAAAGGTGTTTCAAGATCGCCATCAGTTCCTTTTACCCAAGTTCCTTGCGCTTCAATCGCAGCAATTCCTTGCTTGCGTAAAAATGGTTTTACTTTTGGATAAATAGATTCGAGGATTTGAGTTTCCTCCAAACTTAAAGGTGCTCCAGCGTCGCCGTCTACGCAGCAGGCGCCTTTACAAGCAGTCAAATTGCAAACAAAATCTTTTTGGAGTAAGTCTTCAGAGACGATGGTTTTTCCTAGTTGAAACATTATTACGAGGTAGTATGATTATAAAATGCAAATATAATCAAACTAAGACAAAGGGGAATTTTAAAATGTAATTTTAAAACACTACTTGAAGAATTATAATTTGAGTTTTGATGAGACATAATTATATAATTATTCTCGTATTTGTCGATGGTCATACGTTTTAAACCTCCAAAACTGCCGCCTGATTGAAAAGACGGTACTGCTCAAGCAAGTGTAATTTTACAAATAGAATTATTTAAATTACCCTCATATTCATTGACTTTGCTATCACATATTAAATTACTAGGACAAGATTCTAAATTAAAAATCAGCCAGCTGTGAGTACCTTTGGAACTTATTGAGGCAATATTTGAATAAGAAGTCTCTTTAGTATCAATTGTAAAATCTTTAATGATTCCATCATCTGAAGTAAATTGAGAAATATTTCCCGAGACATCTATCAACTTTAATCTTCCATCCAAAAAATCATTGACAAATAAATCCCTCTTTTTTTATCAAAAAACAAATCAGCAGCAGAAAAATCAACTTTTAAAAACGGAATGGCGTTTCCATACACACCAATTTTATCAATATTCAATAACGTATTTTTGGGTTTTAAAGCGAATAAATTGCCTTTGGAATCCAACGACACCCCCTAATAATTTTCTTTTACAAAAGTTGAAATGGCACCGGAAATAGCTATTTTATAAATTCCTTCATCTATTGATAAAAATAGAATGCCTGAATTATCATATACAAAAGCATGAGGAAAAGAAAGAATTTTATTGATATTTGAAGAATATGAAATTATGAAGGGATTTAGAACATTTTACAAATAAAAATACAGTGATTAAATATCAATATTACTCCTGCAAACATATCACACATTTTAACCAAATCAGCGAAAAAAATATTTGATTATGGAGTAAAAAACAACAAAACACAGAAATGCTTAATAATGACCATTTTTCCTATGTCCAGTAAATAATAAATTTAATTATCGCGAATTCTTAAAAATTGATAAAAATTATTTCTAGAGAAAATCTCTAAAGTGTTACAGTGAAGAAAACTAAAAGCAGATATAAGATTAAAAATATAACTTTGCAAACAAAAAAAGATATGTTAGAATTCGACATTAGAGAAATTATCACAGTGGGTATGGTACTTTTTGCCGTAATTGATATTGTGGGATCCATCCCGATAATTGTTGATTTAAGAACGAAACATGGACACATTGAGTCTGAAAAAGCTTCGATTGTTGCCGGTGTAATTATGATTGTCTTCCTTTTTGCAGGGGAAGAACTCTTAAAATTAATTGGTATCGACGTAAATTCTTTCGCCGTTGCCGGTTCATTTGTCTTATTCTTTTTGGCGTTGGAAATGATTTTAGGAATTCGGATTTATCGGGACGAGGAAGCTAGTTCAGCCTCGATTGTTCCGCTTGCGTTTCCTCTAATAGCCGGCGCGGGAACGATGACTACCTTACTTTCATTACGGTCTCAGTTTTACACAATTAATATTGTCATCGCCATCATATTGAATATCATATTGGTATACATCGTTTTGAAATCCTCTTCTAAAATAGAAAAAATGCTTGGCGAGAATGGACTTGGAGTCATTCGAAAGACTTTTGGAGTTGTACTGCTTGCTATTGCTGTTAAATTATTCGCTGCGAATGTTAAAGGTTTGTTTGTCTAAATTAAATTTACATAAATTTACCCTCCAATTCAATGCTACTAAATAAATTGGATTTTTTGGGAGTTTTATTTTCAGTTTAAAAAAAAATCTCAACTATCTGTTTCTTTTAAAACAAAAACAATAACGTATTATGAAAATTTTCACTAACATTTTGGTATTTTTAGCAATAGCTCTAATCCTTTTTAATGTTACTTTGCTGGATTTTAGAAATCCCTTTCAAGGAGAAAGTGTCGTTGCTTTTATTGGAATCGCGGCTTCGTTTTGTGCTGTAATGATTCTATTAATCTTTAGAATTTCAAAAAGAATTGAAGAAAAAACCAACGAAAAGTAATCCTTTATTTTGATGGACTTATTTTAGTTGCTGGTGTTTCAGAAATGTCGTGTTCGCTTATTTTAGATTCTGCTAAAAAGAGACCTCTTCTAGTCGATTAAAAAATCGGTGTTTATGCCCATCAAAAAATATCTAGATTTCAAGAAGCGCTGTTGAATGCTGTCTACGGAGAATATCTCATGCAACATTAGGCGCTGATTTATTGAATGAAAGCACGATACATTTTTAAGAAACGTATTCGAAGATTACACAAATCCCAAGTGAAAAGTACTGAAAATCGAAGGCAGTTTTCAGGAGTTTACAGTGACCACAAACAAAACTACCTACAAAACCAGTATAATTGTGGTAGAAATTAGTTCAGCTAACATTTTCTCCATTGAAATTTTGATGCAGTATATAGAACGGCATTAAAAATCACTTTTCGAAAAACAAAGAATACAACTCAAAACCATTGACCATGAAGTTGTTGAACGCATTTATGTGACAGAAACTTCAGCAGATTGGAGAATTCAACTGCTCATTGCTGCCGGAACTAGCGCCGCAGTCGCAACGGACATTCTTAGTTTACGAAGTGGCGAGATTAAAACGCAAGCAAATAACAGTATTAGGTAGAAAAAGTTGAATTAAACTTTTAATTATTCCTGAACGCTAAACTATTAGTTATTTCAATAATAGAATCTCCATTCAATTTAACTTTCTTTAAAATAGATTTAATTTTTTCAAAATCTTTTTGTTTTAGACAACTTTCAAATTCATTCGTGAGTCCTACAACGTACAAACGTTCATTGACTGTCATTCCAGAAAACTTAAATTGCATATTGTAGAAAATATTTATTATTTCTGATTTAAAACCTTTTTAACCATCGCATCATCTTTCAAAACAATTTGATAATAATAGTTTTCCCCGTACAATTGTCGGGCAAATTCAGCGGCCAAATATCTTTTTACCAGGTCCTTGCTTTTTCCAAAATTTAAATCCAAACCGTTTCCGAAAATAAATTTTTGAAACGCATTGAAATAGAAATCCGTTTTAGTCATTTTAGTTTTAAATTGATTGAAAGACAAGCCTTTAAAAGTGCTTCTATGTTTATCTAATTGTTCAAAAACAAAATTACCTACGATTCCGGATTGTAATAAATAAGCGGCACTTTCATTTCCGTGCTCCACTTCCAACGGTACAAAAACATCAGGTACAATTCCGCCGCCGCCGTAAACAATTTTACCTTTTTTAGTTTTGAATTTTATAGTGTCCGAAACTTTTATGCTGTCTTTTTCATATAATTCCCCATTTCCAAAACGGGCTTCAGATTCTTTGAAATACGCTTCATTCCCTTTTGAATATGGTTTTTGAATCGAACGACCTGTTGGCGTGTAATATCTGGCAATAGTCAATCGAACGGCTGAACCATCAGCAAAATTCATTTCTCGCTGTACCAATCCTTTTCCAAAAGAACGGCGCCCTACAATGGTTCCTCTATCATTATCCTGAACTGCTCCGGCAAGAATTTCACTGGCCGAGGCAGTGTTTTCATTGATTAAAATAAAAACATTCCTTTTTTCAAAATTGCCTTTTGCAGTCGCAAATGTTTTATCAATATTTCCGTTTTTGTTTTTTGTGAACACAATCAGTTGCTTATCCGTCAACAATTCATCGGCAATGGCAATGGCCTCTTCCATGTAACCTCCACCGTTATCTCGAACGTCAATGATAAGTGAATTTGCACCTTGCTGTTTCAGTTTTATTAAACCTAACATAAACTCACTGTAAGTCGTTTCCGAAAACCGATTTATTTTAATATAGCCTGTTTTATTACTTAAAAGCAGCGCCACATCCACACTTTTCAAAGGAATAATATCGCGCTTAATTTTCACTTTTAGTCTTTTGTCTTCCGATTTTCTGTAAATGGTAAGTTCAATATTTGATCCAACCGTTCCTTTCAATTTAGAATACAAACTGTCACTTGGCAATTTTCGCCCAAATAATTTTGTTTTATCGGCATATAAAATTCGATCACCTGCTTTAATTCCAGCTTTTGCCGAAGGGCCATTCTCCACTGGTTTTATAACCGCAACAGAATCTTTATACATGTAAAAATTTACGCCAATTCCCACGAAATTCCCCTTCATACTTTCCATCACTTCCTGCTGGTCGCTGGGGGGAATATAAACGGAATGTGGGTCTAATTTTGCCAAAATATTATCAACGGTAAGGTTTACAATAGAATCTGTGTTGACATCATCTACATATTCATTATCAATAAAATCGATGAGTTTATTCAGTTTATTTTTCGAATTATTTTTGACTAAATAATCCGTTGTATTAGGGAAATTCAAGAGCCCGCCCAGGACAATACCCAAAGCGAGTGTTGCAAAAATAAGAATGGGCAGATATTTAGTATTAAAGTTCATTTATTCTTCTAAAATTGAAATATGTTCCACTTCAACTCCTGCTTTTATCAAAAATTGAATTCCAGAATCATCGCGGTAACCTTTATGGTAAACCACTCTTTTTATTCCCGACTGATGAATCAACTTGCTGCATTCCTTGCAAGGCGAAAGCGTAATATATAAAGTCGCGCCTTCACAAGATTGCGTGGAACGGGCTACTTTCAGAATCGCATTTGCTTCAGCGTGTAAAACATCCCAACGTGTCAAGCCTTCTTCATCTTCACAGCAGTTTTCAAAACCAGTAGGTGTTCCGTTGTATCCGTCGGAAATTATCATTCTATCCCGCACAATAATCGCACCAACTTGTTTGCGTTTACAGTAGGACAAAAGACTCCATTCTTTGGCAATTCTGAGATACGCTTTATCGTATTTATTCAATTTTTTTTCGCTCATTTTATCTTTTCCAGATTTCACTTTCAACAATCATAGGGATAACTACTCCTATTATAAAGGCCGACATTACCAATGTCCAATCGCGTTTCGAAAATCTAAAAACGGTTTGAACTATGTACGATAAAATCAAAACCACAAAAACCACTACGATCTGAGCCGCTTCTATTCCTAACGCAAACTCGGACAATGGCAATATTTTAGAGGTAGCATCACCGCCCAGAATCGATTTGAAATAATTTGAAAATCCCAAACCATGGATTATCCCAAAGAAAAGTGTGATAAAAAACACCACATTTATACTTTCTTTCTTGCTTGATTTTCCTGCTGTAAAAAGATTAAACAACGCCGTTATTAGTATCGTAATTGGAATCAGCAACTCGACCACATTTACTTTTATAGCAATTATTTCAAAAACCGAAAGCATCAAAGCCATTGTGTGACCAATGGTAAAAAGGGTAACCAAAAGCACAACTCGTTTCCAATCCTTAAAGGAGAAAGGAACTGCTAGCGCTATTAAAAATAAAACATGGTCATAAGCATGAATATCTAAAACGTGTTTTAATCCTATTTGAAAGTAAATCCAAAATTCTGACATCGGTAATTAATTAGGTTGATAAAGGGGTTGTAAACTTACGATTAATTTTGAAAATGATTGATTTGATTATTTAAATAAATGCACTTCAAAAGACATCGGATGCAAAGAAAAAATATAAAAAAAATAAAAATTATTAATTTAAAAATAGATTTATCTTTGTAAGATATAAAACCAATAATTATGTCATTTTCAGATTTATTTGATAGCGAATTCAAGCAGAGAAATAAAGGCCATTTTGCATCAATTGTCCGTGTAGCACTTACTGACGAGGAATTTTCGCCAGAAGAAAAAGCATTTTTAGACAAACTGGCAGTTCGATTAGAAATTTCTCCTGCAGAATATGAAGAGATTCTAGAGAATCCTCTAAAATATCCAATCAATCCTCCTTATTTGTACGAACAAAGAATAGAGCGCTTGTATGATTTAGCCCGAATCGTTCACGTTGACCATCATTTAGGCGATAAACAAGAGCTGATGCTGAGAAAAATTGGTGTTGGTTTAGGGTTTAACACTGAAAATGTGAATTACATCGTAGATAAAGCACTGATTTTAGTGGATAAAGAAGTTGATTTCGACACTTTTCTCTTCGAAATGAAAAACATGAACAAGTAATTACAAATCATACGAAAAAAGCTCCCAGAAATCTGGGAGCTTTTTTTATAAACCTGAATTTCAGTATTTGCTTAATTTAGCTTCGTGCATAAATTCTTCCGCTTTTTCTACCATGTTGTAGCTTCCGCAAAAGAACGGCACCCTTTCATGTAATTCTGTCGGTTCAATTTCCATGATTCTGCTAAATCCATTAGAAGCTTTTCCTCCGGCTTGTTCCGCAATAAAAGCTAATGGATTGCATTCATACAACAATCGTAATTTTCCTTTTGGCGCTTTGGAACTCGTAGGATATAAATAAATCCCGCCTTTAATCATGTTTCTGTGAATATCGGAAACCAAACTACCAATATATCTTGAAGTATACGGCCGGTCTCCTTCCTCTAATTGGCAATATTTGATGTAATCTTTTACTCCTTGCGGAAAATGAACATAATTCCCTTCGTTGATGGAATAAATATGACCATCTGTTGGGAATTTCATTTTTGGATGCGATAAATAAAAGGTTCCAATGGCCGGATTCAACGTAAATCCATTGACTCCGTGTCCTGTTGTATAAACTAACATCGTTGACGTCCCGTAAATTACATATCCTGCAGCAACCTGATTAATTCCCGGCTGTAAAAAATCTTCAAGGGTAACTGGAGTTCCTATTGGAGTAATTCTTCTGTAAACCGAAAATATAGTTCCAACCGAAACATTTACATCAATATTTGATGAACCGTCAAGCGGATCCATTAGCACTACATACTTATTATTATGGCTGTTATCACTTCCTTCTACGGTGATGAAATCATCATTTTCTTCAGAGGCGATACCACAAACTATTTCGCGATTGATCAACGTTTGTATAAAAACTTCATTGGCATAAACATCAAGTTTTTGCTGATCTTCACCTTGTATGTTCTGTTCCCCCGCTGCCCCTACAATGTCAACTAATCCAGCTTTGTTCACTTTATAATTGACGACTTTGGCAGCCAATCGGATGGAATTAATGATTCGGGATAATTCGCCTGACGAATATTGAAAAGCGTTTTGATTTTCAATAATAAATTCTCCTAGTGTTTTGTTGCGTTCTTCCATTACGAAATCGATGTAGTTAATTTGAAGTCACAAATATCGTTTTTTTTGTGAAAATGATTTGAATAAAATTTAGTTAGTTTGCCAGTATTGTATATTTGCTGAATAAACCACAAAATTATTATGTAAAAATTCAATTTTTTTGCATTTTTGAACCATTAAAATAAAAATTTATGAATATTCGAAAAGGAACTCAGCAAGACATGCAAGCCGTTTTGGGCCTTATTCAAGAATTAGCTGCATTTGAAAAAGAGCCAGATGCTGTTCTTGTAACTGTTGACGATTTAATTCGGGATGGTTTTGGTCCTGTTCCTTTATTTCATGTTTTTGTTGCCGAAGTGGATGATGATAAAAGTGATAGCGAACCGGCGACGCAAATAGTTGGTATCGCATTATGGTATTACCGCTTTTCAACTTGGAAAGGAAAAACAATTCATTTAGAGGATTTAGTGGTAAAAGACAAAATGCGTGGAACCGGACTTGGATACGCGTTGTATTCTGAAGTTTTAAAACAAGCGAAAAAAGATCAGGTCCGAAGAGTGGAATGGAATGTGTTAGACTGGAATACACCGGCAATCGAATTCTATGAAAAATCAGGTGCAAAAGTGCTTCGAGATTGGTTTGTGGTACAAATGGACGAAATAGGAATCAACCATTTCGTGGAAGAAAAATTAAAATAAAGCATAAAGAACAATTTTTGGTTAAAACTATGAGAATATTCAAATTTGGAGGAGCTTCTGTAAAAGATGCCGCAGGAATTAAAAACGTATATGAAGTTTTACAAAAAGTGGGATACGAAGATGTATTGTTGGTCGTTTCTGCAATGGGAAAAACGACGAATGCATTGGAAATTGTCATAAAAAACTATTTCGACAAATCGGCTGAATTAAATTCATCTGTCCAAGAAGTAAAAAAATACCACAATCAAATTTTGATGGATTTATTTGAGGAAGACAAAAATGACGTTTTTGCCGCTGTAAATACACAATTTACTGATTTAGAATATTTCTTAACACACAATAAATCTCCCAATTATAATTTTGTTTACGACCAAATTGTAAGTTACGGAGAATTAATTTCGACTACTATCCTGAGTCATTTCATGAATTTCATGGGTATAAAAACGCAATGGTTGGACGTTCGTAATTTCATAAAAACAGACGCAAATTATAGAGATGCCGAAGTGGATTGGGAATTGACACAAAAAAATATTGCCAAAAACGTTAAACGAAAAATACTGAACATCACACAAGGTTTCTTAGGTTCAGATGAGAATAATTTCACTACAACTTTGGGTCGTGAAGGATCCGATTATACTGCTGCAATTTTTGCATATTGCTTAAATGCCGAAAGCGTAACTATCTGGAAAGATGTTCCCGGAGTAATGAATGCCGACCCAAGATATTTTGAAAATGCCAGCCTATTAAATCAAATTTCCTATCGCGAAGCCATTGAATTAGCTTTTTACGGCGCAACGGTTATTCACCCAAAAACGTTGCAGCCTTTAAAGAAAAAAGAAATTCCTTTGTATGTGAAATCCTTTATAAACCCATTATTAAAAGGAACAAGTGTTGCTAAAGGTGTCGATTTAGAACCGTATCTGCCTTGTTTTATTGTCAAAAGAAATCAACTTTTGATTTCGCTTTCCTCAATAGATTTCTCTTTCATCATGGAAGAAAACATTAGTGAGATTTTTGCATTGTTTCACCAATTCAAAATAAAAGTAAACTTAATTCAGAATTCTGCAATTAGTTTCTCAGTATGTGTGGAAGATAAATTTGATACTTTTAAAGCATTGAATGCCATTTTATCTAAAAAATTCAAAGTTGAATTTAATGAAAATGTCACTTTATACACCATTAGACATTTCGATGACAAAGCAACTCAAACTGTCGAAGAAAACAAAATTGTTTTGTTGAAACAAGTCAGTCGTGAAACCATGCAAGTCGTGACAAAAGAAGTTTAAAAACTGTTTAATACTATTGAAAAATGGGAATCGAAATTAAATTTTGATTCCCATTTTTTGTTGCTCAAAGTATATTAACAAAAGCTTAAAGCGAGAATATCATTATTTATATATCGACTCATTTTCTGATTGACACATGTTCTAATTATCGAATTATAAATACTACTTTTGATACTTTCGAGTTATAGTATTTATGTTGAAAAAATTACTTTTTTGGATTGTAATAAGCTGTTTTTCCGGGCTCCATGCCCAGGAAATAAATTCGTTGTACAAAACCAAAAAAATCCTTCCCTCACGCGATACGATTTACTTAGAAAAAGGAAGCATTAATTCCAGTTTTTTCAAATTGCTTGACGCCAATGGCAAGCGAATCGACAGCACATTATTTAAAATAAATTTCGAAAAAGGTACGCTCTTTTTAAAGGAAAACAGCAATTTTAGCTCCGATTCGCTTACAGTACAGTATCTTAAATTTCCGGCAATATTAACTCAAGAATACCATATTTACGACTCCAGCCGAGTTGTCAGTAATGAAGCAGGAACTGGAAATTTATACAAAATTGAAGAAAAAAAAACAAACAAAAATGTGCCTTTTGACGGATTGAACACTTCCGGAAGCATTACGCGTGGCTTGACGATTGGGAACAATCAAAATGCGGTTTTGAACTCCAATTTAGATTTACAAATCACAGGTAAAATTTCCGAAAAAGTAAGTTTAAGAGCCTCCATTCAAGACAGTAATATTCCGTTGCAGGACGGCGGCTATTCTCAAAAACTGGATCAGTTTGACAATGTTTTCATGGAATTGTTCAGCGAGGACTGGAATATTAGAGCGGGTGATATCTTTCTGGAAAACAAGAAAACCCAATTCCTGAATTTCAACAAAAAAGTACAGGGACTGGCAACCAATTTCAACTTTGGAACCGAAGATAACAAAACAAATGTATTTGCATCAGCGGCTTTAGTTCGAGGACAATATGCCAAAAGTGATATTGTGGGACAAGAAGGCAATCAAGGTCCTTACAAATTAAAAGGGCAAAATGGCGAATTGTATGTTGTCGTGGTTTCAGGTTCAGAGCGGGTTTATGTCAATGGAATTTTACTGAAACGAGGCGAAAACAATGATTATACGATAGATTACAATGCCGGTGAAATTGTATTTACGCCACTTTTTACCATCACTTCCGAAATGCGAATTGCTATAGAATACCAATATTCCGATCGAAATTACACGCGTTTTGTAACTTACACCGGAGCCACGCATGACAACAAGAAATGGAGTTTTGGAGGCTATTTATATTCGGAAAACGACTTGAAAAACCAACCGTTACAACAAAATTTGTCACAGGAACAAGCCCAAATATTGGTGAATTCCGGAGACAATCCAAGTTTGATGACTGCGCCTTCCGCCTATTCTGACACTTACTCCGAAAACAAAGTACTGTATCGAAAAACGCTCGTTAATGCCGTAGAAATTTTCGAATATTCAAATGACGCACAACAAGAATTATTCAATGTCCGATTCACTTTGGTAGGAACTAATAACGGGAATTATATTTTGACCAATGCAGCAACAATCACCCGAGTTTACGAATACAATGCTCCTATAAACGGGATTCCGCAAGGAAATTACGAACCCATAATTCAACTTATTGCGCCAACGAAGGTACAAGTCGCCACCTTTTTAGGGAAATTTAAACCCACTGAAAAAACAGCTGTAGATTTTGAAATTGGCATCAGCAACAATGATAAAAATTTATTTTCGACTATTGATGATGCGAATAACAAAGGTTTGGCTGGAAAAATAAATGCCAAACAACGGCTTTTTTCAAAAAAATGGCAAATGGATGCTTTCACTAATTATCAATTTGTGCAAAACAATTTCAGTTCTGTGGAACGGCTTTATAATATAGAATTTGACAGGGACTGGAATTTAGGAAATGCAGGCATTGGAAATCAAAGTTTATTAGTTTCCGGGTTGCAATTGGATTTAAATCCAAAACCAAAATCCACCAATAAAGGATTAGTACTGTATCAATTTGAAAAACTAGATTTCTCCGAAAATTTTTCGGGCAGCAGGCATATTTTAAATGGTTTGTTTCGGATTAAAAATTGGACTTTTCAAAACCAAGGCAGTTTTTTAAAAAGCGATGGAACTATTTTATCCTCGAAATTTTTAAGAAACCAGTCTCAAATGCGTTTTCATTTCGATAAAAATTGGGTTGGTTCCAGCTTGCGATTAGAGGATAATCAGGAAAAAGACAAAGTTAAAAATCGGTTTTCAGCTTTAAGCCAAAAATTTACAGAGTACGGTTTTTTCACTGGAAGAGGTGACAGCACCAAGGTTTTTATGGAATTGGGTTATCTTAGAAGAACCAATGATAGCTTACAGAACAACTTGATTCAGCGCGTAAATTCCTCCCAGACTTTTATGTTGAAATCAAAATTAATTCAAACCAATAAAAGTGATTTGTCCCTTTACGCCAATTACAGAGTCTTGGAATTTGTGGACGCTACACGAAAAAAAGAACCAACATTAAATTCCAGAATCGTGTATGCGGACCGTTTTTTCAATCAATTAATCCAAAGTACAACGGTTTACGAAACGAATTCCGGAACCATTCCGCAACAGGAATTTACCTATCTGGAAGTACCAGCCGGACAAGGCGTTTACACTTGGAATGATTACAACGGCAATGGAATTCAGGAATTACAGGAGTTTGAAGTCGCTCCCTTTATCGATCAGGCGAAATTTATCCGGGTGTTTTTACCCAATCGGATTTATATAAAAACATATCAAAATAAGTTCTCCCAATCCGTGACCTTAAACCCAAATCAATGGCAAAATGAGAAAGGAATAAAAAAATTACTTTCTTATTTCTACAATCAAACCGCTTTTTTAATCGACCAAAAAACGAGAAGTGACGGTGCTAATTTTGAATTAAATCCGTTTAGCGGTTCCAATGAAAATGTGCTGGGACTAAATTCCAGTTTAAGAAACAGTTTGTTTTACAATCGAGGAAAACAAAACCATTCGATTACCTATTCTTACTTTCAGAATAAAACGAAAAACTTATTGTCCATAGGTTCGCAGGCAGCTAGCAACAGTTCCCATCAATTGCAGTACAACCATTTATACAATAAAAGCTGGCTGTTTGGTTTTTTTGCCAAAACGATAAAAACCGCCATTCAATCGGAGAATTTCCCAGAGAAAAACTTCGACATCAACGGTTATCAATTGGCTCCAAAAATCAGTTATTTATTTTCCAAGAGTACCAGTTGGGATATCTTTTATGAATTACAAAAGAAAGAAAATCAAAGTGGCGGTACGGAAACGCTGCTGCAAAATCGCTTTGGGACCGCCTTTTCTTATGCAGGAACTAAAAAATTCACAATGAACGGAGAAGTTTCTTTTTACCAAAATAAATTTGATGGAAATGAATTCTCTTCAGTAGGATTTCAAATGCTGGAAGGATTACAAACGGGTCAAAACTTGACGTGGAGATTGCTTTTGCAAAAAAATATCACACAATTTTTAGATGTAAACGTTAATTACCAAGGTCGAAAAAGCGAAACAAGCCAAGCCATTCATACTGGAAACGTGCAATTAAGAGCTTATTTTTAATGAAATAATTTAATGGTTTGGTAATCCCTTAGAAATATGCGCAACGGGTTGATTACCTAACTTTCAAAGTAAAAACAACGAACTTATTTATCGCACATGGATTTGAAATCGGAACAAAAAACTATTTTAGTTGCACCTTTGAATTGGGGTTTAGGTCACGCAACACGATGCATTCCAATCATTAAAGCGTTATTAGAAAACAACTATATCCCAATAATTGCATCCGATGGGATAGCATTGGCATTGTTAGAAAAGGAATTCCCCAACATACAAACACTGGAACTTCCCTCATACCAAATAGAATATGCAAAAAAAGGACAAAATTTCAAATGGAAATTATTAAAAAATAGTTTGAGAACCCTAAAAGCTGTTCGCCAAGAAAAAAAAATAACTGAAAACTGGATTGAAAAATACGCCATTGACGGCATTATTTCGGATAACAGGATGGGTGTTTTCAATAAGAAAGTTCCCTCGGTGTATATCACACACCAATTGAATGTATTGACAGGGAACACAACTTGGATTACAAGCAAAATCCATCAATATGTTATGAATAAATACACCGAATGCTGGGTTCCGGATCATCCCGGCAATCTAAATCTGACGGGGAAACTGGGCCATATTGACAACGTGAATCCCAAAATCAAACATATTGGACCGGTAAGCAGACTGCAAAAGAAACTGTTGCCCAAAAAGTACGACTTGCTTGTGATTCTTTCGGGACCGGAACCTCAACGGGGATTATTAGAAACCCATTTAAAAAAAGAAATCGTTCGGTTTGAAGGAAATGTGATTTTTATCGAAGGAAATGTTGAATCTGAGCAGAAAATTGTTGTAAAAGGAAATGTAACCTATTATAATTTCATGAATTCAACAGCGCTGGAACAAGCTTTTAACGAAAGTGAAATGGTGCTTTGTCGTTCCGGTTACACCACAATAATGGATCTTGCAATCTTAAGAAAGAAGGCTTTTTTTATTCCCACACCCGGGCAATACGAACAGGAATATTTGGCTAAAAAATTAAAGAAAGAAGGCCTAGCTCCTTATTCGAATCAAAATGATTTCAGGTTGGATAACATTAAGGAAATTCACAATTATAAAGGGTTGCCACGATTAGATTCTAAAATAGATTGGACAAATTTATTTCAGGTTTTTGAGAAATAGCAAATTTTTTTAGGCATAAAAAAAACCAATTCTGATGAATTGGTTTTTAAAATAGTAAATCTTTATTAACTATATTTTCTTAATTGCTTCTTACTTTTTCAAGGGTAAAAGAAAATTCAGAGCCGACGCCAAAAGTACTGTCTACATAAATTTTCTCCTCATGAGCTTCGATTATGTGCTTTACAATAGATAATCCCAAGCCAGAACCTCCTTCTGTTCTAGCACCACTTTTATCTACTCTGTAAAAACGTTCAAAAAGTCTCGAAATATTTTTTTTCTCTATTCCTTCCCCGTTATCGGTTACTCGAACGATTACTTTTTCATCTGTTAAGTCTTCAATACTGACTTCGGTTGATCCCTTTAATTTTCCGTATTTAATAGAATTCACAATCAAATTCATGACCACTTGCTGGATTTTTTCCTGATCGCCCAGAACCATAATAGGTTTGTTGTATTTCATATCAAACATCAACAAAATATCTTTTTTGGAAGCTTTCATTTCAAGCAAATCAAACACATTTTGAACGAGTTTAACGATATCAAATTTAGCTACTTCCAAATTCAATTCGCCAATTTCGAGTTTGGAAATCATATCTAAATCCTGAACAATGTAAATGAGTCTTTCCACACCTTTTTCGGCTCGTTCTAAGTATTTTTTTCGAATTGTTTTGTCGTTCATGGCGCCGTCAAGCAAAGTTGACAGATAGCCTTGAACCATAAAAAGCGGAGTTTTGAGTTCGTGAGAAACATTGCCCAAAAACTCTCTTCTGTATTCTTCACGGACTTTTAATGTTTCTATTTCCAGTTTTTTATCCGTGGCAAACTTTTTGACTTCACGGGTAAGTGTGGCCATATCAGTAGTTATAGGCTGATTCCTAAACGTACTTGATTCCAATAAAGAAACATCATCGTATATTTTTTTTACCTTTTTATAAATGAAACGTTCCACCCGATATTGAATTACGACAAAGGAAAATGTAGCAATTGACAAGGCAAAAAGAAGGGAAAACTGATAAGAAATAGTAAAAAACAAGTAGGTGAGATAACTAACTAATCCTGTAGAAAAAAGAGTAATATATAAAGCCGACTTGACGGCAAAACGATATGTTTTTTTAAAATTTATTGTCATTTACACTTCAAACTTATATCCCACTCCTTTGATTGTTTTGAAGAAATCTTCGCCTATTTTTTCACGTAATTTTCTGATGTGAACGTCAATTGTTCTTCCGCCCACTACTACTTCATTACCCCAAACTTTATCCAAGATTTCGTCTCGTTTGAATACTTTTCCTGGTTTTGAAGCCAAAAGATAAAACAACTCAAATTCTTTTCTGGGTAATGCAATTTCAATATTATCTTTTACAATTTTGTATTCTTCCCGGTTAATTTCGATTCCGCCTACGTTTAGTGTTTCGCTGTTTTGCTCTTTTTCCTTTAATCGGCGCAACAAAGCTTTTACTTTACTAACTAATAATTTAGGTTTGATAGGTTTGGTAATGTAATCATCCGCACCAGCATCAAAACCAGCAACTTGCGAGTAATCTTCGCTTCTGGCTGTCAGGAAAGTGATTAGAACATTGCTAAGTTCCGGAATTTTTCGAATGTTTTCACAAGCCTCCATTCCATCCATTTCCGGCATCATAACATCCATTATGATTAGGTCTGGAATTTCCTTTTTTGCCTTGGCTACAGCTTCTTTGCCGTTTGCCGCTGTAAAGATTTGATATCCTTCCTGAGAGAGGTTGTACCCTACAATTTCTAAGATATCCGGTTCGTCGTCTACTAATAGAATCTTGGTGTGTTTTTTCTTCATAAAGCGCCAAAAATTGTTTTTGAATTGTAAATGTAATAATAAATGGAGTATTGAAAAGCTGTTAACCGTAATTTAATATTGGGTTCATTTTAGAGCACAAAACAAAACATAACCATAACAAGCCAGTAACTTACATTTTACATTTCGGGCGTTACTTTGCAAAAAAATTAAACAAATGAAACTCAAGTTACTATTTTTCACGTTATTACTAACAGGCATTTCTTTTTCACAAAATAAAGGAACAGTTACTGGAATGTTAACAGACAAAGATGCTAATAATCAATCCTTACCATTTGCTAACGTTGTTATTAAAGGTACAACAAATGGAACCAACACAGATATTGATGGAAAATATTCCATTGCTGCAGCACCGGGAACATATATTATTCAATTTAGTTTCGTAGGTTATGAATCCGTAGAAGTTCCCGTAACTATTGTTGCAAATGAAATTGTAACTATAAATCAAGCATTAGGTTCCGCCGGATATAAATTAGAAGACGTAATTGTTAGAGCTGCAGTAAATAGAGAAAAGGAAACTGCCTTATTATTAGACCAAAAACAAGCGGTTGTGATCAAACAAAGCATCGGCGCACAAGAAATGGCCCGTAAAGGTATTAGTGATGTTGAAGAAGGTTTGACAAAAATCACTGGAATTACTAAAGTTGACGGTAGAGGATTATTTATTAGAGGTTTAGAAGACCGTTACAATAACTTATTGATAAACGATTTACAATCACCGTCAAACAGTCCTTTCAAAAAAATCATTCCACTGGATTTGTTCCCTACAGATGTCGTAGGAGTTCTGAACATCTATAAAACCTTCAATCCTAATATTTCTGGAGATTTTGCTGGAGCAACCGTTAACATTGAAACACCGCAAGCAAAAAACATTACTAAGTTGAATATTGGTTTTGGCTACACAACTAACAATAATCTTAAAGATTTCCTTATTTCGGATGATTCAAACTCTACTAAAGGAACTTTAGGACTTATCGGAAAAGACAGAGCACTTCCAAGTATTTTTGGATCAGTTCCAAGTGGACAAAGACTTTCTCCAGCAGAACATGAAAATGGATTTGGTAACAAATCATGGGATGTCAACAGTACACAAAGTCCATTGAATTCCAGCATTGGTTTTTTACATGCACAAAAATTCAGTCTTAAGAATGAGAAAAATATCAGTTATATTATGTCATTTAATTTTGACAATAAATACACTTTCAGAGAAGGTGTAGACAGAACTTTTAATCTTGGACAAGGGAACTTCGACAATAATTTATACAATACACAATACAGTTACTTCACTACATTTTCAGGTTTAGCTGGAATGAAATACAAAACAAACCGTTTTAATTTAAATTTTAATACGTTTTTAATTAAAGCGACCGAAAGCAAAATTCAAGATCAATTAGGATACACAAACAGTTTAGCAAATCAAACGAATAATCTTATCCGATTAAATCAGTATGAGGAGTCTAATTACTGGAACACTCAATTGTACGGGGATTATAAATTATCTGAAGACGGCAAACACAGTTTGAAAGCCGGAGGTTCCTATATCAAAACTTCTTTTCAGCAACCGGACAGAAAATTTATTACTGGTATAAAAGTTAACGAAAATGACATCAATATGTCTTATGGTGGTAACAACCTGAACCGTCAATTCTTAGATGTAAAAGGAAACTTTTATTACTCATCACTTTTGGAATATAATTTGAAATTTGGAAACCAAGAAGATTCTAATACACTTTCTGTTGGATACAACAGTTCGCTGAACGACATGGAATCTTCGTACCGTTTCTTCTCAGGAAGAAGAAGTATTGAGAAAAATTATACTGCCGATTTAAATACTATTAGCCAAAACATCAACCAAGACATCAACAACGGAATTGTTTATGTTCAGGAAGAGTCTAATGGAGATTATAAATTTAAATTGAATCAGTTTATCAATGCAGGATATTTCAATTTGTTTATGAATCTTGGAGAAAAATGGGATTTGAATGCCGGAATTAGAGCTGAAAATTCTACTCGTGTAATAAAATACAGAAACCAAGGTGATGTTTTTGGAAGTGCTTTCCGCAAAAAGACCGATGATAAACTTGATATCTTACCGTCTGTAAATGCAAAACGCATTTTAAGTGAAAACAGTAATTTGAGACTTTCATTGGCAAAAACAATAACTCGACCAGTTGCAATGGAATTGTTACCAATAAACTACATTAATCCAGACGGAACTTCAGAAAGTGGTAATTCAGATTTGAAAGACAGTGAAAATTACAATGCTGATTTCAAATATGAATTATTCCCAAACAACAAAGAATTGTTTGCTGTAGGAGTATTTGGAAAAGTAATTAACAATCCTATTGAAAGAGTTTTCAAACCAACTGCAAACAGTGGTGGTCAAATCACAACTTTTAAAAACTCTGAACAAGCCGTTATTTATGGTGCCGAAATAGAAATGCTTTTACAATTGAGCAGAATTAACGAATCACTTTCTAATTTCTCCTTTGGTCTGAATACGTCATTGATGAGTACCGATGTAAAAGTAAATCCTACTAAACAAGGAAACGAATTAGAAAATAGTACTAACCGAAAATTACAAGGAGCATCAAGCTGGTTGATTAATTCCGATCTAAAATACGATTTTGTCTTGAGAAAAGACTGGAAAAACTCTATGACATTAGTTTATAATGTTTACGGAGACCGAATTTTCGCGGTAGGTTCATCAGGAATTGATCACATTTATGAAAAATCATTCAGTAAATTAGATTTCATCTGGACGAGCTCACTTTCAAAAAATGTCGAACTTAAATTTGGCGTAGACAACATCTTAAATCCAAGTTATAAAAAAGAGTTAGGAAGTAAAAGCACTATAAATATTACTGAAGACTCATTAGTGTTAAGAGAATTCAAAAAAGGTGTCGGATTCTCTGTTAACATCGGATACACATTTTAACAACAAAAAAATTATTGATAAGAAAAAGAGCTCCTAAAGCTCTTTTTTTTGGTTACCCAAGTAACATAAAATTTACATCAAATTGATTGTTATATAATACTTTAGTAACAATTACGTAACTAAATTACAGGAGACTCGATGTACTTTTGAATAAAATAAATAATAAAAAAATTATAATTTTAAAATCATTAAAATGAAAAAATTAGTATTCAGCCTTGCCTTATTAAGCTTAGTTTTTACAAGTTGTACTTCAAGTGACGATGATGTAGCGGTTACTCCACCCTCGGCAACAGGCGATATCACCGGTGACATTGCGGCATCAAAAACGTACATAAAAGGTGCTTACGCATTAAGCGGCACCGTGAGAGTAAAAAGCGGCGTTACTTTAACTTTTGAAGCGGGTTCAGTAGTTACTGCGGATGCTTCAAATGGTACAGATGCATTGTTAGTAGAAAACGGAGGAAAATTAAATATTGCAGGAACTGCTGCTGAACCAGTGGTGTTCACTGAAAAATCTAAAACTGCAGGTTCTTGGGGTGGTATAATCATGTTTGGTGATGCTCCAATTGTTTCTGGGAAAACTGCAGACGGATCGCCTATCACTAATGCAACTTCTGAAGATGGTACAAATATTGTTTACGGTGGTACAAATGCAGCACATAATGGTGGTTCACTAAAATATGTTAGAGTAGAATATGCTGGTAAAAAAATACTTGACGGAAATTCTGAGATGAATGGTTTCTCATTTTATTCAGTTGGCTCTGGAACAGTATTAGAAAATTTGGTTTCATATAAAGGCGCTGATGATGGATTTGAATTTTACGGAGGAACAGTGAGTGCTAAAAACCTTATTTCTTATGGAAATACAGATGATTCTTTTGACTGGCAAGATGGATGGCAAGGTCAGGCGAACACCAACTGGTATGCGTATCAAACTGGAGCTGGAAATTTTGGAATGGAAATCGAATCAAAAAGTGTAAATAATGCATTCTTTCCTAAAGTATCAAATATTACTTTAAGAAGAGCTGCAGGAACAGTTACTGAGGCAGGAAATCCTCTTGAAGTAGATGCAATCCAATTTAAAAAAGAAGGAAATGGAGAATATTCTAATGTAGTAATTTCTGGATATACATCAGCAAATGCGACTTCAGTTAGAATTCAAGATGCTGCTACAAACACCAATCAAGTTCTTACAGGAAAAATTAAAATGCTTAATGTAAAAATTGCAGACAATACTTCTTTATGGGGTGCTGGTACAACAACTTTCACAGTAACATTTTTACCTGCGAACTATACAACTAGTACTACTGCTAATGGAGCTGTATTGACTCCTGGTGCTTGGGCTATAGTTGATGGGGTTAACTTATTAGGAAATTTGTAAATAACAATCTATATTTCATATCAAACATCCTGAGCAATCAGGATGTTTTTTTTTGGTATGCTTTTTGAATTTATATTTGTACATTTACTTCTCAAACTTATCTGATGGCAAAAAACTACTTTTATATTATAACTGTATTGGTTCTTTTATTTTCTCTGAACGGTAGTGCTCAAGAAATTAAACAACAACCAAGAATGCAAGAAACCGCCACTATAGAAGGTTTAAGCTTGTACCCGAATCCTGTGAGTAATGGCAAAGTTTACATCTCTACAAAAAACGAACTTGATAAAGAAATAATTATTTTTGATGTCTTAGGAAAAAAAGTACTTCAAACCGTGATCAGCTCTAGAGAATTAAATGTTTCGAATCTTTCTTCAGGAGTTTACATTATAAAAATCAATGAAAGAGAAGCATCAGCAACCAGAAAATTAATTATCCGATAATTTCAAAAATACAGCACTAAAGCTCCAATTGCAATTGGGGCTTTTTTTTGTGTCTTGTTCAAAAGGAATTAATCCTAAGAATCAAGTTTATCCAATTCTGTTATTGGTTTGCCTTTGAATTTTTGATTACTTTTGCAAAAAAAATTCTTGATCACATCATCCGATATATTTACCATTTCCAGTCAAAAACAGTTTGAAAAAATTGCCTTGAAAATGTTTCGTTTCCAATATGAAAACAATAAAGTGTATCAGGAGTTTTGTGATTTTTTAAAAACAGATCCTCAAAAAGTAAAATCTCTTCAACAGATTCCATTTTTACCGATTCAGTTCTTCAAAAGTCACGAAGTGGTTTCGAATACCAATCCCATTCAAGAAACCTTCACCAGCAGCGGAACCACCGGAATAATTACCAGCAAACATCTAGTTACCGATGTCAGCTTGTATAACGAAAGTTATCGTAAAGGATTTTCTGAATTTTATGGCAATATTGAAGATTATGTTGTTTTGGCCTTGCTTCCATCCTATCTGGAACGAGATGGCTCTTCATTAATATACATGGTAAAGGATTTAATTGCAGAATCAAATCATACCGAAAGTGGTTTTTACCTGCACAATCATGACGAACTAATTGCTAAACTTATCGCTTTAGACGAGGTCGGCCAAAACGTCATTCTGATTGGGGTGACTTTTGCGTTGTTAGACTTAATCGAGAAACAACAGTTCCAACTGCAGCATACCATTATCATGGAAACGGGCGGTATGAAAGGCAAAAGAAAAGAAATGATTCGGGAAGAACTGCACGAACAATTGTGTAAAGGTTTTGGCGTTTCGGCCATACATTCAGAATATGGAATGACCGAATTACTTTCGCAAGCGTATTCTTTAGGAAACGGAGTGTTTGAATGCCCCTCTTGGATGCAAATCCTCGTTCGTGATACAGAAGATGCTTTGACCTACATCCAAGACGGAAAAACAGGCGGAATCAACGTGATAGATTTGGCTAACATCAATTCCTGTTCGTTTATTGCCACGCAGGATTTGGGCAAAAAAAATCCCAACAACTCTTTCGAGGTATTAGGACGTTTTGATAATTCTGATATTCGTGGTTGTAATTTGATGGTTTTGTAAGAAGGTTTATGGTTAATTTGCTTAGTCGGTTAACTGAAGTTACAATTAAACAATTTACCAGTTAAACGATTAAACCACTCGCACCACAAAATAATTTTTCTTTCCGCTTTGCAATAATACGAACTGATTGTTGATTAAATCTTTGCTCAAAAGCACGAATTCTTCAGCTACTTTTTCTTTATTTACTGAAATAGAATTGGCTGCCAAAGCTCGCCTTGCTTCACCATTCGATTTTAGAAATCCTGTTTTTTCGTTTAGAACGTCAACAATATTAATTCCAGTTTCAATTTCATTTCTGCTGATTTCCGCTTGAGGAACTCCATCAAAAACATCTAAGAAAGTGGCTTCGTCCAATTGTTTCAAATCATTCGAAGTAGAATTTCCGAACAAAATATTCGACGCTTTTATTGCATTTTCTAAATCTTCTATTGAATGAACCATCACCGTAATTTCTTCGGCCAAACGTTTTTGTAACAAACGCAAATGTGCTGCTTCTTTGTGTTTTTCGGTTAAAATTTCGATATCTTCTTTCGATAAAAAAGTAAAAATCTTGATGTATTTTTCCGCATCGATATCAGATGTATTCAACCAATATTGGTAAAATTTATATGGTGAAGTTCTTGCGGCATCCAACCAAATATTTCCGCCTTCGGATTTTCCAAATTTGGTTCCATCCGCTTTTGTAATCAACGGACAAGTCAACGCATACGCTTTTCCACTGGCGATTCTACGGACTAATTCAGTTCCCGTGGTGATATTTCCCCACTGATCACTTCCTCCCATTTGAAGCGTACAATTCTTTTGTCTGTACAAATGCAAAAAGTCATATCCTTGAACCAATTGATAGGTGAACTCTGTAAAAGACATTCCTTCGGCAGCTTCGGATGACAAACGCTTCTTCACAGAATCTTTTGCCATCATATAATTTACGGTAATATGTTTACCTACATCACGAATAAAATCCAGAAAAGAAAAATTCTTCATCCAGTCGTAATTATTCACTAATTCAGCCGCATTAGCCGCATCGGAGGTAAAATCCAAAAAACGAACCAATTGCCCTTTTATAGCTTCTTGATTGTGACGTAATGTTGGTTCGTCCAATAAATTTCTTTCATTCGATTTTCCTGATGGATCACCAATCATTCCTGTTGCGCCACCCACTAAAGCTAATGGCTTGTGTCCAGAAAGCTGAAAATGTTTCAACAACATCACGCCAACTAAATGTCCTATATGCAATGAATCGGCAGTTGGATCAATTCCCACATACGCCACACGCATTTGTTCCATCAAATGTTCTTCTGTACCGGGCATAACATCGTGGAGCATTCCTCTCCAAGTTACTTCTTCAATAAAATTCTTCATCTTTTTTAATCAATTTGCACAAAGATAATAATATCAATGGCAAAAATCAATTTCAATTACAATAACAATTTTTGTAAAAAAATTAATTTTAAAGTGCTAAATTGAAGTTGTGATTGAAAATGTCATCCGATTGAAATTGCTATTGCTATTGCCATTGAAATTGATTTCATTACATTTGTAAATATGATTTTAGTCACAGGAGGAACTGGTTTAGTAGGCGCGCATCTATTGCTTCATTTAATTGATAATGGAGAAAAGGTACGCGCTATGTATCGAAGTGTCGCTTCAATGCAGAAAACCAAATCATTGTTCGCTACCTATAAAAAGGAATTCCTATTTGAGCAAATCGAATGGATTCCCGCAGATATTACTAAAGTTCCTTCCTTAGAAATTGCCTTTCAAAATATTGACACTGTGTACCATTGCGCCGCTTTGATTTCTTTTGACCCCAAAGATGAAAATCTATTGCGAAAAACAAACATTGAAGGCACGGCTAATATTGTGAATTTCTGTATTTCTTATCAAATAAAAAAACTGTGTTTTGTCAGTTCCATTGCTACTTTAGGTGATTTACTGCCTCATGAAAAATTCATCACAGAAGAAACGGAATGGAATCCGGAAAAGTACCATACTGATTATGCCATTTCTAAATATGGCGCCGAAATGGAAATTTGGCGCGGACAACAAGAAGGTTTAGATGTTATAATTGTTAATCCTGGTGTCATTCTCGGGCCCGGTTTTAGAGAACAAGGAAGTGGGCAACTTTTTACGAAAGTAAAAAACGGGTTGAAATTTTATACAATGGGCTCAACGGGATTTGTTGCCGTAACTGATGTTATTCGAATGGCGCATCAATTAATGCAAAGCGAAATTAAAAATGAACGCTTTACTTTGATTGCAGAAAATAGTATTTTCCGTGACATTCTCAATTCTATGGCCGATTCATTTGGTGTGCAACGACCTAAAATTCATGCTAAACCCTTTTTTATGGAAATACTCTGGAGGCTGGATTGGTTTGTTTCAAATGTGTTTCAGCAAAAGAGAAAATTATCCCAAGCCACTGTAAGAGCTTCCTATTCGGTAAATAATTATTCTAATGAGAAGATTAAAGACCGATTGGAAACTGATTTCATTACTATTTATCAATACATAAAAGAGATTTCTAAACTGTAAAACTGCAGTTATATTATTTCAATTTCGTCGTGTCACCGACTATAGGAGATGGTTTTTTATTTTTTTGAAGAAGTAGTTTCTTTTTCTTTTTTTCTAAATTCACTAATGAATCGACGCTTTTTTTATTGGCATCCAGTCGTTTTGAAATCTGTTCAAACATCAATTTATAATCATCATAATCCGATGCGTAATACACATTGCTTTTGGCAAACTGAAGGCTGTCAATTTTATATTTTTTATAAATATAGTCTCTTGAATTTATTTTAAAAGTATCTAAAGAAGCTGGATTTTGATATTTTATCGCCTCCAAAACAGCTAAATCATACATCACATCAAGCATCACGTCTTTCTCGATAAGACGTTCTGGTTTTTGCACTACTACGTCTTTACAACTTGTTAAAAGAGTCAATATTGCTAAAAATGATACGATTTTTTTCATCTGATAAATTTTATCTTTCGAACAATAAACGTTTTCCTGCACGAATATCTTTCACTTTAAAAGCGTTGTAAACTAATTGTCCGTTCACAAAAGTATGGGTAATTCTGGATTTAAAAGTAAATCCTTCAAATGGAGACCAACCACATTTAGCCAAAATGTTTTCTTTTTTTACGCTCCAAGGCAAACCTGAATTTACAATTACCAAATCGGCGTAATAGCCTTCTTTAATAAAACCTCGTTTCTCTATTTTGAATATTTTTGCCGGATTGTGGCACATTTTCTCCACAATTTTTTCTACACTTATTTTTCCTTGGTGGTGCGCTTCAAACATAGCCACAACAGCATGTTGCACTAATGGTCCGCCGGAAGGCGCATTCAGGTACGATTGCTTTTTCTCTTCTAAAGTATGTGGCGCGTGATCTGTAGCAATCACATCAATTCGGTCGTCCAGTAATGCTTCCCAAAGCACTTTTCTGTCATTAGCGGTTTTCACAGCAGGATTCCATTTTATAAGGTTGCCCTTCGTAGCATAATCATCATTGGTAAACCACAAATGGTGCACGCATACTTCGGCAGTGATTTTCTTTTCTTCCAATGGAATTTTATTTGTAAACAAATCCATTTCTTTCGCAGTCGAAAGATGAAAAATATGCAAACGGGCGCCTGTTTTCTTAGCCAACGCAACTGCTTTGGAAGAAGAAATATAACATGCTTCCTCGCTTCGGATGAGGTGATGCGCCGTAACGGGAACATCCTCTCCAAACTCTTCTTTGTATTTGGCTAAATTATTTTTGATGGTCGCTTCATCTTCACAATGCACCGCAATAAGCATGGGCGTGCTCGAAAATATTTTCTCTAAAGTTGCTTCATTGTCCACCAACATATTTCCGGTTGACGAACCTAAAAATATTTTGATTCCGGCAACATTCTTTGGATTGGTCTTTAAAACTTCTTCCAAATTATCATTGGTAGCGCCCATCATAAACGAATAATTCGCATAGGACTTCTGGGCAGCCAACTCGTATTTTTGCTCTAATATTTCTTGGGTGACTGCATTAGGAATAGTGTTGGGTTGCTCTATGTAGGAAGTAATACCGCCTGCAACTGCCGCTCTGGATTCGGATTCAATATCGCCTTTGTGCGTCAGTCCAGGCTCTCTAAAATGCACCTGGTCATCAATTGCACCCGGAATCAAATAATTTCCTTCGGCATCAATAATCTTACAGTCCGAAAATTTGGCACTGATACTTTCTGAAATTTCAACAATTAAGTCATTCTCAATTAATACATCGCCTTCAAAAATCACTCCTTCATTTACTATTCTGGCATTCTTAATTAAAACCCTGTTCATCGTATCTTTTTCTTATAATGTGTTATATAATCTTTTTAATCTGAGCGCAATAACTCCAAAAACGGCTTCGACAATTATCGAATTACTCATTTTGGACTGCCCTTTTGTTCTGTCGGTAAAAATAATTGGAACCTCCGTAATTTTAAACTTTTTACAGTAGGTTCTGTACTTCATTTCAATTTGAAAGGCGTATCCAACAAATTTTATCTTGTCTAAATTGATCTCTTCTAAAACTTTTCTTTTATAACAGACAAAACCGGCTGTGGCATCATGAATTTTCATTCCCGTTATCATTCGCACATAAACCGATGCGAAATACGACATCAAGACGCGGCTTAAGGGCCAGTTTACCACATTTACTCCCGTCACATAACGGGAACCAATCGCTAAATCAGCATCACCAAAATAACAAGCGCTGTATAATTTTTCTAAATCATTGGGGTTATGGGAAAAATCAGCATCCATTTCAAAAATGTAATCATATTTTTGTCGCAGTGCCCATCTAAATCCATGAACATAAGCGGTTCCCAAACCTGCCTTCTTTTCTCTTTGTTCCAAAAACAATCTATCCTCAAATTCTGATTGAAGTAAAACGACCTTATCAGCAGTATGATCCGGCGAATTATCATCAATAATTAGAACATGAAAAGGTTTGTGTTGCGAGAGCACTGATCGAATAATGCTTTCTATATTTTCAATTTCGTTATAAGTAGGGATTATAACAATGCAATCATTCATATTTTGACTAATTTCCCTGCAAAAGTACCCTTTTTTTGCCATTTCAGCCTTAATAAAATTATAATAAAAAGAATGATAGAAAAATTAGTAATTTTGCAGCGTTATGATCGAAACTATTCTTCACCCCCGAATAACTGAGAATAAAGACTGGGCAACCGTACTTTTTGTTCTGTCTTTTGCAATTATTGCAATTACTAAATCTGTTTTCGAAAATCGATTTGGTGATTTTGCAAACCTAATTTTTTCCAACAAATACACCAAAGTTTATAGGGACAGCAGCCATATGAGAAGTGGATTTACTGTCGCCTTATTTTTTGTCCAAGTCATTTCTCTTGCATTTTTCATTCAAATTTCGCTGAGTTATTTTGGTCATGCCTTAAAAACAGATTGGTTGCTCTACATTCAGATATTTACGTTTTTGGTTTTCTTTATTTTATCGAAATATTTGATTGAAAAAATAATTGCCACATCCTTCAATATCGAAGAATTTATGGAACAGTTTAACTTGCAAAAAGTGACTTACAGAACGTATATTGGATTATTCATACTGCCTTTGAATATAATTTTGTTTTATTACGACTCAATTTCAAGAAATATTCCGTTAGTAATTATAGCTATAATACTGATAATAAACATACTAACTTATTTTGTTTCAATAAAAAATTATCAAAATTTAATATTCGGTAAGTTGTTTTATTTTATTTTATATCTTTGCGCTCTCGAAATAGCTCCGTATTATTTTATGTATTATTGGTTTACAAAAGAGAGTGCTTAGAAAACGTTATATATGAAAGTGAAAACAATTTTGGTGTCACAACCCGAGCCCAAGGTGGAAAATTCGCCTTACTTTGAACTTCAGCAAAAGTATAAAGTAAAAATTGATTTCAGACCTTTTATTCATGTAGAAGGAGTTAATGCCAAAGAGATTAGACTTCAAAAAATCGATCTCAATCATTACACCGCTATTATTTTAACCAGTAAAAATGCTGTTGACCATTTTTTCAGAGTTGCTGATGAAATGCGTTATAAAGTTCCGGAAGGATTAAAATATTTTTGTCAATCAGAAGCCATCGCTTTTTACCTGCAAAAATATGTAGTGTACAGAAAACGTAAAATTTACGTAGGACCAAAAGATTTTGCCGATTTATCTCCATTAATAAAAAAATACAAAGACGAAAAATTCTTGTTGCCTGCTTCAGACCAATTAAATGCCGATGCGCCTATTACGTTAAACGCATTAAAAGTAGATTGGACTCCAGCTGTTTTTTACAAAACGGTGATGAGCGATTTGTCTGATTTAGCTGATGTATATTATGATATTTTGGCTTTCTTCAGCCCAACCGGAATAAAATCATTGTTCAAAAACTTCCCAGATTTCGAACAAAACAACACTCGAATTGCCGTTTTTGGAAGCACAACTCAAAAAGAAGCTTTAGATCATGGTTTGAGAGTCGATATTCTTGCACCAACACCAGCAACGCCTTCTATGACAATGGCTTTGGAAAAATACATTATTGAAGCCAATAAAGGAAAGTAAAAAAATACTTTTTAGATACAATTACAAAAGCCATTCGCAATCTGAATGGCTTTTTTTATGGCGCCAAGTGTAAAATCGCGTTGTGCTTCTTTTTCATGTATTAACAATAAGTAGAAATTAGTCCTGCTGTCAGTTTAAGCGCAGTCCATAATAATTTTAGCATTTCGACTGCACTCTATGTGACAAAAAACTTGCAATTAAAACGTAGTAAATATCGAATTTAATCGTTTTTACATTAAATTTGATTTCCAATCTAAACTAAATTTTGTATTTTAGTTTAAAATAACAACTCATGAAAATTAATTCCTTAATTGTAGAAATTGACGGCATCGACAAAGAAATTTTACGCGACCTGATGGAAGATGCCCGAAAACCAATTCTTCAAATCGCCAATAAAATAGGAATTTCAGGAGCGGCAATTCATCAACGTTTGCGGAAACTGGAGCAGTCTGGCGTTATTTCGGGATCAAAATTCACCGTAAATAATAAAATTCTGGGTTACAATACGATGGCTTTTGTCGGGATTTATTTGGACAAAGCAGCACGAAATCCAGAAGCGGTGCGTGAATTAAAGAAAATCCCTGAAGTATTAGAATGCCATTACACCACAGGAAACTGGTCCATTCTGATAAAAATTATTTGTCGGGATAACGAACATTTAATGCATTTGCTCAACACCAAAATCCAAGCGATAGAAGGTGTTTCCAGAACAGAAACCTTTATTTCCCTGAATCAGCAAATCGACAGGCAGATTCAATTATAGTTCCGTTTAATCGAGCAAGTGTTGCGTTACTTATTGAACAAAAAAAACGTCTTGTTTTTAAACAAGACGTTTTTTTATTTTTAAACGAAAAATCTAATTTCTTCTTCCGCCCATATAAATCGAAACATAATACAACAAGGTTGCAATAGATCCTAAAGCAGCCACAACATACGTTCTTGCAGCCCATTTCAAGGAATCTTTAGCCCCAGCGTGTTCTTGTGGTGTCAACATTCTTTTGTTTTCTAGCCAAGCCAATGCTCTATTGCTCGCGTCATATTCGACCGGTAAAGTAACTATGGAGAACAACGTCGTCGCTGCAAAAATGATAATTCCTACCAGTAGTAATTGTGGAAAAGTCTTCATCATCAAGATTCCTCCAAGCAAAATCCATTGCATGTAGGTGGAAGCCACATTCACCACCGGCACTAATTTAGAACGCATCGTGAGCCACTGATATCCCACAGCATGTTGCACGGCGTGACCACATTCGTGTGCGGCCACAGCCGCCGCGGCCGCATTTCGTTGGTTGTAAACCGCCTCACTTAAATTCACTGTTTTATCCGCCGGACTGTAATGATCCGTCAAACGACCCGGTGTCGAGATCACTCTTACATCGCGAATCCCATTATCGGCAAGCATTTTTTCGGCAATTTCAGCGCCTGACATTCCGTTTTGTAATTGTAATTTAGAATAATGTTCAAATTTGCTTTTTAGTCTTGAACTAACTAACCAGCTGAAAAGCATAATAGCTCCGGCAAGAATCAAATAACCCATTCCCATATTTTTGTTTTTTATTTAAATGTTTAAAATAAAACATCAAATTTTGAACCATTTTTTTACAATGTCAAAATGGCACAAGAAAACAGCAATAACATTATTCATTAACACTCAACTGCTTATTCACAGCTTCAAATTTAGCGATCAAACCGTTGACTTTAGCCTGCTCTTTTTTGATTTCTTTTGGTCTTAAATAAAACCAAGTAAACCCAATCCATCCCAACATTACTACATAAGTAAAAATTCCCCAAAATATTGTCATACGGGATGTGTATTCATACATGTACAAACATAACCCGGATCCAAGCAGTATAAAATACAAACTCAACATGGTAGATTGCAAAAAATGCTGTTTTGTTTTAATCGAAATTAATTTTTGCAGGTATTCACTATTACTTTGAGTACGATCAACTGTTTTATAAAATCCAACTAATTTATTGTAGACGAACAAATACATCAGCATTGCGGAAATAGTCAAAATAATTCCGATTTTGGTTGAAATAAACTCAGGCTGATAAAAATACCAGATAAAAATAATAAATGCACTTGTCGCGATTAGTAAAACATTTGTTATAACTAATTTTCTAAGGCTTACTCTCTTGAAATATTTCAGTTTAGAAAGCAATTCCTCAATATTTGGCGGGCTTACGGCCTGTTGTTTCCATAAATCTTTAAAGTCTATATTATTGTCCATTTTCTTTAAACTTTTGAGTTAATTTTTCTTTTATTCTATGAATTTTTACTCTTGTATTGGCTTCTGAGAGTCCGACGATATTGGCAATTTCAGCTTGTTTTACATCTTCCAGTTCGAGTGAAATAATAATGCGATCGATTTCTGGCAATTCGGCAACGCATTTATACAAAAATAGAATTTGAGGTTCAAGCGAATAGTCCCTTTCTTCGGCAATATAAATCGGCAGTTCTGACTTGGGAAATCGTTTTTCTTTGTCAATCTGCCTCAAGCAATTGTTGGATGCAATTCGGAAAATCCAAGTTCCGACACCCGATTCATTTCTAAATGTGTCAAGTTTTTGCCAAACAATAATAAACGTTTCCTGCGCCATATCCTGTGCAATGTCATAATCATTTACGTAACCCATGCACAATCGAAAAACTTTTTGCCAATAGGATTTGTATAGTTGTTCAAACTCCATTATTATGCTTTTATAAAGTTGTTTAGTTGTGCTAAATACCATTCTTTATCATCATACATAATAAAGTGTAAACCTTTGTTCGAATATTGAAAACTAGCCGTTTTTAAGTTTTTGTATTGTGCTTCTATAGGCCCTTTGTAATTTGAAAAACCAAATTCCAATAATATCAAAGCAGGACATTTTATTGCCGTAATTTTATCTCTCAAATCCGTATTGGAAAAATCACAATACATTTTGCCGAAAATTTTTCGGTCTGATTTCATGCTCCAACTAATTGCTTCCTCTTGTTTTGAGGCATCTGCCAAAAGCATGGCCATATTTCTTTTTTGCATTTGATAAAATTCATCTTCAGACATAGTCGTTATTTGATTAACCATTGAAGAACAGTCGTTATTTTCTAACGATTTAAAAGATGGATTTCTAAAAGCGGCCAAACAAGGAAGCGCATCAACGACTACAATTTTGCTTATTAATTCAGGATAATCTGAAGCAATAGCCAACGCAAGCCCTCCGCCCATACTGTGACCAACTATAATTGGTTTTTCTATTTTGTTTGCTTTAATGTAGTTCACGATTTCTGTTTCCCAATTTATAAACGAAGCATCTGGTTGTGGTTTAATCCCAGCAAAACCCGCCATTGTAAATGTGTAACACGTAAACTCTTTTTCGAAATTAGATTTTGTTTCATTCCAGACATCTCCAGAACTGGCAAATCCGGGCAGGAAGATTATAGATTGTTTTCCCTTTCCTGTTTTGCTTATTTCAAACGGATACGATTTTATTTGTCCGAATACATTTAAATATAATGCTGAAAACAATAGAACTATAACCAAGAAGGAATACTTTTTCATTTTTAATAGATTTAAGTTGTTAAATGACCCAATTTTTCTTTTAGATACAGAATCTATTAAAATGTTACAAAAAGTTAAAAATAACACTTAATATATTATTTATTAGTTGTTTGAAAAACAAAAAAAATCCCGATTCTAAATGTTAGAATTGGGATTTTTTTATATAATAACACTATTTTTTACCCCACCAAATTGATGATTTTCCCCGGAACGATAATCACCTTGTTTGGCAATCTTCCTTCTAATTGCTTGATGGTTCTTTCGTCTTTCATTACGATTTCCTCGATTTGTTCTTTGGTTAAATCCAAAGGTAAAACCATCGTGAAACGCATTTTCCCATTGAAAGAAACTGGATATTCCTTTTCGCTCTCAACTAAATATTTAGCTTCAAAAACAGGAAAGGCAACCGTTGCAATAGATTCTGTATTTCCTAACAGCAACCATAATTCTTCGGCGATGTGCGGCGCATACGGTGAAATGACGATTGCTAATGGTTCCAGAATAGCACGTGAATGACAGTTTTGCGTGGATAATTCGTTCACACAAATCATAAACTGAGAAACCGAAGTATTAAAAGAGAAGCCTTCAATGTCTTCTGTTACTTTTTTGATGGTTTTGTGTAATGATTTTAAGTTGTCTTTCGTTGGTTCGTCATTGGTAACAATCAAACCATTATCATCAAAATACAAACGACAAAGTTTTTTCAAGAAACCAAAAACGCCTGAAATCCCTGACGTGTTCCAAGGTTTCGCTTGTTCCAATGGCCCTAAAAACATTTCGTACAAACGCAATGTATCGGCACCGTATTCATTACAAATATCATCCGGCGTAACTACATTGTATTTGGATTTCGACATTTTTTCGATTTCGCGGCCAACAATGTATTTTCCGTTGTCGTCAGTGATAAAAATTGCATTAATATATTCTTCTCTTGATTTTTTAAATTTTTCAACATCTAATTCGTCAGAAGAATTAACTAAAGAAACATCAACGTGAATAGGATTAATATGTTCAATTATGTAAGTTACTTCTTCATTAATAACATTATATTTTTCAAACAAAAGAGCATCTAATAAACTTTGATTTTCTGCACTATTAATTTTAAATTCTTGATCGAAACCAGTCTGCTTAGAAATAAAATTTTTAGTCCAAAATACTATTTCATTATAATTTTCAACATTATATTTTCCTTCATCTGTCTTACTTCTTTTCGAACAAAATATTGAAGCCTTGTAAACAAAAGCACTCATCCCCAAAATCATACCCTGATTAATCAGTTTTTTGAATGGTTCTTCGGTCGGCGCAAAACCTTTATCTTTTAGGAATTTGTTCCAAAAACGGGAATACAATAAATGTCCGGTGGCATGTTCGCTTCCGCCAATGTATAAATCGACGTTTTCCCAATACGCCAATGCGTCTTTGCTAACAAACTCCTTTTCATTTTGCGCATCCATATATCGCATCCAATACCAGGAACTTCCTGCCCAACCTGGCATCGTGTTTAGTTCCAGTGGAAAAATGGTTACATCATCAACTAACTGGGTACTAACCACTGAACACTGAACACTATCCCAAGCCCAAACCAAAGCGTTTCCCAAAGGCGGTTGTCCGTCTTCAGTTGGTAAATATTTCTCTACTTCCGGCAAGATGATTGGCAAATGTTTTGCGGCAATCATTTGCGGCAAGCCATTCACATAATATACCGGAAACGGCTCTCCCCAATACCGCTGACGAGAGAAAACGGCATCACGCAAACGGTAATTGATTTTTCCTTTTCCTTGGTTTAGTTTTTCTAATTCTTCTATCGCTTTTTTAGTCGCTTCTTTGTACGTCAGTCCGTTTAGGAAATTAGAATTGGCGATAATCACATTGTCTTTCGAACCGTATGCAACCTCAGAAATATCCACATTTGCAAAAATGTTTTTGATTTCTGTCATACCATTTTGACCCTTGAAAAAATTCGCAAAAGCATAATCTCTTTCATCGCCACAAGGAACGGCCATAACCGCGCCTGTTCCATAACCTGCCAAAACATAATCCCCAATCCAAACCGGAATAGATTCTTTGGTAAAAGGATGTTCAGCATAAGCTCCGGTGAATACTCCCGAAATGGTTTTTACATCAGCCATGCGTTCTCTTTCGGAACGTTTTGATGTTTTTTCTATATAAGCATCCACTTCCGCTTTTTGTTCTGGAGTGGTTATTTGTGAAACCAATTCATGTTCTGGAGCCAAGGTCATAAACGTTACTCCAAAAATGGTATCAGGTCTTGTAGTAAACACATCGATATATTGCTGCTCACTTTCAACGTTTGACTTTTGACTTTCGACTTTAAAAGAAACAGTTGCACCAACTGATTTTCCAATCCAGTTTCTTTGACTTTCTTTGATGCTTTCGCTCCAGTCAATAGTATTTAAACCTTGTAACAAACGTTCTGCATAAGCAGAAATTCGCATGCTCCATTGGGTCATTTTCTTTCGCACCACAGTAAAACCGCCACGCTCTGAAACACCATTTACGATTTCGTCATTTGCCAAAACAGTTCCTAATCCCGGACACCAATTCACTTCAGTCTCGGCTAAATAAGTCAACCTATATTGCAACAAAATTCTCTCCTGCTGTTCTTTTGCGAAAGCGTTCCATTCATTTGCTGAAAAAGCTTCAATATTTTCATCGCAAACCGCATTGACATTTGCATTTCCTTCTGTTGAAAAAACAGAAACCAAAGCAGAAATATCTTCGGCTTTGTCGCTGTTTTTGTTGTACCAAGAATTGAATAATTGGATGAAAATCCACTGCGTATGCTTGTAATAATCAGGATTTGAAGTGCGGACTTCTCTACTCCAATCGAAAGAGAATCCAATTTTATCCAATTGTTTTCTGTATCCCGCAATTTTATTTCCTTCCTTATCCGTCCCTCCGTCAATATTAACCGAAGTCGTATCCTCGGGACGTTGCCCCGTTTGTATTGCATATTGTTCCGCAGGCAATCCAAAACTGTCGTAACCCATTGGGTGCAACACATTAAAACCTTGGTGTCTTTTGTACCTTGAATACACGTCAGAAGCGATATATCCCAGCGGATGTCCGACGTGCAATCCCGCTCCAGATGGATAAGGAAACATGTCGAGTACGTAATATTTAGGTTTTTCTGAGTTATTTTCGGCTTTGAACGTTTCGTTTTCTAACCAATATTTCTGCCATTTGGCTTCTATTTCGTTTGGATTGTATTTCATTCCCTTTTTTTATTGTTTTTTTAATGGAGTCATGCTGTCGCGCACTCAAGTCATTCCTCTTTTTTATTATTTTTTAATGGAGTCATGCTGTCGCGCACTCAAGTCATTCCTCTTTTTTATTGTTTTTTAATGGAGTCATACTGTCGCGCACTCAAGTCATTCCTCTTTTTTATTGTTTTTTAATGGAGTCATGCTGTCGCACACTCAAGTCATCTTTATAAAAGTTGCAAAGGAACAAAGCCTCAAAAGGCTTTCTCACGATGACTATTTTTAGGTAGCAAATTTACATTTTATGCACGAAAATCGAAACTTTGAGCGTTATTAACTTCGAATAAAGAAATTCTTTATTATTTTTACCCAATAATTTCAATAAACTATGAGTTCTTCCTTTGATAATTTTCAAAAACGCCGGTTAATTTCCTCTTATTTTTCAGTAGTGCTAAGTGTATTCTTGGTTTTATTTCTATTGGGAATATTGGGACTTTTTATAATAAATTCTAAAAAATTAGCCAACGATTTCAAAGAAAATATCGCTATGACGGTTTTTTTCAAGAATGAAGCCAATGACAGTATTGTAAAAGCTTTTGGAACCCAAATAAAAGCAAGTCCATTCGTAAAATCATACACTTATATCACCAAAGAAGCGGCCGCTAAAGAACATACCGATATTATTGGTGAGGATTTTATGGAATTTCTAGGTGAAAATCCACTGCAAAACTCCTACGACATTCACCTAAAAGGAGATTATGTAATTAAGGACAGTATTACAAAAATTGAAGCTGGCTTGCGCAAAAACGCAATGATTTCGGATATTGTGTATGACAAACAATTAGTGAATTTAGTGAACGACAATATTAAAAAAGTAAGTATGTGGATTTTAGTAATAAGCGTATTCTTAGCTTTTATTGCCGTATTATTAATCAATAGTTCGTTGCGTTTGTCCATTCATTCCAACCGATTTATCATTAAAACCATGCAAATGGTAGGTGCTACAAAAGCTTTTATCAGAAAACCTTTTGTGATGCGAAGCATAAAACTGGGAATGATTGGAGCAGTTTTGGCCGTTCTGGCGTTAATAGGAGTTTTGATTTATGTTGAAACCAGTTTTCCAAATCTTGGGATTTTGGAAGACAAAGCTATGATTGGCTTGGTATTATTGGCCGTTTTAGGAATTGGCGTTTTAATAACATGGTTAAGCACGTATTTTGCAACACAACGTTTCTTGAACTTGAGAACTGACGATCTTTATTAATTTTAGATTGAAGATTAAAAAAAACCGCATTATCATTCAGCATTCTTAGTTGCTGAAATAAAATTTAGCACATATGGAAAACAATGAACAGCAACCAGAATTTCTTTTTGACAAAATAAATTACAAAATCTTATTAATTGGTATTGGAGTAATTGCCCTGGGATTCATTCTAATGTCAGGCGGCGGAAGTGAGGATCCTAATGTCTTTAGCGAAGATATCTTCAATTTTAGAAGAATTCGATTGGCGCCAACAACTGTTTTAATCGGTTTCGGAATTACCATTTATGCTATTCTCAAGAATCCCAAAAAAGCATAAATGAATACATTACAAGCATTTTTAATTGCTGTTATCGAAGGATTAACCGAATATCTTCCCGTTTCCTCGACCGCTCACATGATTTTTATGAGTTCTTATTTTGGAATTCAAGAAGATGATTTCGTAAAGCTTTTTCAGGTTTCTATCCAATTTGGAGCCATTCTGGCGGTTGTCGCTTTGTATTGGAAGAAATTTTTCGATTTCTCTTCAAAAAGTGTTGCAATCAGTTTTTATCTCAAACTTATTTATGCCGTAATTCCAGCGTTGGTGTTAGGGAAATTATTCGATGATAAAATTGAAGCCATTCTGGGAGACCCTATTCCCATTGCGATTGTATTAATTTTGGGCGGCGTAATTTTACTTTTTATCGACAGTCGTTTTCAAAGTCCAACTGTTATTAGAGAAGAAGATATTACAGTAAAGAAAGCTGTAATCATTGGTTTTTGGCAATGTTTAGCAATGATGCCGGGGACAAGTCGATCTGCTGCTTCAATCATTGGAGGAATGCAACAAGGATTAACGCGTCATGCCGCAGCGGAATTCTCTTTTTTCTTGGCAGTTCCTACCATGATGGCCGTTACTTGTTATTCTGTATTTTTGAAAACCTATGAGTCTTCGCAAATGAAAGGCTATGAATTGATTTTAAAATCAAACGAAAACATACAATTGTTCTTGATAGGAAACGTAGTTGCTTTTATCGTTGCTATTCTAGCGATTAAATTTTTCATAGAAATTATCAAAAAATACGGTTTTAAACCTTGGGGTTGGTACCGAATAATCGTAGGAATCTTTTTATTATTCTACTTTTCATACTTTAAATAAATTCCTTTGAAAACAGCCGAAGATTTCCAAGACGGACAAATTTTACTGATTGATAAACCCTTGAATTGGACTTCATTTCAGGCGGTGAATAAATTGAAATGGGCTTTAATAACCAAACTGAGTCTGCCAAAAAAATTCAAGATTGGTCACGCCGGAACTTTAGATCCGTTGGCAACGGGATTGTTGTTAGTTTGTACTGGAAAATTTACTAAAAGAATTACCGAACTTCAGGGTCAAGCCAAAGAATATACCGGAACTTTTTATATTGGAGCTACAACGCCTTCGTATGATTTAGAAACGGAAATCGACCAAACTTTCCCAACGGAACATATTGACGAAAATTTAATTCATGAAACCGTCAAACAATTTCTGGGCGAAATCGATCAAAAACCCCCTATTTATTCTGCTATAAAAAAAGATGGTGTTCGCTTATACGAACATGCCAGAGCAGGAGAAACCATTGAAATTGCCACGAGAAAGACAACTATTCACGAATTTGAAATCACCAGAATTGCACTTCCAGAAGTCGATTTTAGGGTCGTCTGCAGCAAAGGTACCTACATTCGTTCCCTAGCTTTTGATTTTGGAAAGGTGATGAATTCCGGTTCGCATTTAACCGCTTTGCGTAGAACAAAAATTGGAGATTACGACGTAAATAAAGCGATGGATTTGACTTTATTCGAACAAAATCTAATCTCTGAATTGCATTCAACAAGCAAAAACACATGACAAATACATAATTATATTTGCGATGTGTTTTTTCTAAAATTAAAAGTAATTTTAATTCATGATTTTTTGTCTACTTTTTTATGAGATGTTTTAATAATGACTTACGTCCTTACCTCCAAATAACAAATAGGACAAATAATCATAAATTCGATTGAATAGCTTCTTCATAATGATGTTTTTTTAAATTGTTAAACAATGTTTAAACACCAATAAAAAGTAAAGTAATGTACAATAGAGTTGGTTCAAGCGGTTAATTTACGCTTTTTATTTGATAATAAATAAATAAAACGATAAAAAATATAGCTAACTATTTAAAATATAGAGATTTATGAATAAAAGTAATTGTTCACTTAAAGATTCAACATCAAGTTGATCAATTCATTTTGAGTGGAAATTCCTTTATCATGCAAATACCAAAGTTGTAAATTGGTTTTAAGAGTTTCGTCAATAACTCCAAATTCTTTTCTGTAATCTGTTACTAAATCAGCTGCGGCTTGTGGTCGAGGCCCCCAATTTCCAAGCACACTTCCAGTTTCTTTATCGACAAAAATTAAAATAGGAATCGCTTTCTTTTTATTGGTTAAAAACAACTTCATCAATTCTTCATTTTCATCACGCAACACAATTCTTAAGTCAATTTTACCGGATTCAATTGCCATTTTATTGATAATTGGCAACAATTGCGCGGCATCACCGCACCAACCTTCAGAAATTACCAACCAAATGTATTCACGCGGTAAAGACTTTAATTTCAGACTGATTTGTTCGGTAATTTTAATCGTTTTATCCAAACGATTCATGCGCGTTTCATTCAGTTCACTGTAATGCGTTAAATCTTCCGATTGTTCGTCCCCAGTTGATTTTTTTTCAAATAGTAAATCTGAAATAAGTTTTCTGTATTCTAAATATGAATGGCTATTAAACAATGCTTTGGCTATTGGAATTTTCATAATGAATTATTTGTTTTCACAAAGTTACCATAAAATTGGAGCATAAATATGATATCTGTCACTTTCAATTCCACAAAAAGAGTAATTTTATAACAAATAGTTATAATGGATTTAAAAACAAAATCTATAGGATTAGTACTTTCCGGTGGCGGATCTAAAGGTTTGGCGCATGCTGGTGTCATTAAATTTTTGGAAGAGGAAAACATCAAACCCTCTCAAATCGCAGGAACGAGTGCTGGATCGATTGTTGGCGCGTTATATGCTTGGGGAAAAACACCCGAAGAAATTTTGGAGTTTTTTAAATCCATTTACCTTTTTCACTGGAAACACCTCACGTTTAAGAAAGCGGGATTAATTGATTCAGAATCCTTCCGAAGTTATTTTCACAGTATCTTTAAAGACGCCGTATTAAGTGATTTGAATATTCCAGTTCAGATTACAGCCACCGACATGATTCGCGGAAAACTAAAAATATTTTCTCCCAATACAAAAATCGTTGATGCCATTTTAGCATCTTCAGCGTTTCCCGGGATTTTGTCTCCTTATCAAATAGATGGCAATATCTATAGTGATGGCGGGATATTGAATCATTTTCCAACCGATATTTTACAAGGACAATGCGAAACTGTGATAGGTGTTTATGTAAGTCCGATTCAGAAAATTGAAGCCAAAGATTTGCGTTCCATTAAGGCAGTGACTACTCGGGCTTTTGATATTCTTTCAGCAAATTCAAATATGCATAAATTTAATATTTGCGATTGGGTTATAGAACCCAAGGATTTATGCTTATACAGCACCTTTGAAACCAGCAAAGTAAAGATGAATGCCGTTTTCAACATTGGCTATGAAGCCGCAAAAAAATCGTATGAAAAACTTAATTTATAAAATTTAAGCAACACTTTTTTTAAAAATCATAATATGTCTATATTTGCACCAATCAACTCAACACACACATGAAATACAAAAGAATTCTTCTGAAACTAAGTGGCGAAGCTTTAATGGGCGACTTGCAATATGGAATTGACCCAAAAAGACTCGCTGAGTATGCTGATGAAATCAAGCAAATTCATGATAAAGGAGTAGAAATAGCCATTGTAATAGGTGGTGGAAATATTTTTAGAGGAGTTGCAGGAGCAAGCGCAGGAATGGACAGAGTACAAGGTGACTATATGGGAATGCTGGCAACGGTGATTAACGGAATGGCATTACAAGGCGCATTGGAAGAAAAAGGTATGAAAACCCGTTTGCAAACGGCGTTAAAAATGGAATCCATAGCAGAACCATATATCAAAAGAAGAGCGGACCGTCACCTTGAAAAAGGAAGAATTGTAATTTTTGGAGCCGGAACTGGGAATCCATATTTTACAACCGATACCGCAGCGGTTTTACGTGGTATTGAAATCAATGCCAATGTGATTCTAAAAGGAACTCGTGTGGATGGAGTGTATGACTGTGATCCGGAAAAAAACGCATCTGCCATCAAATTCGATTTCATTTCCTTTGACGATGTCCTTAAAAAAGGATTGAATGTGATGGATACGACAGCATTTACGCTAAGTCAGGAAAATAAATTACCAATCGTAGTTTTCGATATGAATAAAGTAGGAAACTTATTGAAAATCTGCGAGGGAGAAAATATAGGAACTGTAGTAAACATATAGTATTCAGTCACAGTTTGCAGTCGCAAAGGCGGCTAGAACTGGAAACTGAGACGGAAAACTGAAAACTAAAATTTATGACTGAAGAAATTGAATTTATATTAGATAGTACCAAAGAATCCATGACGGGTTCTATTGCGCATTTAGAAAAAGAATTTTTGAATATTCGTGCAGGAAAAGCTTCTCCGGCCATGCTTGGAAGTGTTTTTGTAGATTATTACGGATCGGCAACGCCACTTTCGCAGGTATCAAAAATTAGTGTTCCTGATGCCAGAACCATTACGTTGCAACCTTTTGAAAAAAACATGTTGCACGTAATTGAAAAAGCAATTATGGTAGCTAATATTGGTTTTAATCCAATGAATAACGGTGATGTAATTATCATTAGTGTTCCTGCACTAACCGAAGAAAGAAGACGCGATCTTGCGAAACAAGCCAAAGTAGAGGCCGAAGATGCTAAAGTAGGTATTAGAAATGCACGTAAGGACGCAAATACAGATATTAAAAAATTAGAAAAAGAAGGAACCTCCGAAGACATTTGCAAAACTGCCGAAGATGAAGTTCAAAACTTAACCAATAGTTACATCCGGAAAATAGATGAACTTTTAGTGGTGAAAGAAGCTGAAATTATGAAGGTGTAATTCCCTTTTCAATTATATTAAAAATGCGTCGTGTTAGTTGAACACGACGCATTTTCTATTTAAAAAAATATTGAAAATTTCCTTTTAATGACTCGAAACGAATTTCAAACCAATAATAGAACTGATTAAAGTGGTGATGAAAAATATTCTCCAAAAATCAGCTGGTTCTTTAAAAACAAAAATTCCAACTAAAACCGTTCCCACTGCTCCAATTCCGGTCCAAACCGCGTATGCCGTTCCTATAGGCAGTGTTTGTGTTGCTTTATAAAGCAAGACCATACTTATTGTCAAACAAACCAAAAATCCGCCCAACCATAATGTTGCTGTCATTCCGGTATTTTCTTTGGCTTTGCCCAAACAAGTGGCAAAACCAACTTCAAATAAACCACCGATAATTAATAAAATCCAATTCATGTTATTGTTTTAAAATTAACACAGAAGGAACACCGCTCAACCAAATACTTCGGGAATCTACGAGTTCTTTCCAACTTTCGAGACTAATTAGCATTAAATCCTGCTGCGCCAAAAATTCCTCTTTAATTATTTTATCGGTTATCAAACCAATGTTGTTTGGATATTTTTGTTCCAAAGAATCAATAGCGCTGTTCATTACAAAATTAGTCGTAAGATGTCCATTTACATCCAAAATAACAATTTTTGAGTTGTTGTTGAACACTAATTTTTGAATATAATCAATCACAAAAGAATCTTCAGGACTGAAAATAGGGATAAAAACATGATTGACTTGCTGCAGATCTTTGTCTATCAAAATTCCGATTGGCATTTTGGTTTTAGAAATAATCTGTCTCGTTCTTTCATCAAAAGGCGAATTTTCGAACAAACCTTCTTTTCCGGTAAACTTATCAATTAAACGATCAGGATTAATGATTCGTGTTGTAAAACCAATTACTTTCCCAAGAATTGTACCTTCAAATATTGATTTTCCCAAGCCTATTAACAACAAATCATAATCGCCTTGATTGGCTATATCAGCAATCTCGGTTTCTATGTCCATCGTTGCTTTAAAAATAGTGGTAATATCCTGTTTCAATAGTTGGGATTCTTCAACAATTGGATAAAAACTATTTTTTTCTTTGTCTTCCAAGTTAAAAGTATGCACCTCATCACTCAAAGACAAATGCATCACGGTAATACTGGAGCTGTTTTTCTGTTTTTTTATAAAACTATTCGCCAGTCGCAACAAGGATTTACCCTTTTCATTGTTGCCAAACGAAATTAAAATTCGGTATTTATTATGGTTTGTTTGTTCAATAACTTCAACACCATCTTTCGTTTTGAAGATATAATTGATTAAATCCAAAGCCGGCCCCGTCATAAAAGTAGTGACCAATGCCATGATGACCATCATGGTAAACACTTCGGGTGTTAAAACTTTAAGTTCCAACCCGATGTTTAAAACAATCAATTCCATTAAACCTCTGGTATTCATCAAGGCGCCAATCGTCAAACTGTCACGCCAACTCTGCCCAACAAATTTGGCTGCCAAAGCACTTCCTATAAACTTGCCCACTACGGCCACTAAAATAATAAAACCAGTAACTTTCCATAAATACGGATCATTAAGTAGACCAATTTCTGTTTTTAAACCCGTGAATACAAAAAACAAAGGGAGTAAAAGGATCAACGACACATCCTCCACTTTTTCTATGAATATTGTTCTTAATTTTGGGACATCCGGCATAATTGCACCCGCCATAAATGCACCAAACAACGCATGAATACCAATAACCTCCGTTGCATAAGACGAAAGAATCAATACTAGAAAAAAGATTGCCACAACCGGTTTTACAATACTGTCTTTAGAACCATATAAATCTCCAATTCGTTTCAAAAATGGTTTTACAATATAAATCATCGCAACAACATAAAGTACTGCCAGCATAATAATGTACAACGAACTCACGAAAGTCCCTGCTTTTACAATCGCAATTACTACCGCCAAAATACACCAAGCAGTAATATCATCGGCAGCAGCACATGTAATCACTATAGAACCTAATTTAGTTTTATGAATACCTCTTTCCTGAACGATTCTGGCTAGAACTGGAAAAGCCGTAATACTTAACGCAATTCCCATAAACAAACTAAAAGCTAAAAACGTAACTCCCTCAGGAGCAAACCGATTATAAACAAAAAAAGCCAGACCGATCCCGAGTGCAAAAGGAATTACTATACTGGCGTGACTGATTACTACCGCTTCATTGGCTTTATTCTTCAGCACTTTCAAATCAAGTTCCATTCCTATAACAAACATAAAAAAAATTAATCCTATCTGACTCAAAAACTTTAAATTTCCTAAGGATTCAACAGGAAATAAAGCTACTGAAAATTCAGGAAAATACAATCCCAATAAGGATGGTCCAAGAACAATTCCCGCAATAATTTCCCCAATTACTGATGGCTGTCCTATCTTCTTAAAAATCCAGCCAAAAACTCGGGAAACAAGTATGATTGTTATTATTTGAGCCAAGAGAATAGCCAAAGGATCTTGAAAATTATGTTGCATAGCAGCTAAAAAATCATTCCAAGAACCATTGCCACTCTCTGGTGAAACTATTGTTTCTGTTGCCTCTAAGTTTTTCCCTTTTGTTATAATCCAGTACATTAATGCAATAAAACCGCCCGTAACACTCAAATAAAATATTGTATTTTTATAATTCTTCATAAACTTTTTTTTGTCATTACCAACATCCCCAAATAACGAAGATGAGAATTCAAATGTATCATTTATATCTTAAAAATTTATTTAATTACAAATAAAAAAAAGAACCTAAAATTAGACTTTAAACCTATAAAAAGTTTACGCTGAAACAAATGATTTATATCGGTTTTAACTACCTTTACAGCCGTTAAACAGGAAATATGGTCAAGTGGTTTAGTTTGGGATTTTGGGAATTGATAGCCCGAATTGTCCTTAGAAATAGGATTTTAATGTTGTCCATTATTGTTGCAATAACGGCGCTTTTAGCACTACAATGGAAGAATATTCACTTCGCTTTTACCGAAGCCAATTTATTACCGGATGACAATATTGTAAATATTGAGTACAATGCCTTTTTAAATAAATTTGGGGAAGAAGGAAATCTAGTCATCATCGGGGTAAAAGACAACGCCATATATACCCCAAAAGCCTTTGCTTCCTGGAGTAAAATGATGAATACGTTAAAAGGCGACAAAGCGGTTGATTTAGTTATTTCGTTAAATGACTTAAAGAAATTACAAAAAAATGATTCGCTGGCAACCTTTGAACTGGTTCCTTTTGTGGACCAAAGCAAAACTCTTGACCCGGCATATCTTCAAAAAATTAAAAAAGAGCTTTTCAATGATTTGCCTTTTTACGAAGGATTACTTTTTAACAAAAGATCGGGAAGCATTCGCTCCGCCGTTTACATGGATAAAAAAATTGTAAACACGTCGGCACGAAAAGATTTTATCTTAGAAAAGTTAGTTCCCGCAGTCGAAAAATTCGAAAAAGAAACCGGAATTGATATTCGTGTTTCAGGAATGCCTTACATCCGAACGCTGAATGCAAAAACCGTTACTGATGAGATCAGCATCTTTATTGGAGCCTCTTTATTAATCACCTCATTGCTTTTCTTTTTCTTTTTTAGAAGTTTTAAGGCAACGCTAATATCAATGATTATTGTTATTATTGGCGTGATGTGGTCTTTTGGATTTTTAGGATTATTAAACTACGAAATCACGGTTTTAACGGCTTTAGTTCCTTCATTAATCATTGTTATCGGAATTCCGAATTGTATTTTCCTGACCAATAAATACCATCAGGAATACAAAATTCACCACAATAAAGCCAAAGCATTACAGCGTGTTACGACCAAAGTAGGAATGGCAACCTTGATGACAAACCTTACCACAGCAATTGGTTTTGCTACGTTTGTCGCTTCAAATAATCAATTGTTACTGGAATTTGGGGTCGTGACTTCCATCAATATTATGGCACTTTTCTTTTTGTGTATCATTGTCATCCCTATTTTTCACAGTTATATTCCTGCTCCAAAAGAGCGCCACATCAAGCATTTAGACCGTAATTATGTGAAGGTTTTCATGGATTGGATTCTGAGAAACGTAAAATACAATCGCTTTTCAATTTATGTTGTTTCTATTATTCTATTAGTAATTAGTATTGTAGGAATTTATGAAATGCGCATTTCAGGCAGTTTGATTGAAGACATGCCTAAAAAAGAAGCCTTTTTTGAAGACATTATTTTCTTTGAGAAAGAATTTGACGGAGTGATGCCGCTTGAAATCATGATTGACACCAAACGAAAAAAAGGAGTCATGAAATTGTCTACGCTAAGGCGAATGGAAGAACTGGAGGAAACCATTGATGAAATACCGGAATTGTCAAAACCCATTTCGATTGTCAACCTGATTAAATATTCCAAACAAGCGTATTACAACGGAAATCCGGAATATTATGAATTGCCTACTTCGCAAGAACAGTCGTTTATTTTGTCGTATGCCAAAAATGCCACAAAAAACTCAAAAGACAATCTGATGAAAAGTTATGTTGATTCGACAGGACAATTTGCTCGAATCACGACTTTTATGCGCGACGAAAACGGCGATAATATTGCCAAAATTGAAGCTGAAATTCGTAAAGAAGCAGCTAAAATTTTCCCTGCTGATCAGTACAAAGTCACCATCACCGGAAAAGCACTGGTTTTCCAGAAAGGAACCGGTTACCTGCTGGATAATTTACTTTCGTCGCTGGCTTTCGCCTTTTTTTTGACCGCTCTTTTGATTGGTTTTATGTTCCGTTCGTTCAAAATGGTATTGGTTTCTATCATCCCAAATTTATTACCATTAATGCTAACAGCAGGAATTATGGGCTTTTTAGACATTCCGCTGAAACCGTCTACGATATTGGTTTTCGGAATTGCATTTGGTCTTTCGGTGGATGACACCGTGAGATTTCTGTCCCAATACCGCGAAGAATTAAAGAAAAACAACTGGAAAATCCGAAAATCTGTTTACGCCACATTTACGGATGCCGGCTTAAGCATGTTCTATACTTCTATCGTGTTGTTCTTCGGGTTTTCGGTGTTTATGTTGTCAAGTTTTGGAGGTACAATTGCACTTGGCGGATTGATTTCACTGACATTATTGTTTGGGATGCTGTCAAATTTAATGTTGCTGCCGGCTTTGGTTCTGACCTTGAATAAAACGCTTGCCAATGAACAGGATTTTATCGAACCCAAAATAGACATCATTGAACCAAGTGATGCCGAAATTGACGATTTAGAAAAAAATAAATAATCGTTGCGAGAAACATCGTAATCAGGCGCTAATTCCCGCTATTCGTTACAATTTTTTTCAATCCTGTCAGGGTTTTGAACCCTGACAGGATTTGGAAAAGATTTCATTTCTCTATTTTATCTCGAAAGATTACAAAACGGCGAAGGAAATTCATCCGAATGTTTCTAAAAAATCCTAAAAAACTCCATATGCTTAGCCCCGATAGTAGCGGCATCCTTTTACTTTTTCCTTTAAAAAGTAAAAGATATAGCGAATAGCGGGAAATAGCTCCTGATTGACTTAATTATATTTTAAAATTGAACTGGTCAATACTTTAAGTATTCATGGAACAACTTTACTCTATAATTCCTTACCAGGAAAAATGCTAAGAAGTAAAATAGTAACGTCAACACTTTTAACATGAAAAAAACTAATTTTAAAATTAATACCTGATGTCTATATTTCAGCATTATTGCAAATTAATACAGCAAATATTCCTATAAATTTTATGCTAACTCTTAAATTAAATGTACTTTTATTTACTATTCTAGGTTTATAGTATGAATAAATTTTTTACATTTTTGCTATTCTCGTTATCTCTATCAATATATGGTCAGGGCGAGGCTAATATTTGGTATTTTGGTGAACGTGCAGGATTGGACTTTAACAACGGTACCCCAGTTGCATTAACTAATGGAAAATTAAACACTTACGAAGGTTGCGCAACAATATCTAACAGTGCTGGTCAATTGTTATTTTATACTGATGGTGTATCTGTTTATAATAAAAATCATCTTTTGATGGAAAATGGAATCGATCTAAGGGGCAATAATACCACCACACAATCTGCTATAATAGTAAAAAAGCCTAACTCTTTAACGATTTATTATATTTTTACTTGTGCTGCACAAGGGAGTGACGAAGGACTGAAGTATTCTGAAGTAGATTTATCTTTCAATGGTGGTTTAGGAGCGGTTACTTCCAATAAAAATATTTTATTATTTACGCCAACTACTGAAAAATTAACAGCAGCTTTAAATAGAACGGGAGAGGGAGTATGGGTCATTACTCATGGATCTGGAAATAATAATTTCTACTCATTCTTTGTGGATAACTCAGGTGTAAATTCCATCCCAGTTATTAGCAGTGCTGGTGTAGAAGTAGCAGGAGATCAAGATTCCATTGGTAGCATGAAAGTTTCTCAAACAGGAGATAAATTAATTTGTGCTAATAATTCAAGTTTAACCGAACTATTTAATTTTAATAACGAAACTGGTGTCGTAAGTAATCCACGATTGATTACGGATAAACCAACTACTTATGGTGTAGAATTTTCACAATCTGGAAAAATTGCATATTTAACAACCGGTAGTAACGTTCCTGAGAAATATGAACTGAATCAATATGATTTAACAGCTACTAATATCCCCGTTTCTGAAATCAATTTACTAACTATAATCCATAGGGAATCTAACCCACTTGCCTTGCAGTTAGCTCCTGACGGGAAAATCTATGTAGCCCGTGACCTCGTCCCTTATTTAAGCGCCATTACTAATCCTAATGTTTTGGGTATTGGGTGTAATCTTCAATTAAAAGCTGTTGACTTAAACGGTAGACTCTCGTATGCTGGTCTTCCTCAATTTACACCATCTAATCTTCAAGTCACCATAAAAACGCAAAATAACTGTTTGGGCGAAATGACTTCTTTTTCATTAGATAGCAATCGAGAAATTATTGCTGCGCAATGGGATTTTGGTGATAGCAATTCCTCCACTAATCTCAATCCTAATCATTTTTATTCGTCAATAGGAAATTACACAGTTTCCGTAAAAGCAACATCAAATACAGGTGTAACAACAGAAACTAAAAACATTGTTATTTACGAAGTTCCTACAGCCTTTCAACCACAAAATATCTCAATATGTGATAACAATAATGATGGTTTTCGTACTTTTGATTTGACATCTCAAAATACTGCAATACTTAACGGTCAAGATCCCACTTTGAATAAGGTTGACTTTTATGTTAACGCTGCTGACTACAATGATAATTTAGCGATTAATAGCCCAACCACATATACAAACACAACAGCCTACTTGCCACAAACGATAATTGCTTTAGTATCAAACAAAGCTAATCCGTCTTGTAAAAGCAGTACTTCATTTTCAATTTCTGTTAATGAAAGTCCTATTCCAGAAATTTACACTTCTATATCAAACTATTTAGTTTGCGATAATACGAGTATTGGCAATGATACCGATGGACGTGTTTTATTTGATTTAACTCAAAAATCTTCAACAATTTTAAAGGGACAGTCAGCGACTCAGTTTTTACTTACCTATTACAAAGACATCGCTTTGACACAAAATATTGCAGCGCCATCAGCTTACGCGAATACCTACGCAACTGAAACTATTTATGTAAAAATGTATAATAAAGATAATCCAATTTGTTTTGCAACAACATCATTCAAAATACAAGTGAGTGCGTTACCTACTATCAATCAAAATGTTGATTTAAAACAATGTGACGATGATATTAATGGATTTACTATTTTTAATTTAGAGGAAGCAATCCCAAAAATAACAGCTAATGCTACAAACGAAAGCATCACTTTTTATACCACTCAAATTGATGCACAAAATAATCGTAACCCAATAACTAATCCCACTAGTTATAGCAATCAAATAATAAGTAACGACATTGTTTATACGCGAATTACAAACTCCAATGGCTGTTTTAAAATTGCTACAATACACTTAATAATTTCTACAACGCAAATTCCGATTAATTTCGTTAGAAATTTTATAGTTTGCGATGATGCCGTTTTGGGCACCTATACAGACGGTATTTCTAGTTTTGATTTTAGTAGTATAAACAATGAAATAAAAGCTATTTTTCCTGTAGGACAACAACTAGACATTACCTACTATCGCAATCTTAATGATGCTTTAACAGAAAAAAATACAATTTTAGATATTGTAAATTATAGAAATATAGGGTATCCAAATTCACAAAAAATTTATGTTCGTATTGACAGTAAACTTAACAATGATTGTTTGGGTTTAGGTTCTCCTATTCAGTTAACTGTTGAACCGATACCGGTTATGCAACCTATTAAGGAAATACAATGTGATGACAACCACGACGGATTATTTGCTTTTGACACCTCTACAATTCAAACACGATTATTGAATGGTTCAACTAACGTCACTTTGAAATACTTTGATGAAAATAATAATTCTTTATCAAGTCCGCTGCCTAATCCTTTTGTAACTCGTTCACAAATACTAAAAGTAGAGGCAACCAATACTGCAATGACTGCTTGTTCCTATGAAACAACATTAGAATTCGTGGTTTCTGATTTACCAGAAGCCTCTCCTATTCCGTCCAATTTATTAATTGTTTGTGATGATGAAATCGATCCTACTAAGCAAAACGGAAAATATGCTTTTGACACTTCAACCTTTCACAATACCATCTTAGGAGGTCAAACCGGAATAATAGTCAAGTATTATGATGCTAATAACAATTTACTTTCAAGTCCATTGCCCAACCCGTTTGTAACCATTTCACAAAATATTCGAGTGGAGGTAATTAATCCAAATAATGCTAACTGTAAAGCAACAATGTCAATACCATTCGTAGTTCATCTATTACCACCAATAACCTTGAATGGTGAGGAACGACTTTGCAGTAATATTAGTAATTTTACCAAAGTAATCAATGCAGCCCTTGTTGATGAATTATTAATAGATAATTATAAATATGAGTGGACTTATAACGGAAATCCAATTAGTGACGAAACAGAATACACTTTAACAATTGACAAAACGGGAACCTATACCGTGAAAGCAACTACTGATGGGGGATGTTCTAGAACTAGAGTAATTATAGTTTCTGCATCTAATATTGCTAAAATAGAAAACATAAAAATTGAAGATCTTACTTCTATTAATAGTATTCAGGTTTCCGCAACTGGTACAGGTGACTATGTATATGCGTTGGATGACGAAAATAGCCACTATCAATCAGAAAATCTTTTTACTAATGTTAGTGCAGGAATCCATACAGTTTATGTAAAAGACTTGAATGGGTGTGGTATTACCTTAAAAGAAGTAGCAATACTTGGAATACCGAATTTCTTTACTCCAAATCAAGATGGGTTTAATGATTATTGGAATATAAAAGGGGTCAACAATGCCTTTAATGCTAAAATAATTATTAATGTTTTTGATCGATATGGTAAATTAATAAGCAAGTTAAATCCTTTAAATCATGGTTGGGATGGAAACTTTAACGGGCGACCTTTGCCTTCTGACGACTATTGGTATACCATAGCACTAGAGGATGGTAGAATTTTGAAAGGACATTTTACCTTGAAAAGATAAAACAAAAAGCACAATAGGCTAAAATTAAACATTAATTTCCATTACCTTTAATAAGTCCAACTTTTAATTAATTAGAGATTCCTCAATTCCAATACTCTCTAGCCCTTGATTACTTCACTGTGCTCTTATTACATCGGAGTTCAGTGAACTGCGTTAGCAGAGACATCCTTTTACTTTTTTTCTTTAAAAAAGTAAAAGATATAGCGAATAGCGGGAAATAGCTCCTCATTCCCAAATTTTACTCAAGGACTTTTCAAACAAATCATTTATATTTGCAGTTCAGTCACAAGACACTATTTAATATCAATTATATACATAAAATGAGACATACAAAAGTTAAAGACTTACTAAACAGCACAAAAACGCTTCACGAAGTGAATGCAAAAGGATGGGTGAGAACTTTTAGAAACAATCAATTTATTGCTTTAAACGATGGCTCAACCATTGACAATATACAATGTGTTGTCGATTTTGAGAATACGCCAGATGAAACGTTGAAGCGAATTACAACTGGAGCAGCCATATCAGTGACGGGAACGTTGGTGGAAAGTAAAGGTGCTGGACAAAAATTTGAAATTCAGGTGGTTAAACTGGAAATCCTTGGAGACTCGGATGCCGAGAAATTCCCGATACAACCTAAAAATAAACCGAGCTTGGATTTCTTGCGTGAGAATGCGCATTTAAGAGTGCGTACCAATATGTTCGGAGCCATAATGAGAGTGCGGTCGGTATTATCGTATGCGGTGCACAGTTATTTTCAAGAGAAAGGTTTTGTATATGTGAATACGCCAATCATTACGGGATCAGATGCTGAAGGTGCCGGTGAAATGTTTAAAGTTACCGCTTTGCCATTTGACGCAACACCAAGAACTGAAGACGGGAAAGTAGATTACAAGGAAGATTTCTTTGGAAAAGAAACGAACCTTACCGTTTCGGGACAGTTGGAAGGAGAAACTTTTGCAATGGCTTTGGGACAGATTTATACTTTTGGACCAACATTTAGAGCCGAAAACTCGAATACTTCGCGTCACCTTGCGGAATTTTGGATGATTGAGCCAGAAGTGGCGTTCAATGATTTGAATGACAACATGGATTTGGCTGAAGATTTTATTCAGCATGTAATCAAATACACTTTGGAAAAATGTCCTGAGGATTTAAAATTCCTGGAAGGAAGATTATTGGATGAAGAAAAATCGAAACCAGTTGCGGAGAGAAGCGAAATGCCGCTTTTGGAAAAATTAAACTTCGTTTTGGAAAACAATTTCAAACGTGTTTCATACACCGAAGCAATTGACATTTTAAGAGAATGTACGCCTAATAAAAAGAAGAAATTCAACTATATCATCAATGAATGGGGAGCGGATTTACAATCAGAGCACGAGCGTTATTTGGTGGAAAAACATTTTAAATGCCCTGTAATCTTGTTTGATTACCCGGCAAATATCAAAGCATTTTACATGCGTTTGAACGAAGACGGAAAAACGGTTCGCGCCATGGATATCCTTTTCCCTGGAATTGGAGAAATCGTGGGAGGTTCTCAAAGAGAAGAACGTTTTGATGTTTTGGTTGAAAAAATGAAAGCCTTAGGAATTGATGAAGAAGAATTGTGGTGGTATCTTGATACCCGAAGATTCGGTTCAGCAGTTCACTCTGGTTTTGGACTTGGATTTGAAAGATTGGTATTATTTGTAACGGGAATGACAAATATTCGTGACGTAATTCCTTTTCCAAGAACACCAATGAATGCGGAATTTTAGATTTTACTACGAAGTTTTTTTGCCGCAAAGGCGCTAAGACACTAAGTTTTTTTTAGCAAAGTTGGAAAGAGGTTTTGCCACAAAGACAGTAAGTTTTTTAATGTGATGAATGAAAATTAAAAAAGCATAAAACTAAAAAAAAGGTTTTGCCGCAAAGGCACTAAGACACCAAGTTTTTTAATGTTAAGAATGAAAATTAAAAACTTTTGTAAAACTGAAAATAGATTTTACGTGAAGACATTAAGATTTAAAGAAATTGCAAAAAAACTATTGTTTTATCTGTGTTTTTGTGATAAATTATTTTCGATAAAGGGCTTTGTGACTTAGTGCCCTCTCGGTAAGAAAAAAAAGTTAGTGGTAAAAAAAATAAAATATGATTACAGTAAGAACTGAAGCCATTGCTAAAATAGTTGTTAATTCGGCTTTTAAAGTTCATAAAGAACTTGGACCTGGTTTATTGGAAAGAATTTATGAAGTTTGTTTGGCACACGAAATCAGTAAAGCGGGTCTTGCTGTAAAAAGACAAATAGACATTCCCATTGTTTACGATGGCATTGAATTTAGTGAAGGTTTACGACTCGATTTATTAGTTGAAGATTCTATTATTGTAGAAGTGAAAGCGGTAGAACAAGTAAATCCTGTTTGGGAAGCTCAAATCATAAGCCATTTGAAATTGCTAAATAAAGATTTAGGATTTTTAATCAATTTCAATGTTCCATTAATAAAAAGTGGCATTAGAAGATTTATTAATACAAAAAAGTATTATTGATAAACTTAACTCCTTTATGGCTGTAAAAATTAAATAAAAAAATTTGTGCCTTGTTATTATAAAAATTATGTAAAAACTTTGTGCCTTTGCGTCTTAGTGCCAAAAAAGCAAATAAATTAGTGCCTTAAATATGCTAAAGCAATTTCTAAATTTAAAATTATCACAGAAATTATCTCCTCAACAAATTCAGTTGATGAAGTTAATTCAATTGCCTACGCAAGCTTTCGAACAGCGTTTATTGGAAGAAATGAACGAAAATCCAGCATTGGAAGCCGGAAAAGAAGAAGATGAGTTCGAGAAAGACGAGTTCGAAAATGAAGATTATGACGATTATGATGACTCGGAATCGGATAGAATTGAAGCCGAAGACATCAATATTGATGAATATTTGAGCAACGACGAAACTCCGGACTATAAAACACAGGCCAACAATTATAGTGATGACGATGAAGATCGCGAAACACCTTTTGCTGCGCCAGTGAGTTTTCATCAGGATTTAATCAATCAATTAAACACTTTTATCCTGAACGATGAAGAGCGTGAAATTGCAGAATTTCTCGTAGGAAGTATCGATGATATGGGTTATATCCGTCGCAGCGTTCCTGATATGGTGGACGATATGGCGTTTACGCAAGGCATTTACACTGATGAAAAAATGGTGGAAAAAATGTTGCAGGTAATTCATGAATTGGAACCGTCCGGTGTAGGAGCGCGTGATTTGCAGGAATGTTTGTTGTTACAATTGAAACACAAAACACCAACGGAATACATAGAATTAGCCACTGATATTATCGAAAATCAGTTTGATGCGTTTACCAAAAAACATTACGACAAGTTATTACAAAAATACAATGTTTCGAACGAGCAACTGAAAAAAGCCATTCACGAAATAGAAAAACTAAATCCTAAACCAGGCGGATCCTTTACCGGTAACAATAAAGTAACGGAAAATGTGGTTCCTGATTTTGCGATCCGAATTGTGGACGGCGAACTGGAACTAACCTTAAATGGACGTAATGCACCTTCGCTGCACGTTTCAAAGGATTATCAGGAAATGATGCAAACATACAAGGATTCCCGAGATAAATCAGCACAACAAAAAGATGCGGTTCAGTTCATCAAACAGAAATTGGATTCGGCTAAATGGTTTATCGATGCGATACGCCAACGTCAGGAAACGCTCTTTGTAACCATGAATGCGATTATGCATTATCAGCACGAATATTTCCTGGATGGCGACGAAACCAAGTTAAAACCGATGATTCTAAAAGACATTGCGGACATGGTGGGTTTAGATATTTCGACCATTTCACGTGTGGCCAACAGCAAATATGTGGAAACGCCTTACGGTACGAAACTGATTAAGGAATTTTTCTCAGAGTCAATGAAAAATGACCAAGGTGAGGATGTTTCTACACTGGAAATTAAAAAAATTCTTCAGAATACGATTGAGGAAGAAGACAAGAAAAAACCACTTCCAGATGATCAATTAGCTGAAATTCTTAAAGATAAAGGCTATCCCATCGCAAGAAGAACAATTGCAAAATACAGAGAACAACTCGATATTCCGGTGGCGAGAATGAGGAAGAAGATTTAAATAATTACGAATTTGGAATTATTAATTACTACCCAAATTATATGTTTTATTATGGAGCTTTTTTTAGAAGCAATTTAAAAAAAACAATGTTTCTATAAAAAGATAAACCCTTTCAGAGTACTAAACTTTGAAAGGGTTTTATATTTTCAATACTTTTATATTTCAATCCATTCTCGGCTCCCTCTCCTTTGGAGAGGGTTGGGGAGAGGATTCACTTGTCCTGATCTTTGCGCATCGCGTGATAATATGCGGCACGGCTCAACGGTTCGTATTTTCGGATTCGCCTAACATGACGAGTTTATCATTTTCTGTTTTAGAAGAATTGTAATTCGACGGATTTTCAATACAAGACAAAATAGTATGTTTTTTTAGTAACTTTGTAAAAAAGAAGTTTTATGATAACGGATATCAATCAATTAGATTTAAATAAAACCTATTCCTATGCTGATTATCTAACTTGGCAATTCCAGGACAAACTAGAATTAATTAGAGGAAAGATATTTAAGATGAGTCCCGCACCAAGTACAGCGCATCAAAGAATTTCCGGAAAATTGCATGGTCGACTTTTTAATTTTTTTGAACCGCACGTCTGTAATCTTTTTGCGGCTCCATTTGACGTACGATTGATAGACAAAAAAAAGTCAACATTAGACCAAGAAATTTATACGGTGATACAGCCTGATTTGTGTGTCATCTGTAATGATTCGAAAATAGACGAACGAGGCGCTATTGGTGCCCCCGATTTGGTTATAGAAATTCTATCACCCGGTAATTCGAATAAAGAAATGAAGTATAAATTTGATTTATATGAAGAAGCAGGAGTTCTCGAATATTGGATCGTAAACCCAGCAGATAAAACGGTTTTTATATATGTTTTAAAAGAAAATCAGTTCATAGGAATGCATCCACTAATTGAGGAAGACACCATTCAAAGCAAATTATTCCCCGAATTAGACTTTAAATTAGAATACATCTTCAACTAAAAAAGATAAACCCTTTCAGAATTCTAAACTCTGAAAGGGTTTTTTATTGTGAATACTTTTATATTTCAATCCATTCTCGGCTCTCTCTCATTTGTATAGGGTTGGGGAGAGGATTTACTTCTCCTGATCTTTGCGCATCGCGTGATAATACGCGGCACGGCTCAACGGTTCGTATTCTTCTGTTTCGCCCAGCATAACGAGTTTATCATTGGCGGTTTTACGAAAGCTGTAATTCGCGAGATTTCCGGTGCGGGTACATACGGCATGCACTTTGGTCACATATTCGGCAGTTGCCATTAAGGCGGGCATGGGACCAAAAGGATTTCCCTTGAAATCCATATCTAATCCAGCAACAATTACTCGGATTCCCTGATTCGCCAAGTCGTTACAAATTTTGACAATTTCGTCATCGAAAAATTGCGCTTCATCAATGCCTACCACATCACAACCTTGCGCCAAAATAGCAATATTTGCGGCGGCTGGAACAGGTGTGGAACGAATTTCATTGGCGTCATGCGAAACTACCATATCGTCATGATAGCGTGTATCAATTTCAGGTTTGAAAATTTCGACTTTTTGCTTGGCAAATTGCGCTCTTTTTAAACGACGGATTAATTCTTCGGTTTTACCCGAAAACATGGAGCCACAAATGACTTCAATCCAACCAAATTGTTCTTTATGATTTACTGTATTTTCGAGAAACATTTTGTATTTTTCTGACTTAAAAAATGAATAGTTTTTATTACTTTGTAATAAACAAATCGACTTAAAATTTTTATACTTTTACGTCGTTTCAAAAGTATAAAATTTATATCAAATCGGAGATTTGCAAGCACTTATTTAAAAAAATAAAAATCGCCCGAGCAAAGATTCGCTTTTCTGAATACGGTACAAAAAGTACTACAAAAAAGCATCAAAAAAGACCCGCCTAACACCCTGTAATTTTAACAATTATGAAAAAAAAATTGGAAGCCGATTTAATTAGCATTGCACACAGAATATTACAATTAAAAAATAAATCTGACATCAATCAATTATATCTGGAAACACGGAAGTTATACGAAAAACTTTCTGTCTTACGATTTGTAGACGAACATTTCAGTGAGGCGAAACCAACTATTGGTCTTACTGAAATCAGTAAAGAAATAGAATCTATTTTTGATGTAACCGAGTCAGTTCAACCAGCAGCAGAGCCTTTTACAGAAGAAATTGTTGTAGAAAAAACAGCCGAAACGACTTTGGAACAAACAGAAGAAACAACTCTTTCTGTTGAACAAGAACCAGTTACAATAGAGGAGGAAAGCCCTATTGAAGAGGAAGAAACGGTAACCGAAGAAGTAACTTTGGAAGAAACAGTTGTTGATGATACCATTGCTGAGAAAACTATCAAAACACCGCTGGAACCAAGCGAAGAAATACTTGATGAGAGAGACAGAGTAGAAGAAACATTTGCAGAAAAAGAAATAGTTACAGCTACGGAAGTCGAAATAGCGGATGAAACATCGGAATCGGAAGCACCATTTAAACCTACTTTTGAATTATCACAAGACAAAGAAGTAGAAATTAAGTCGGAAATGCCTAAGAAAGCTGAGGCGGTTCAAATCTCTTTTGAAGATTTATTAGGAGGCAATTACCATGACACGCTTTTTGTAAAAAAACAACAAATAGAAAATATTCCAACTACAATAGTTATTGAAACTCCAAAAGAAGTAGTAGAACCTACAGAGCCACAATTAGAAAATGTTTCATCAGAATCTGGCGAAAAAACGGAACCAAAAACAGTTTCGTTGAACGAAAAATTAGCCAAGGGAATTAATATCGATTTGAACGACCGTTTAGCATTTATAAAACACCTTTTCGGCAACAGCAGCGAGGATTACAACCGCGTTTTAAGTCAACTTATCACGTTTGATACATTCTATGAAACCCGAGATTTTGTTCAGGAAATGGTCAAGCCCGATTACAACAACTGGGACGGAAAACAAGATTATGAAGATCGATTCATGGATATTATAGAGAAGAAATTCTTGTAAATTTCGTTGCACTTTTCTGAATATTCCTTTCAACAAATACAGATTTAACCTAAAATTTGTATTTAATTACTTATCTATGTCAAAATTATATATTGTTCCTACTCCAATCGGCAATCTCGAAGACATGACTTTTCGTGCGATTCGAATTCTTAAGGAAGTTGATTTGATTCTAGCCGAAGACACGCGTACGAGCGGAAAATTGTTAAAGCATTTTGAAATCGGCACGCACATGTACAGCCACCACATGCACAACGAGCACAAAACCATCGAAAATTTAATATCGAGATTGAAAGCCGGAGAAAATATCGCTTTAATATCCGATGCGGGAACGCCTGCGATTTCGGATCCTGGTTTTTTATTAACTCGCGCTTGTGTTGAAAATGGCGTTGAAGTAGAATGTTTGCCAGGCGCAACAGCCTTTGTTCCGGCATTAGTCAACAGCGGTCTACCCAATGACAAATTTATTTTTGAAGGTTTTTTACCCGACAAAAAAGGGAAACAAACCCGTTATTTAGCATTAGCAGAAGAAACCAGAACGATGATTTTATATGTTTCTCCACATAAATTACTAAAAACTTTAGCAGAATTCATCACTTATTTTGGAGAAGACCGTGCGATTTGTGTTTGTAGAGAATTATCAAAATTGCACGAAGAAAATGTTCGAGGAACAGTACGAGAAGTTTTGACTCATTTTGAAAAAATAGCTCCAAGGGGAGAAATTGTTGTGGTTGTAGGTGGAAAACCAATAACAAAAGAACCTAAAAAATCAAAATTCTCAGCTGAAGAATAATCATGGAAAAGGAAAAAGTTATTCTAATTGGTGCAGGACTTTGTGGACTTTACACCGCTTTTTTACTCCAAAAAAAAGGAATTGAAGTCTTGATATTAGAAGCCAATATCCTAATTGGAGGTCGCATAAAAACCATATCCGGCACAACAGGCGTCACGATGGAAATGGGTGCGACTTGGTTTGGAAACCAACACAGCCATCTTTTAGAAGTACTCCACACTTTAGATCTCCCCTATTTTAGACAATATACCCAGGGCATTTCTTTATTTGAAACGATGTCTTTTGTACCACCACAAAAATTTGAAATCTCAGATTCTGAAGAACCTTCTTTTCGGATTGAGGGCGGAACAGCAACGATAATAAAGAAATTAGTATCTGAAATTGGAATACAACATATTAAAACACAAACCAAAATAGTCTCAATAAAAGAGGAAAAAAATCAATTAATCTTAACGAATTCAAGCGGGAATAGTTATTTAGCTAATAAAGTGATTAGTACCATTCCACCGAATTTGTTAGTGAATTCGGTTGTTTTTGAACCTAGATTGCCAGAGAATTTTACACAACTAGCCAAGAAAACACATACTTGGATGGGCGAATCCATTAAATTCGCTGTGGAATATAAAACTCCTTTTTGGAAACAGAATCACTATTCCGGAACTTTATTCAGCCAAGCCAGCATAATTCAGGAAATGTATGACCACAGCACCGCTGATAATTCTGGTTTCGCATTGAAAGGATTCCTGAACGCTGGAACCGCAGTCCTATCTTTGAAAGAACGCAAAGAAAAAGTAATTGCGCAATTGACTACTTTTTTTGGGCCAGAAGCCAACGAATATGTCGCCTATTATGAGAACGTTTGGCGGGATGAAACCTTAACGTTTCAACCTTACGAGCAATTTGTATTGGCACACCAAAACAACGGACATTCTTTATTTAAAATCCCATTACTAAACGGAAAATTATATGTTTCCGGTGCAGAAACAGCTACTAAAAATCCAGGTTATATGGATGGAGCTATTTTTGCCGCGAAAACAATTGCTTCTCAATTCTAACAATTAAATCAATATGACTATAGCCGCTTTTTTAGAAAAATTAACAGAAACTCCTGAAGCCATCATCTTTTTAGAAACCATTGCGGTTATTGAAGCAAATTACGATTTTACGCCTACAGCATTTGAGAACGGACTGCAACACAATGCCGCAGGAGACAATTCAGGATCCTGTAAATTGTTTGCTTTCGCCGAAATTCAAAACCTATCTGAAGCAGCTACATTAGCTTGTTTTGGAGCATATTACTGCGAAGATGTTTTAAAAAATCCAAACGGGACAGATCATCAGAATATTCGTAATTTCATGAAAACTGGTTGGGACGGAATTGCATTTTACGGAAGTGCTTTAGTATTAAAATAAAATAGTTAAACCGCTAATTCATAAATTAAAAAGACAAAACTAATTAATGAATTAGCGGTTATTCTTTTTAAAAGTTTCTAAAATCCTAATTTCAAAATCTAAAATCCCAAATCAATATGCGTTGGACCCTCAAACAAAAACCTTCCGAAGATACTGTAAAACAGTTGGCGAAAGCTTTGAATGTCGAAGATTTTGTCGCCACTTTATTAGTGCAACGCGGTATTGAAACATTTGAGGATGCCAGACGATTTTTTCGTCCGAGTTTAGCCGATTTGCATGATCCATACCTGATGAAAGATATGGAAAAAGCAGTCGCCCGAATCGAAAAAGCAATTGAAAACGAGGAAAATATTCTTGTTTTTGGCGATTATGATGTCGACGGTACCACCGCAGTTTCTCTCGTTTCTTCCTATCTAAAAACCTATTATCCTAACGTGGCGACCTACATTCCGGATCGTTATGATGAAGGGTACGGAATTTCTTTCAAGGGGATTGACTTTGCTGATGACAACGGATTTTCACTTATTATTGCTTTGGATTGCGGTATAAAATCCATCGATCATGTGGCTTATGCCAAAGCGCGAAATATCGATTTTATCATTTGCGACCACCACAGACCGGGAGAGTTTTTACCCGAAGCCATTGCCGTTCTCGACCCAAAAAGAGACGATTGTACTTATCCGTATGATGAATTGTGCGGTTGCGGCATAGGCTTCAAATTAATTCAGGCTTTGGGCCAAAACCGAAATGAAACTATTGATGATTTGATTCCGTATCTGGATTTAGTTGCTGCCGCAATTGCCGCTGATATCGTCCCGATGACTGGCGAAAATCGGGTGTTGGCTCACTTTGGATTGCAAGTTATCAATACTGATCCAAGACCCGGAATCAAAGCCATCATCCATCAAATAAAAAAACAAACCTTAGATATTACCGATGTTGTTTTTATCATCGCACCCCGAATAAATGCCGCCGGACGCATCAAACATGGCAATCATGCGGTAGAATTGTTAACCGAATTTGATTTTGAACAAGCCCAACAATTTGCTTCTGAAATTGAAGCCTATAATTCGGAACGGAAGGATTTAGACAAATTAATTACCAAAGAAGCGTTACAACAAATTGAGGAAAACAATGAAAAAGAACGTTTTACATCCGTAGTTTTTCAAGAAGATTGGCACAAAGGTGTAATAGGAATTGTCGCTTCCCGACTAATTGAAACCTATTATCGTCCGACACTTGTTTTCACCAAAAGTGGTGATAAATACGCGGCTTCGGCACGTTCCGTAAAAGGATTTGATGTCTATAATGCACTCGAAGCGTGTACCGAGCATTTGGAACAGTTTGGCGGTCACATGTATGCCGCGGGAATGACTTTGGCGGCAGAAAAGTATCAAATCTTCAAAGATGCTTTCGAAAAGGAAGTTGAAAAAACCATTCATCCGGATATGTTGACGCCTGAAATTGCAGTTGATGCCGAGATTGATTTTGCTGATATTACTCCAAAATTAATCCGAATACTGAAACAATTTGAACCGTGCGGACCACAAAATATGACACCAATTTTCCTGACCAAAAACATCAAAGACACCGGTTATGGGAAACCGCTTGGTCAGGATGAAGAACATTTAAAACTTTTTGTCAAACAAAATAACTCTGAAGGTCTTGCTGCAATTGGTTTTAATTTGGGAACTAAAATCGAAGTGACTACTCATCAAAAACCTTTTCAAGCCGTGTATTGCATAGATGAAAACGAATGGAAAGGCAAAATAAGTTTGCAATTGCGATTGCGAGATATTAAAGAATGATTTTTTGTTATGAAAAAAAAAGACCCTTACTCGGCGCTGCGTTATAAAGAATTCAATATTTTTTTGTTATTGCGTTTTGCCATGGTTTTTGGCTGGTCGATGCAGTTTATCGTCATTGAATGGGAAGTTTACAGTTTGACCAAAAATCCGTTGTCGTTGGGAATCATCGGATTAATGGAAGTCATTCCAGCCATTTCGATGGCTTTGTTTGCCGGACACATCGTCGATCAAAAGGAGAAAAAAGGATTGCTTTTCAAATGTATTTTAGGATTTTCAATTATTAGTTTGGGCTTATTTTTATTTACGTGGCCACCCTTTATAAAAGACTTTTCTACCCAAACTATTTTATATTCCATTTACTTTTTTGTGTTTTTAGGCGGATTGGTTCGTGCTTTTCTTGGCCCGACGATATTTTCTCTTTTGGCATTGATTGTTCCTAAAAAAGAATATCCGAATGCTGCCACTTGGAGCAGTTCGGTTTGGCAAATAAGTTCGGTTTTAGGTCCTGCAGTAGCCGGTTTTTCGATTAATTGGATTGGTGTTCATTGGTCCATGTCAATTGTTTTGGGATGTTCACTACTTGCGTTAATCGCTTTAACCCAAATTGCAACAAAACCAATTTTGAATCCAAAAATTGGTGAACCCATTATGGAAAGCTTGAAGGAAGGTGTGAAATTTGTTTTCAACAATAAAACGATTTTAGGTGCTTTATCACTTGATATGATTGCTGTTCTTTTTGGAGGAGCCGTTGCGCTGTTGCCCATTTTTGCACAGGATATTTTAAAAGTGGGACCGCAGGGATTTGGCGTTTTGAGAGCCGCTCCGGCAGTTGGCGCATTTTTAATGCTAATAATATCCGCTTATATTCCTTTTACCAAAAATGCGGGTATGAAATTGCTGTTCGCAATTTTTGCGTTTGGAATTTGTATTATCATTTTTGGACTTTCGTCTATTTTTTGGTTGTCCGTTGCAGCTTTATTTTTAAGCGGCGTTTTCGACGGGATTTCGGTGGTGATACGCCAAACTATTTTGCAATTAAAAACACCGGATCACATGAGAGGCCGAGTTGCGGCCGTGAACTCTATATTTGTGGGTTCCTCTAATGAATTGGGTGCTTTTGAAAGCGGATTAACCGCAAAGCTTATGGGAACTGTTAGCGCAGTGGTCTTTGGCGGAAGCATGACACTGATCACCGTATTAATTACCGGAGCTGTATCCCCTACTTTTAGAAAACTGGACTTGCAAAAAGATATTGAGGAACATGAAAAGAGCGAATAATAATTAAATCTTTATAACTTACTATCGATAATCATTCGGTAAAATAATCTCAAGATTTCTTACCGGCTTTTTTATGTCTTTTTTATGTTTTATTATTTAGAACAAATATAAATAATACTTACATTTGTTTCAAAATGATAACATATGCAAGAAATAAAACAAATATATCATAACAATTTAGGCACGGCTTTTTACTGGAGAAAGGATAATGGCCTTATATTGAACAAAGTTCAACTGGTTTTTCGAGAAATGGGATTTTATTTTACCCATCAGGAATTGCAACTATTTAAACGCTGTATTGAGGACAGCTACAATCAAAATAAATGCTGCGACGATTGTGAACTGAAAAACAAATGCCACAAATTTTTACTGAAAACGCCATGTTCTCAAATTGATTTGGCCGTTTCCATGGAAGAATTAAATGCCGTAAAAGACTTAGTGGAAGGGACTTTGTTTAAAATAAATCTGGATGAATATTTGCATGGTGCGGGAATGAATTAGGGATTGGAGTTTTTTTTAGACATACACGAAGTGGATACTTACTAAAGATGGAAAAATTAACCTTGTCCATTTACTGAAAAAGCATAAACTTTTCCAGTAGACAGATTTATTTTTATGTTAAAATATGAATCTCCTCCATCATGCACTTTTATAATCTTGGTCTGCCACCTATCAAAACTATAATTACTGTTTTTTGCTACACAATTAACCCATACTTCTTTCTCGTTATTCTCATTCATAATTGAAATACATTGTTTGAAATATTCATTTTGGTCAGAATGCCGATAAAAATATTTAGATTTTTTAATTTGATTCTGAATTAATAAAATTATTTTTTCTAAATCCTCAATATTTAAATCAGCGCTATTGCCTTTTTTAAATATATTTTCAAAATTTTTATTATACGTAAAAAAAGAAAAATCTTTATAATTTTTTAATTCACTACCAGAGTTTTTTGAGGTTAGATTCCCTTTTAATTTAATTTTAAACTGGTCATCTAAAAATTCAATATAACCATTTTTTAAAATCGCCTTTTTTATTTGTTTATCACGTAGAAAATAAATGGTGTCTTTTTTAATAGAATATTTGTCAGCATAAATATGTGGTTCTGCTATGGTCGCATTAACAGGAATGAATGACAAAACATAACTGCTATCTCTTAACATAACTAGCTTTGTAATATAACCTAATGCATCATTCTCAATATTTTCTGCAATAATTATTTTGTCTTCTGGATGATTACATCCTAAGCATAAGACAATTAAAAACATTGTTATTTTTCTATTCATATTGTTTAGATTGCCAATTACTCATTTAAACGTCTAACAAGAACATCTAAATCAAATATATACAAAAAGAAGACGCTAATGGATAACCACTAGCATATTTGTAAGTTTTTTTACACAGTCGAAACAAAAAAGGAAGGAATGGAAAAGAACCAATTAAAATTTATTAATACTTTTTAATCTCAAAATTTTCACCATCAAAAACACCATAGGTAAAATACGTAATCCAATCGCCTAGATTCACATATTCAGCATTTTCACCCACAGTAACTTTCATTGGCAAATGACGATGCCCAAAAATAAGGTAATTGTAGTGTTTGGTTTCCAGTTTTCTTTTGGAATAGAGAATGAGCCATTCATTATCTTCACCAAGAAAAGTCACATCTTCATCGCCAGAAATCAGTTTGTTTTTTACCGAAAGGTATTGCGCCAGTTTCACGCCAATATCCGGATGAAGCCATCTAAAAAGCCATTTAAAAAACGGATTTGTAAATATCTTTTTCATGCGTTTGTATCCTAAATCGCCGGGACCTTTTCCGTCACCGTGGCCAATTAGGAATGTTTTATCCCCAAAAGTATATTCTTGATTGACATGAAACACAGGAATATTAAGTTCTTTCTGGAAATAATCTTCCATCCACAAATCATGGTTTCCCACAAAGAAATAAATAGGAATACCTGAGTCTCGGATTTCGGCGAGTTTGCCTAAAATACGGACAAACCCTTTTGGGATTACGGTTTTGTATTCGAACCAAAAATCAAATAAATCGCCCAATAGAAAAATAGCTTCAGCATCGCTTTTTACTTCGTCCAGCCAAGCCACAAATTTTTGTTCTCTCGGAAAACTCAATTCGGATGTTGGCGCTCCAAAATGCTGATCGGAGGCGAAATATATTTTTTTGTTATTGGGTAATTGCATGGAGCTACAGTATGGATTTCACATTATCGCTGGCAAACCATTCGGCGAAAGAAGAATCCGTTTCTTGTAATTTTAACGAAAAAAGAGAGATTCCCTCGGGTAATCGGCTAATGATTCTTTGAGAAAAATCAACTACCATGTTTTCGCTCGTTGGTTGGTACTCTACTAAAATAACGTGATGTCCGCGGGTAATTAATTCGTTTGCCAATTCAATATGCGGCGTTGTTCCGTTGAAAACTGTCGCATGGTCAAATTGATCGACAATTTCTTCTTTTACAATTTTCTTTAAATCTGTGAAGTCAATCACCATTCCAAATTTCACATTAGAACGATCTGTTATTGGAGTTCCAATTACCGTTACTGACAATTTATAACTATGTCCGTGGACATTTTTACATTTCCCGTCATAGCCGTATAAGGCGTGTCCGGTTTCGAAACTAAATTGTTTTGTAATTCTGATATTGCTCATCGGAGTTTAATTTTGATGCAAATTTAATAATAATTATAGGTCTTTGTCTCTTTTTTTTGCACTGGTGTACATCCAGTAAGCCAAAGCAAGTAAAACAACAAAAGGAATAAAGGATCCAACAACAATCCCTATTTGATAATTGCTGTCTGTTGCATTTTTTAGTTTTTCTTCAATGTTTACTCGTTGAACAAGCATTAGAATTTTCATAACAAACTATTTTTTAAATTGTAATAATGCTTTTTTGGTAAAATCAGATAACACCAATCTTCCAGAAATAGCGGCTCTCTCTAACAAAAGTGTTTTCCATTCTTGGGTACCGTCCCACAACACTTTTTTCATTGCGGCTAATGCTTCAGGATTATAACTGGATAATTTAGCGCTAAAATCAGCTATTGCTGCATCCAACGCTTCGATGGTTTCAAAAGTATTAGCATACAATCCTTTGGCTACAGCCCAATCAGCAGTTTTCCATTCGTGAGCTGCCAGCGTCATTTCGGCCATTGCCGTTTTTCCAATTTTCTTTGAAACGACAGGTTCTATTACAAAGGGACCAATTCCGATAGCCAATTCTGATAATTTTATTGATGCATTTTTTGTAGCCAATGCATAATCACAAGCGGAAGCAATTCCTACGCCGCCACCAACTGCTTTTCCGTGAATGCGCCCCACGATAAGCTTGGAACACAAACGCATTGCATTGATTAAATGGGCAAATCCAGAAAAGAACTCGGTTCCTTCTGATTCACTAGAAACAGCCAAAAGTTCATCAAATGAAGCACCTGCACAAAAAGCACTTGTGCCTTCACTTTGTATAACTATCACCGAAACAGTAGGATCGGCACTTAAATTATTGAATTCAGTAGTGAGTCGGTCTAACAATTCTCTCGGAAAAGAATTACTTGAAGGATGACCAAATGTAACAGTTGCAATTTTATTCTCGATAGTTGTAACGAGTGAGCCTGTTGGGTTTTCTGATGCCATAGCGGGGATTTTGATGTAAAGTTAAAAAAAGTAAAGCAGGATTTGACTTTTTTTAAAATAGAATGGATTTGTATTTTGAAATTTGCTTTTTGGAAAATTTATATGTTATATTTGCCGTATAATTTGGGGGATTAGCTCATTTGGCTAGAGTGCTTGCCTGGCAGGCAAGAGGTGATCGGTTCGAATCCGATATTCTCCACCAGCAATACCAAGCCTTACAGCAATGTGAGGCTTTTTTTATTTTAAAGCCCATGTTTTATACTTATATTATTTTCTCTAAAACTCTGGATAAATACTACACAGGTTCTTGTGAAAATATTGAAAACAGACTTAATGACCATTTAAATAGTAGAAGCACATATACAAAAGTGGCTAAAGATTGGATTCTAGTTTATTTTGAAAATTTTGATTCTCGGTCGTTAGCTGTACAAAGAGAAATGGAAATCAAAAAGAAGAAAAGCAGAAAATATATTGAATTTATAATATCAAAAAAATCATTTGAATAGAGTGTCCCGAAAGCTTTCGGGAAGGTGATCGGTTCGAATCCGATATTCTCCACCAGCAATACCAAGCCTTACAGCAATGTGAGGCTTTTTTTATTTTAAAGCCAATGTTTTATACTTATATTATTTTCTCTAAAACTTTGGATAAATACTACATAGGTTCTTGTGAAAATATTGAAAACAGACTTAATGACCATTTAAATAGTAGAAGCACTTATACAAAAGTGGCTAAAGATTGGATTCTAGTTTATTTTGAAAATTTTGATTCTAGGTCGTTAGCTGTACAAAGAGAAATGGAAATCAAAAAGAAGAAAAGCAGAAAATATATTGAATTTATAATATCAAAAAAATCATTTGAATAGAGTGTCCCGAAAGCTTTCGGGAAGGTGATCGGTTCGAATCCGATATTCTCCACCAGCAATACCAAGCCTTACAGCAATGTGAGGCTTTTTTGATTTTAAAGCCTATGTTTTATACTTATATTATTTTCTCTAAAACTCTGGATAAATACTACACAGGTTCTTGTGAAAATATTAAAAACAGACTTAATGACCATTTAAATAGTAGAAGCACTTACACAAAAGTGGCTAAAGATTGGATTCTAGTTTATTTTGAAAATTTTGATTCTCGGTCGTTAGCTGTACAAAGAGAAATGGAAATCAAAAAGAAGAAAAGCAGAAAATATATTGAATTTATAATATCAAAAAAATCATTTGAATAGAGTGTCCCGAAAGCTTTCGGGAAGGTGATCGGTTCGAATCCGATATTCTCCACCAGCAATACCAAGCCTTACAGCAATGTGAGGCTTTTTTTATTTTAAAGCCCATGTTTTATACTTATATTATTTTCTCTAAAACTTTGGATAAATACTACATAGGTTCTTGTGAAAATATTGAAAACAGACTTAATGACCATTTAAATAGTAGAAGCACTTATACAAAAGTGGCTAAAGATTGGATTCTAGTTTATTTTGAAAATTTTGATTCTAGGTCGTTAGCTGTACAAAGAGAAATGGAAATCAAAAAGAAGAAAAGCAGAAAATATATTGAATTTATAATATCAAAAAAATCATTTGAATAGAGTGTCCCGAAAGCTTTCGGGAAGGTGATCGGTTCGAATCCGATATTCTCCACCAGTAATACCAAGCCTTACAGCAATGTGAGGCTTTTTTTATTTTAAAGCCTATGTTTTATACTTATATTATTTTCTCTGAAACTCTGGATAAATACTACACAGGTTCTTGTGAAAATATTGAAAACAGATTTAATGACCATTTAAATAGTAGAAGCACTTATACAAAAGTGGCTAAAGATTGGATTCTAGTTTATTTTGAAAATTTTGATTCTCGGTCGTTAGCTGTACAAAGAGAAATGGAAATCAAAAAGAAGAAAAGCAGAAAATATATTGAATTTATAATATCAAAAAAATCATTTGAATAGAGTGTCCCGAAAGCTTTCGGGAAGGTGATCGGTTCGAATCCGATATTCTCCACAGAACAAAACCGTAATATCTTTTAAGTAAGAGTTTACGGTTTTTTATTTTTAGAGATTGTATTTTCATACTTAATTCAAATTATTTTGGATATTCAATTTTTCCTACTTGACGCATCACGCGTACAATTTTTGCTTTTCGCCTGTTAATGTATGTGGAAGAACTTGTAGCAGAATATTTTCTTGGATTAGGCAAAATCGCTGCTATTCCTGCGGCCTGCATTAGTGTTAAACTGGAAGCATCTTTTCGGTACCAATGTTCTGTGGCTGCTTGTGCTCCATAGACCCCATTTCCCATTTCGATACTGTTCAAGTACACTTCCATGATGCGTTCTTTTCCCCAAATGATTTCAATCAGAACAGTGAAATACGCTTCAAGTCCTTTTCTCAAATAACTTCGGCCTTGCCAAAGAAATACATTTTTGGCCGTTTGTTGCGATATTGTGCTTCCACCTTTTATTCTGCGGCCACGTTCATTGCTTTTATACGCTTTTTGCATGGCCACAAAATCAAACCCATTGTGTTTTAGAAACGTTCCATCCTCACTGGCGATTACGGCTTTTTGAAGATTCATCGAGATATTTTCAATTGGTTCCCAGTCGTGGCTAAAGAAAACTTCTTTTCCAGCAACCTTATTTTCAATTCCACGGATCACCATTAATGGGGTAAACGGAACGGGTACAAATTTAAAAAACACCACAAAAAACAAAGAGATTCCGACGAACCACAATACTATTTTGAGTAAAAAACGAGTTAGTTTGCTCATAAAAGAGGTTGGTTCTTTTTTAATGGGTTGTTTTGATTTCCTGGGCGTTATTTTTGTTGCCATTACACTAAATCTGCTAATTCTGTTCCAATTAAACTTCCTATTGCCACTCCCATTCCACCCAATCGCACACCACAATAGACATTATCAGACAGTTGTGAAACGATAGGATTCTTACTATTGCCAATACCCATGATACCGCTCCAACGGTGTGCAATTTGGAAATCCTGATTCGGCAAAATTACTTCTTTTAATAATTGTTCCAATTTATTTTGGACAATTTCTGTTTGTCCAAATTCAGTTGTATTTTCCGTCTCAAAATCGAGGTTTCTGCCCCCGCCCAAAAGTATTCTATCGCCAATATTCCTGAAATAATAATACCCTCTATCCAAGTGAAAAGTCCCTTTTATATCTAAATTTTTAATCGGTTCTGTAATCAAAACTTGCGCTCTGGCAGGTTTAACCGCGCCATTTGTCAATGTATTCCCAAAACCATTAGTTGCAAATAGTATTTTTTGGGTACTAAAACTAAAATCATTGAGCGCAACTTCCACTTCATTTCCTTTCTCGAAATAGGATGTAACAGTTTGTTGGTTTAGGATTAAAATATTTTTAGAAACCGCTTCTTTTAACAGCGCTTGCATCATATTTCCAGTATCTATTTGTGCTTCAAACGGATTGAAAACCAGATATTCCTGTATGCCACGAAACCCAAATCGATCAACTTCTTTGGCAAAAACATCGGCTTTGAATAGTGGTCTTAAAATTTCATTGATAAATGGTAATTTCCCAACACAATCACTAAAACAACTTTCGTCGTCTTTTAAAAACAACTCATATCCGCCGTAGGGCTTAAAATCTATCGTGTCATCACCCAATCTTTTTCGCAACAACTGCAGGCCTTTCCATCGTTTTTGAACGAGCTGCATAACTTCCTCTTCCGAGTGGGATTTTAAATCGTCTATAATTTCTGAAAGACTTCCAAAACATGCAAAACCGGCATTTTTAGTACTCGCGCCTTGCGGTAACATTCCTTTTTCTAACACTAAAATTTTGCTTTTAGGGAATCTTTCGCGCAAGCGTAATGCAGCATGCAAGCCTACAATCCCACTTCCTACAATCGTATAATCTACATCAGTAAACCAGTTTTTTAATTCCCAATAGCTCAAATCCATGTCCAAATTTTTTCATAAAAATAATAATTTTTTGGATTTATTCTGGATTTATTTCAGAAGCTAATCCCGCTATCCGTTCCAATCTTTCTAGTCTTGAACTTGTTTCAGGATCCTGAAACAAGTTCAGGACTAGAAAGGATTTCCACTGCTATCAGGGCTAAAAAGCAAGTGTTAAAAACGAAAAAACATTAGATTAAATTGGCTAATTTTATCATTCGAAAAAACTATTTTTAAAATGAAAAAAGTACTGCTTATACCCTTATTAATGATGAGTTTAACTACTATGGCACAAAATGTAATGACTCCAGAACTGCTTTGGAAACTAGGGAGAGTAGCTCCTTTAGGCATTTCCAAAGATGGAAAAAATGTAGTTTATAAAGTGACAACTCCTTCTGTTCAAGAAAATAAATCGGATACAAAATTGTACACTTTGCCTGTAAATGGTGGAAATCCAACCGAAGTAAAAGATACTAAAGACCTATTAAAAGACAAAAACAGTTCTCCTGACGGGAAATATATCGTTTACAATGAAGAAGTAAAAATCGAAAAAGTTCATGGAAAAGATTTTTATCCGGAACTGGAAAAATCAGATGTTCAAATCTACGATGGGTTGAATTACCGTCATTGGGATACTTGGAACGAAGGCAAATTTAATCATGTTTTTTATAAAGAGAACAAAGATGGCGCCGTGGGAATTGACATTCTAAAAGGTGAAAATTTTGACAGTCCTCAAAAACCTTTTGGTGGCGATGAAGATTACATTTGGTCGCCAGACAGCAAAAGCATCCTTTATGTGAGCAAGAAAAAAGCAGGAACTGACTATGCTCTTTCTACCAATACCAATATCTTCGAATATAACTTAGAAACTGGAAAAACTATTAATAGAACTGAAGAAAACCTAGGATATGATACCGCTCCACAATTTTCGCCCACAGGAAATTTAACTTGGTTACAAATGAAACGAGACGGTTATGAAGCCGATAAAAACGATCTGATTGTTAGCTTTAAAGGAATAAAAATTAACCTTACAGCAAATTGGGACGGAACTGTAGACAATTTCATGTGGAGTATTGACGGGAAAAAAATATTTTTTGTCGCGCCTGTAGATGGAACAAAACAGTTGTTTGAAGTTAATTTTCCGGGGATGACCAAAATAGCAATTACCGTTCGCCAAATCACTACGGGAGAATTTGATGTCAATGATCTGGTTGGTTTTTCCGGCGGTACCATTATCGTGACGAGAACCGACATGAATCATGCTGCGGAAATATTTTCTTATAATCTAAAGAAAAACACATGGAAACAACTGTCCAATGTCAATACAACAACCTATGCTTCTTTAGCGCAAAGCAAAACCGAAAGAAGGTATGTAACGACAACCGATGGCAAAAAAATGTTAGTTTGGGTGATTCTTCCTCCTAATTTTGATGCTTCTAAAAAATACCCAACGCTTCTGTATTGTCAAGGCGGACCACAATCTCCGTTGACACAATTTTATTCGTACCGATGGAATTTACAGTTGATGGCCGCGAATGGTTATATTGTTGTGGCTCCAAACCGTCGCGGCATGCAAGGCCATGGCGTAGCATGGAATGAGCAAATCAGCAAAGACTGGGGCGGACAGGTAATGGATGATTACCTATCAGCGATTGATGACGTGTCTAAGGAAAAATATGTTGACGCAAATCGTTTGGGATGCGTTGGTGCCAGTTACGGTGGGTATTCTGTTTTTTATTTGGCTGGAATTCACAACAACCGATTCAAAACTTTCATTGCCCACGATGGCGTTTATAATACTCAAAGCATGTTTGGAACCACCGAAGAAGTATTCTTTAGCAATTGGGATTTTGGCGGTGCTTATTGGGAAAAAGACAATGCCATAGCTCAAAAAACTTACACGACATTTAACCCAATGACCAGTGTAGAAAAATGGAATAAACCTATTTTAATTATTCAAGGCGGAAAAGATTTTCGTGTACCAATAGGTCAAGGTCAAGAAGCTTTTCAAGCAGCACAAATGCGCGGAATAAAAAGCAGATTCTTGTATTTCCCAGAAGAAAACCATTGGGTGCTGAAACCACAGAATGCTCAGGTTTGGCAAGGAGAATTTTTTAGATGGCTGAAAGAAACTTTGTAGATTAATTATAAACAAAAAAACCTTGCATTCCTGCAAGGTTTTTACTTAAATAAAGTGTTTTTTATTCTGGATCGTTCATTTTGAAAGTATCCATAAATGCAGTAGTATAATCTCCGGAAATATAACGCGGATCATCCATTAACTGTCTGTGGAAAGGAATAGTAGTTTTTATACCTTCGATAACAAATTCATCTAAAGCTCTTCTCATTTTACTGATTGCTTCCTCGCGAGATTGAGCTGTAGTAATAAGTTTTGCAATCATTGAATCATAATTTGGCGGAATAGTGTACCCTGAATATACATGAGTATCTAAACGAACTCCATGTCCACCTGGCATATGCAATGTTGTTATTTTTCCTGGAGACGGACGGAAATCATTATAAGGATCTTCCGCATTGATGCGGCATTCAATAGCATGCAATTGAGGTAAATAATTTTTCCCTGAAATTGCAACCCCTGCGGCTACCAGAATTTGTTCACGAATTAAATCATAATCAATAACTTGTTCTGTAATAGGATGCTCTACTTGGATACGAGTATTCATTTCCATGAAGTAGAAATTACGGTTTTTATCAACCAAAAATTCTACAGTTCCAGCACCTTCATATTTAATGTATTCAGCTGCTTTTACAGCTGCTTCACCCATTTTAGTACGCAATTCATCTGTCATAAATGGTGAAGGCGTTTCTTCTGTCAATTTTTGATGACGTCTTTGTACGGAGCAGTCTCTTTCAGAAAGATGACACGCTTTTCCATAAGAATCGCCTATAACTTGAATTTCAATATGACGAGGCTCTTCAATTAATTTCTCCAAATACATTCCGTCATTCCCAAAAGCAGCTGCGGATTCCTGACGTGCACCTTCCCATGCTTTTAACAATTCCTCTTCTTTCCAAACGGCACGCATCCCTTTTCCACCACCACCAGCAGTTGCTTTCAGCATTACTGGATAACCAAAATCTCTTGATAATTGCAAGGCTTGATCATATGACTCTAAAATACCTACTGAACCAGGAACGCAAGGAACTCCTGCTTCAATCATAGTTGATTTTGCAGAGGCTTTGTCTCCCATCCTATCAATCATCTCTGGAGATGCTCCAATAAATTTGATCCCATGTTCCTGACAAATTTTTGAAAATTTAGAATTTTCAGAAAGGAATCCGTATCCTGGATGTATTGCATCTGCGTTTGTAATTTCGGCAGCGGCAATAATATTTGACATTTTTAAATAGGATAAGTTGCTTGGAGGAGGCCCTATACAAACCGCTTCGTCAGCAAACTTTACATGAAGACTTTCGGCATCAGCAGTAGAATAAACAGCTACTGTTTTGATCCCCATTTCCTTACATGTTCTAATTACGCGTAACGCAATTTCCCCTCTATTTGCAATTAATATTTTTTTAAACATCTTATTTTAAATTTAAAATTTAAAATTCCAATAGTCAAAATTCAATTTGGAATTGGAATTTTGACTATCGGAATCTCAAAAATATTATGACGGATCTACTAAGAATAAAGGTTGGTCAAATTCAACTGGTGACATATCATCAACCAGTATTTTCACAATTTTACCAGAAACTTCAGATTCAATTTCATTAAATAATTTCATGGCTTCGATCACACAAAGAACGTCACCTTGAGCAATTGTTTTACCTACTTCAACAAACATTGGTTTATCCGGAGATGGTTTTCTATAAAAGGTTCCAATGATTGGTGATTTTATAGTAATGTAATGAGAATTTTCTACTACTGGAACTTCGGGTGCAGCTGCCACCGGTGCAATTTGCTGTGGCGCTACCGCTTGTTGAAGTGTTGCTTGAGCAGGCATTTGTTGAACATACGTGGTTTCTGTTACATTCCCTTCTAAAGTTGTTCTGATAGTGATTTTCACATCATCCATCTCTAACTTAACTTCTGCAACTCCTGAATTTGCTACAAACTTGATTAGATTTTGAATTTCTTTTAAATCCATAATTATTTGTTTTTAGTTTAAATTTATTTTTTATCGTATGCCCATTTTAGATAAATAGATCCCCATGTGAATCCACCTCCAAAAGCGGCCAAAATTATCGTGTCTCCTTTTTTTAATAAATGTTCGAAATCGCTGAGTACTAATGGTAAAGTTGCAGATGTGGTATTTCCGTATTTTTCGATGTTCATTAAAACCTTCGAATCTTCTAAATTCATTCTGTTGGCAGTAGCATCAATAATACGTTTGTTGGCCTGATGAGGAACCAACCAATCTACATCTTCATTCGTCAAATTATTTCTTTTCAAAATTAATTCGCTTGAATCTGCCATATTGGTCACTGCATATTTAAACACTGTTTTACCGTCTTGGATAATATTGTGTTTGTTATCTTTTACTGTTTCAAAAGAAGTTGGGTGAAGCGATCCACCGGCGTCGATTTTCAAAAAGTCTCTGCCAATTCCGTCACTGCGTAAGTACTCGTCTTGCAATCCTAAACCTTCATAATTGGGTTCAAATAAAACTGCACCCGCGCCATCACCAAAAATTATACAGGTTGACCTGTCAGTGTAATCAACGATAGAAGACATTTTATCAGCTCCAATCAATAGTACTTTCTTATATCTTCCTGATTCTATATAAGCAGCGGCAGTTGACATTCCAAATAAGAAACTGGAACATGCAGCCTGTAAATCATAAGAAAAAGCATTTGTTGCTCCAATTTGAGTGGCAACGTATACTCCTGTTGAGGCTACCGGCATATCCGGTGTTGCGGTTGCCATTATCAATAAATCTATTTCCAAGGGATCTATATTCGCTTTAGCTAATAAATCTTGCGCGGCTTTTATAGCCAAAAAAGAAGTTCCCTTGTCTTCATCTTTAAGGATTCTTCTTTCTTTTATTCCTGTACGAGAGGTGATCCACTCGTCATTGGTATCAACCATAGCTTCGAGCGCTTTGTTCGTTAGTACAAAGTCTGGAACGTAGGCTCCAACAGCGGTTATTGCGGCTGTGATTGTATTCATCGTATGCGTTTATTTCTTGTCAAATGTTCCCATTTGAAATTTTTTAAAAGACTTGAAAATTACAAAAAAAATTCCATTCTCTTTGATTTGGAACTTCTTATTTAATTAAATTATAGACAACAAAAAAACTCTCACGATGTGAGAGTTCGAATATCATTTACAAAAATGTATTAAGCAACAGCTACAGACTTATCTATAACAACTTGCCCTCTGTAATACATTTTACCTTCATGCCAATACGCTCTGTGGTATAAATGTGCTTCTCCAGTGATAGGACAAGTAGCGATTTGTGCTACGGTAGCTTTGTAATGTGTTCTTCTTTTATCTCTTCTTGTTTTGGAGATTTTTCTCTTAGGATGCGCCATTTTACTATATTATTTATCCGTTAATAGTTGCTTTAATTTGTCCCATCGCGGGTCAATATTTTCTTCTTCTTTATTTTCTACTTTTTCTTCCTTGATTGTAAGTTCATTGAGCTTAGTCAAAGCTTCTGTTTTTAAGCTTCCGTCTTTTATACCGGGATGAACCCGTCTTAGAGGGACTGATAACACAATCATTTCATAGATATATTGTGCAATATCTATCTCAAACTCCCCATGAGGTAAAATCAATAATTCCTCATTGTCATTATTATATTCTTCACCAAAACGAACTACTAATTTCATCTTACCTTTTATTGGCAGATCGAAATCTTCACTGGTAAGATCACAAGGTACATTTACGGTACCTTTATGCTTAAAATTCAACTCTAACAGCGTACTTTTTTTCTCTAAAACTACATTTACTTTGATATTTGAATCTTGATATTCGATATAATCAAAGATTTCAAAGAACGCATTACTGATTTGATACTCAAAATGATGTTTCCCTAGCTTTAATCCTATAAAAGGAATTAAATATTCTTTTGTGTTCTTCATTTCAACAACAATTTGCCCCTAAACTTCGGGAGTGCAAAGATATAAAATTATTGCAAATCTAATAATGTTATTCACTTTTTTTTGTTCACAACTGCTTTTCTTTTGTTTTCAATGGTTTTGCACTGATTTCGGCATATTGATTTCTTGAATGGTAAATATCTATCGCCAGATATACCGCCTCTTTGAACGAGTTGAAATCCGCTATCCCTTTGCCCGCTATATCGTAAGCGGTACCATGGTCAGGTGAGGTTCTAATTTTATTTAAACCCGCAGTGTAATTTACTCCCTTACCAAAAGATAATGTTTTAAAAGGAATCAATCCCTGATCGTGATAGATAGCGATAACCGCATCATAATTATCGTATTGGTTATTACCAAAAAAGCCATCTGCTGGAAAAGGCCCAAAAACCATAGTTCCTTTATCAAATATCTTTTTTAAAGCCGGTTTTAGTATCAAATCATCCTCTGTACCAATAACACCACCGTCGCCACAATGCGGATTTAACCCCAGCACCGCAATTTTAGGCTTATTAATACTGAAATCCTGAATCAAAGACTGTTTGACTGTTTCAATTTTTTTCTTAATCAATTCTTCCGTAAGATGAGAAGCCACTTCGCTTAAAGGAATATGATCCGTCATTAACCCTACTCTCAAATTATCCTGAACCATCAACATAAGTGCATTTCCCTCTAATTCTTGGTCTAAATAATCCGTATGTCCAGGAAACTTAAATTCCTCAGATTGAATATTGTATTTGTTTATTGGCGCAGTTACTAACGCATCGACAAGTCCGTCCTTTAAAGCTTTGGTTGCAGCAACAAAGGATTTTATTGCATATTCTCCCGCTTTTGGATCACTTACACCCGGACTCAAATCAACTCCTTCGCGCCAAACATTCAAGACATTAATTTTTCCAGGAACAATTTGATCCAGTTTATCAATACCGTGCAGCAAGGAAGTTGATTGAAAACTTTTTTTTACAAAGGACAACAACTTCACATTCGCAAAGATAACAGGAGTACACAATTCTAACATTCGAGCATCCTCGAATGTTTTTAAAACAACCTCGCTTCCAATACCGTTTAAATCTCCAATAGAAATTCCTACGATTATATTTTCTGCTTTTTTCATCATGACATACCGTTATTTATTGCTAATTTTGAAGTGCAAATTTAGTAAAATAAAACAAGAAATGTTTACAGGAATCATAGAAACCCTTGGCACCATCCAAGAAATAAAAAAAGAGAACACTAACGTGCATATCACAATGAATTCATCAATTACCAGCGAACTTCAAATAGATCAAAGTGTCGCTCATAACGGGATATGTCTCACTGTTGTTGCTATAGAAGACAGCTCGTACACCGTAACTGCCATAGGAGAAACGATAAAAAAAACAAATTTATCGGATTGGAAAGTTGGCGACAGCGTTAACTTGGAAAGAGCAATGAAATTAGGCGACAGACTTGACGGGCACATAGTCCAAGGTCATGTTGATCAAACAGGAATTTGCATCACTGCCGAAGCAACTGACGGAAGCTGGTTGTACACATTTGAATACGACGAAAGCCTGAACAACATTACCATCGAAAAAGGGTCAATTACAGTTAATGGAATAAGCTTAACAGTGGTAAACTCAGCGAAAAATCAATTTAGCGTAGCGATTATCCCTTACACGCATGAACATACTAATTTCAAAAATTTTGAAGTTGGCACAAAAATTAACCTTGAATTTGATGTAATTGGAAAATATGTTTCCCGATTGTATGCCAACAAATAACAATTCTATTCTTTAAAACAAAAAACTCCAATTTAAATTGGAGTTTTTTGTTTTAAACTAAAGCTATAAATGACGTAAATTCCAAGCAACAAAGCAATCAACATCAGTATTAAAATATTTTCATCAATAGGTAATCCAGGAGGCGGAGGTGGCCTTCTTCTTCCAACTGGAGAAGGCGGCGCTTGATTGGCTGCAAAAGCATTAGAAATGCCTATTACAAAAATCATTAAGGAAAAAAAAACGATTTTAAAAAACTTCATAAATTTTGCAAAATAAAAGAGAAATTATTCTTACTGATTAATTTTCAGTAACATAGAATTTTCTGTAAAATAAACACATAGTTCTAACAAAAACAACATTACTCTTAATAAAAGCATCTTTTTTGATAAAAAAAGCGCTTAAGCCTACTGTAAATAAAAAAATCTTTCAAAAATTTGAAAGATTTTTCTTTAATGTGGTCCCACCTGGGCTCGAACCAGGGACCACCTGATTATGAGTCAGGTGCTCTAACCAGCTGAGCTATAGGACCGGTTTAGAGTTTGCAATATTACCACTATTTTTCATTTGCTCCAAATATTTTGGACTTAGATTTTAAGATAGTTCAATTATTAACTTATTTTCCACAGAAATCAACTGACTACTAACATACTACCTTGATGTCTATATTTAAATTATTTTATTTCCTGACACAATTCAATTAAGACACCATTGGTGCTTTTAGGATGCAAAAATGCAATTAACTTATTATCAGCACCTTTTTTTGGAGTCTCATTCAAAACTATAAATCCTTCTTTTTTCAAACGTGCTATTTCTGAAACAATATCCTCAACATCAAAAGCAATATGATGAATTCCTTCTCCTTTTTTTTCTAAAAACTTAGCGATAGGACTTTCTGGGTTAGTTGCCGCCAAAAGCTCAATTTTATTTGGTCCATTCATAAAAAAAGAGGTAGTGACTCCTTCCGTTTCTACATCTTCAAATTTGTAAGCCGGAGCGCCAAAGAGTTTTTCAAAAACTACATTAGAAACTTCTAAATCCTTAACCGCAATCCCAATATGTTCTATTTTTCTCATCATTTACACTATTAATTCAACGTTGGTTTCAAATTCATAAAGCACACTAACTGCAATAAAATTTGTTTGACGTAAAATTAAACATTAAAAAGAAAAAACAACTGCCCTGATAAAAGATAAGTTGCATCAAACCCCTCATAATAATTCGATAAAAAATACCAATCGCACGAATTATAATTGTTATTTTGTAAATTCTAATTTAGAATTGATATGTTAAAAAACAATTTAAAATACGCCCTGTTCGTATTGCTTTTTATTGCTGCAGGTTGCGCCAAAAGAGGTTCTATCACTGGCGGATTGAAGGATACCATCGCCCCTGTTTTGAAAATGAGTTTCCCAAAAAACTTCAGCACTAACTTCGAAGGAAATGAAATCAAGTTGGTATTTGATGAAAATATTAAACTGAAAAACCTAAATAAACAGTTGATTATTTCACCACCTATGAAAAATGAGCCGCTAATTTTACCAACAACGGCAAGTAAAACGATTTCGATCACGATAAAAGACACGCTTCAACCTAATACAACGTACAGCTTTAATTTTGGACAAAGTATTGCTGACAACAATGAAGGAAATCCTTTGAATCAATTCCAATATGTATTTTCAACTGGTGACTATATTGACTCTTTGAGCCTTGGCGGATCAGTAAAAAGCGCTTATGATAAAGAAGTCGAACCATTCGTTTCCGTCATGCTTTACGAGGTGAATGATAGCTTTAAAGACTCTATTATTTATACCCAAAATCCAAGATACGTTACCAACACTTTGGACAGTTTGACAACATTTCGTTTAAACAACTTAAAAGCTGGAAAATACCTTCTCGTAGCCATGAAAGACTACAACAGCAACAATAAATACAATCCAAAAACAGACAAAATTGGGTTTAGCAAAGGCTTTATTACTATTCCAAATGATACGCTTTACGAAATAGAGTTGTTTAGAGAAACCCTTCCTTTTAAAACTTTCAAACCAAGTCAAGCATCCGGAAACCGATTGCTCATTGGATTTGAAGGCAAAATAAATTCTGCTGCTGCAAGACCAAAAATAATTTTAAAAAACAACAACGATATTCTGTCATCTGTCATTACTAAATTTCCAAAAAAGGATTCCCTTCAAATCTGGTATAAACCTATTAAAGCTGATTCGCTAAATTTGGCTGTCGCCAAAGACCAGTACGCAACCAATTTCACTTTTAAAATAAAAGACCAAAAAAAGGACACGTTGAGTATTTCAGCCATACAAACAAACGATTTGAAATTTCGAGACCGGTTTACTTTAGAGAGCAAAACTCCGTTAATCAGTTTCCAAAATTCAAAAATAAATCTGACCAATAATGCAAAAACAGAAGTGCCTTTTACTACTGAATACGATGAATTTAATCAAAAATTGTATTTTGATTTTAAAAAAGAACCATCAGAAAGTTATACTTTTAAAATTTTACCCGGGGCATTAACTGACTTTTTTGAACAAACAAACGACACTTTAACGTATAAATTAAACACTAACAATACTGCTGATTATGGGAATCTTACCGTGCTGTTGCAAAATGTAAAACAATTCCCGGTCATTGTTGAGCTCACGAATGCAAAAGGGGATGTTTTAGCTACTGAATTCACCCAAGAAAACACCACAATAAACTTTAATTTAATTGACCCCGAGCTGTACACCCTGCGAATTATTTATGACACCAATAAAAATAACGAATGGGATTCCGGTAATTACCTTAAAAAACGCCAGGCCGAAGCGGTGCTCTATTTTTCCAAAGAAATTGATGTTCGTGCAAATTGGGATGTGAATCAAACATTTGATTTGAGTCTTCCGTACATCCCGGAACCTAAAAAGAAAACCGACAAGAAGAATTAAAAACTATCTGTTTTCTATTTCAAAAAAATCTCTATCGTTCAAAAAACCTAATTTTAGTCGGGTTTCCAACATTTTTTGCTTATCTAATTCTACCGGAAATAAACCTTCCGTCTCTAATGGAATTTGAATATAATTTCCAAGAAAATCGATTGCTTGTGAATGGCCAATGTATTCATAGCCATTTGCGTCAGTACCGATTCTGTTGACTCCAATCGCATAACTCATGTTTTCTATCGCTCGTGCTTTCAATAAAGCATCCCAAGCATTAGTTCTTATTTTTGGCCAACTCGCCACATAAATCAACACGTCATAGTCCTCTGAATTTCTTGAAAAAGCAGGAAAACGTAAATCATAACAAATCAACGGACAAATTTTCCATCCTAAGTAGTCCACAACTATCTTTTGGTCACCACTTGTGTAGACTTTGTCTTCGCCAGCCAAAGTAAACAAATGCCTTTTATCATAAAACTGAATTTCTCCGGAAGGAAACACAAATACTAATCTATTGTAAAAATTCCCGTTTTCTTCTATAACTAAACTTCCAGTAATAGCAAAGTTTCTGGCTTTCGCCAAAACTGTCAGCCACGTTATCGTTTCGCCTTGCATAGATTCAGCGACATGTTCAGGATTCATCGTAAAACCGCTGCTAAACATTTCCGGCAATACAATTAAATCAACTGCTAAAGTGATTTCATTAATTTTTGCCTCGAAATAATTTCGGTTGGCTTTTGGGTTTTCCCAAATTAAAGAAGCTTGAATCAGGATGACTTTCATTTTTTTATTTTTTATAAAAATAAGAAATATCACAACACCATAAGTTCATTATATTAGCAAAAAAAAGAACTTTATGAAAAAGATACTTCTTGTATATGCACTGTTGTGCTCTTTTTTGATTTACGGCCAGGAAAAATCAGGCGCGAAACAATTTTGGGAAAACCTGCAAAAACAATGCGGCAAATCATTTATAGGAGAAGTCAAAGAAGGCGCTTCTGATAATACTTTTAGAGAGAAAAAAATGGTAATGCATGTTAGTAATTGCGACAAAAACACGATTCGGATTCCGTTTTTTGTCGGAGACGACAAATCAAGAACTTGGGTATTGACGTACAAAAATGACCCTATTCAATTGAAACATGACCATCGTCACGAAGATGGCTCCGAAGATAAGGTGACACAATACGGTGGGACAACCACAAATTCCGGATCACCGATGCTTCAGTTTTTTCCGGCAGATCAAGAAACCAGTAATCTTATTCCAAACGCTGCTGCAAATGTCTGGTGGATTACTTTAGACGAAACTTCTTTTACATACAATCTAAGGCGCATTGGATCAGACCGATTGTTTACTGTGAAATTTGATTTGACAAAAACGATAGCATCACCGCCGGCTCCTTGGGGATGGAAAGACTAAAAACTTTAAAACAGACCATTTTTAAATAAAAAAAACGCATTCAATTTTAATATTGAATGCGTTTTGAATTATTATCTAATCTTTCGACCGTAAACTTTGGATATTAAGACCATGTGATTACCCTTTCAAACTTGCAGATAAATATTCTCTATTCATTCTTGCAATATTTTCAAGAGAAATTCCTTTTGGACATTCTACTTCACAAGCTCCAGTATTGGTACAATTACCAAATCCTTCTGCATCCATTTGGCTTACCATGTTCAACACACGGTCAGTAGCTTCCACTTTTCCTTGCGGTAATAAGGCAAACTGAGACACTTTCGCAGCAACAAATAACATAGCTGAGGAGTTTTTACAACTCGCCACACAAGCTCCACAACCAATACATGTTGCTGCATCAAAAGCTCTGTCCGCATCATGCTTAGGAATAGGAATTGTATTGGCGTCAATAGTGTTTCCAGATGTGTTCACAGAAATAAAACCACCAGATTGCTGGATTCTATCAAATGCGCCTCTGTCAACCACTAAATCTTTTATTACAGGGAATGCTTTTGCTCTAAAAGGTTCGATAAAAATAGTATCGCCATCTTTAAATTTGCGCATGTGCAATTGACATGTTGTAACCAGACGATCAGGTCCATGCGCTTCACCATTGATGTATAATGAACACATTCCGCAAATTCCTTCGCGACAATCATGGTCAAAAGCAACAGTATCCTCTCCTTTTACGATTAATTCATCATTCAAAATGTCAAGCATTTCAAGAAAAGACATATCTGGTTCAATTCCATCAATTGGATATTCAACTATTTTTCCTTCTGAGGCGGCATTTTTCTGACGCCATATTTTTAATGTGAGTTTCATATTTTAAGTTTGAAAGTCATAAAGCCGAAAGTCGAAAGTCGATTGACATGGAGCCGTTTGACTTTAAGACGTTAGACATTAGACTAAATTATTTATAACTTCTTTGAACTAGTTTAACATTTTCGAACTTCAACTCTTCTTTATGCAATACTGCATCGCTAGGATTACCTTTGTATTCCCATGCTGCAACATATGCAAAGTTTTCGTCGTCACGTTGTGCTTCACCTTCCGGTGTTTGATATTCTTCACGGAAGTGACCTCCACAAGATTCATTTCTATGTAGGGCATCTTTGGCAAACAACTCACCTAATTCAAGGAAATCAGCAATACGAAGTGCTTTAGCCAACTCCGGGTTAAAACTGTCCGCTGTTCCAGGAATTTTTACCTCTTTATAAAATTCTTCTCTAATTGCTGCAATTTCACTTTGTGCTTCAGTTAAACCTTCAGCATTACGCGCCATTCCAACTTTATCCCACATGATTTTTCCTAATTTCTTATGGAAATAATCCGCTGGTTTAGAACCTCCGTTATTCATTAAAGCCTCAATCTGGTGCTTAACATTATTCTCCGCTTGTTCAAATTCTGGAGAATCAGTAGAGATTGTACCCATTTTAATATCCGGTGCTAAATAATCTCCAATAGTGTAAGGAAGAACAAAATATCCATCTGCCAAACCTTGCATCAGTGCAGAAGCTCCCAATCTGTTCGCTCCGTGGTCTGAAAAGTTAGATTCTCCAATAGAGAAACAACCAGGGATTGTAGTTTGTAAGTTATAATCAACCCAAGTTCCTCCCATCGTGTAATGCACGGCTGGATAAATCATCATAGGAGTTGAATATGGATTCTCATCCACAATTTTCTCATACATCTGGAACAAGTTACCGTATTTATTAGCCACAACTTCTGTTCCTAATTTAATAACCAATGCGTTATCATTTTCGTCTAAATGCTTTAATCTTGCTTGATCCACTCCGTATCTTTCAATTGCAGCAGCAAAATCAAGATAAACAGCTTCTCCTGTTTTGTTAACACCATAACCAGCATCACATCTTTCTTTAGCCGCACGAGAAGCAATATCTCTAGGTACTAAATTTCCAAAAGCAGGATATCTTCTTTCTAAATAATAATCTCTATCAGCTTCTGCAATTTGAGTTGGTTTTAATTTTCCATCTCTAATCGCTTTTGCATCTTCTAATTTTGCAGGAACCCAAATACGTCCATCATTACGCAAGGATTCTGACATTAGCGTCAATTTTGCTTGATGATCTCCAGAAACCGGAATACAAGTTGGGTGAATTTGTGTGTAACAAGGATTGGCAAAATACGCCCCTCTTTTGTGAATTTTCCAAGCTGCAGTTACGTTACTTCCCATCGCATTGGTTGAAAGGAAAAAAACGTTCCCGTAACCTCCGGAAGCAATAACTACAGCGTGAGCAGAGTGTCTTTCGATTTCTCCTGTAACCAAGTTGCGCGCTATAATTCCTCTTGCTTTACCGTTTACGATTACTAAATCCAGCATTTCGTGACGGTTGTGCATTTTTATTTTTCCACGACCTATTTGGCGGTTCATTGCTGAATACGCCCCTAATAATAATTGTTGTCCTGTTTGTCCTTTGGCATAAAAAGTTCTAGAAACTAATGTACCTCCAAAAGAACGGTTGTCAAGTAATCCGCCATATTCACGGGCAAAAGGTACACCTTGAGCCACACACTGGTCAATAATATTGGTAGATACCTCAGCAAGACGGTGAACGTTTGCTTCACGAGCGCGATAATCGCCTCCTTTTACAGTATCATAAAACAAACGGAACGTTGAATCTCCATCTCCTTGATAATTTTTTGCAGCGTTAATTCCCCCTTGTGCAGCAATCGAGTGCGCACGACGCGGTGAATCTTGAAAACAAAATGCTTTTACGTTATATCCTAACTCTGCCAACGTTGCAGCAGCCGAACCTCCAGCTAAACCTGTACCAACAACAATAATGTCTAAATTACGTTTGTTAGCAGGGTTTACTAAATTAATATGATCTTTATAATTTGTCCATTTGTCCGAAATTGAACCTTCTGGAATTTTTGAATCTAATGCCATTTATAATTGAATATTAATGATTGAAATAATGAAATAATGCAATGAAAATAAATCCAAAAGGAACTACAATTGCAAAAGCGTAACCTAATGTATGCAACGATTTTGAATATTTATTATTAAAACCTACAGATTGGAACGAAGAATTAAAACCGTGCCACAAGTGTAGCGATAACAAAAGAAACGAAACGCAATAAATTGCCGTTCGAACACCACTTTCAAATTTATGCGTCAACTCAGCATAATATCTGGTTTCGTCAAGCGGATTAACCTCTACATATTTATATACCATTTCAGGAACCCAGAAATCGTAAAAATGTAGTCCCAAGAAAGCTAAAACAACTGCCCCCGAAATAATCATATTTCTGGAAGCCCAAGAAGAGTTAGCCGCCCCGTTATTCTTTGCATAAGAAATTGGTCTTGCACTGTTATTTTTAATTTCCAAAACGATACCCATTATAAAGTGGAAAACTACACCAAAAATAAGAATTGGTTGAAACACAAACTGAACCAATGGATTATTTCCCATAAAATGAGAAATAGAGTTAAAAGTATCAGGACTAAAAACCGAGGTACTGTTTATAAAAAAATGTTGTGCTAAAAATAAAATTAAGAAAAGTCCAGAAAGCGCCATAGCGACTTTTTTTGCTATCGATGACTTTAATAATGCAGATTTTGCCATAGGAATTTGAGTGAATTAATTTAAAAATCATACAAAAATAGAGCAATTAGTGATGAACTACAACCTTTTCGCTATAATTTATAATGATTTTAAAGTGTTAATCCCTACAACTCTACAATTCGCTAACAATCAATACTTAAGATGCTAAAAACTTGTGGTTTAGTTAAACAAAAGTATATAATTATGAAATTAAACCAATCCGCGGAATAACAATAATACTTAAAAAATCCTGCTAAATTTATAATATCGATAATTTTGGTCATAATTAAATTTCAAATTCCTAAAAGTTTAATAAAAACTATTTTTACAGTCTTAAATAAATTGTCATCAAACTCCTAAATTTTACTTTTTTAAGCAAAAATTTTATGATTAAAATAGGAATTTACACTATTTTTTTTATCCGTTAAACGAATAAAATTTACAGTTGAACTTTCGCTGCTTTTCTCTTAAAAGATATTATTTACTTAACTGAATTTTGTCATGTATTGCTGCACGATTGAATCCGTGTTTTCATGGCGCATTTTTTGCTCCAATTGAATTGGCGGCGAAGCTCTTTCCAAACAATTCTTAACCGCACAGGTTTCACAGGTAACCCCAACAATCTGTTTCTTAAGAGAATTATTTTCGATAAACTTAAATTTTTTCTTCATTCCCGGCGTAATCAATATACCTACCGAAATACTGCGGATACAATCTACCTTAAACGGATCCGGTGTTGCGGACGAAAAAACAAGATATTCATTTTTACTGTTTTCATAACTGGAGATTTGTGCATCAAAAAAGTGGTTTTTATTTTGCTTCAAAGACTCCTCAATTGTGCGTATAGAAACCCATCTTCGGCAGTAATGCTCATTCATTTCATTCGCATGCGGCTCTTGCTGATTGGTGATGTGTAATTCTTTCTTTATTTGATAGGTGTCCGTTCCTTTTTGATGAGACAGTCGTAGAAAAAAGAGGTTTTTCAGCTGAAAATCTTTTGGTAAAATGTTAGTCAATCTTTGATAAAACGATTCCGGAGAAACATTAAACCCGCTCATCAAAGCAATCATTTCATGTGGTTTCGGATTTGTTTTTGACAAAAATAAATTCAGTTCGTCTATCAGTTTTTGTCTCGGAATAAGCAATGCTCCCGCAAAGTATGAAGCGTAAAAATTATTCAAAACTTGGTCAAAATTATCAAATTTAATCCAACTGAACGTATACAACCTATCGGTAATCTCAAGATAATTATAGGCTATTTCTTTGGCTAGAATAAATGCTTTTTGGGGTTCGTCAATGTCTAATGAAAGTAACAATGTCTTGCTTTTTGGCACAAAAATCGATCTCAAATCCCCCAATTGTTCTTGTTCAGAAAAAACGAGTTCTTTTATCGTGTAGCCATATTCTTCAATTAATATCGCAGTGAGTTCTTCGATCGAAATTTTGGTGTCAATATTTACATGAAACGCTTTGGAAAACTGCAAAACCTTTTGCTCTAAATCTTCAAAATAATTCGTGTGCGCTTCTTGATACGAGCGCAACGAAGCCAAAAAGAAACTCTCTCTGGTCAAATTATAGTGTTGCGCAATCTCAATAATTGTACTTATAAACGCATTGACTTTTGCAGGAGCGTTCGCAATAATATCAATAAGGTCATTTTCCTGAATCCCAAAAATCTCGAGCGGAATCTCTTTTAAGATGCCCGATTTTAGGATTTCTCCAATGGGCGCCAAATTATTATCCAGTTTTAATGAAACCATATTGTCATAAGAAACATCCAGCTTTTCAGACAGTAGAATGATTTTATCCGTTTTGGGATACTTTTTACCTTTTTCAATTTCGTTCAAATACGATTTTGAAAGCTCCGTTATTTTTGCCAACCCAAATAAAGACAGATTCTTATTCGTACGTGCCTGCTTAAGTTTTAATCCAAAAATCAACTTGATATAATCCTTTTCTATGTTCATATCTCAAAGATATGCTAAAAAATATTTAAGCCAAAAAAAATATTTTTACTTTTTAGCGTACGTTCGCTTGTTTAGTAAAAAACTTTTTGTATCATTGCACTGTTAAACAATCACAAATTATCAACAAACATTCATTATTGTTAAATTAAATACGTTTTAAAATGGATTTTAAAGAAGTATATTCGAAAAATTTGTTAAATTTTTCAGAAGAAACCACCGAGTATTACCCGGAAATCTTAACTGACGAAGCAATGACTTTTTTGTCTCTACTTCATGAAAATTTTAATGAAAAAAGACTAGCGCTTTTAGAGGAACGAAAAAAGCAACAAGTTTTATTTGATCAAGGTGCATTACCCACTTTTCCTGCTGAAACAAAAACCATCAGAGAGAGCAACTGGGAAGCTGCTAAAACTCCTGAAGATTTACTAGATCGACGAGTCGAAATAACCGGACCAGTAGACCGAAAAATGGTGATCAACGCATTGAATTCGGGTGCAAAAACCTTCATGGCTGATTTTGAAGACAGCACTTCACCAACATGGAGCAATTTAATGACGGGGCAACAAAATCTAAAAGACGCGGTGAATAAAACCATTACTCTGGAAGACCCCTTAAAAAACAAGAAGTACAGCCTAAACGATAAAACTGCTGTACTGCTTGTTCGTCCAAGAGGATTGCATCTACCTGAGAAAAATATTTTGATTGACGGAGAACAAGCTTCTGGTTCATTAGTTGACTTTGGTTTGTATGCTTTTCATAATCACAAGCAACTTATTGAAGATGGAACGGCACCGTATTTTTATATTCCAAAATTAGAACATTATTTGGAAGCGAGGTGGTGGAATAAAGTTTTCGAATTCACGCAAGAATATTTGGGAGTAAAAAACGGAACATTCAAAGCAACAGTTTTAATCGAGACGATAACTGCCAGTTTTCAATTAGACGAAATCATTTTTGAACTGAAAGATCATATCGTAGGTCTTAATTGCGGGCGATGGGATTATATTTTTTCGTACATCAAAAAACTAAGAAAAAACCCGGCTTTCATCGTTCCAAACCGAGATCAAGTGACCATGACTGCACCATTTATGAGTGCGTATTCACAATTAGTTATTCAAAGATGCCACAAACGAAACATTCATGCAATAGGTGGAATGGCCGCTCAAATTCCGATAAAAAATAATGAAGAAGCCAACAAAACAGCTTTCGACAAAGTAATTGCCGACAAGGAACGTGAGGTTAAAAATGGACATGATGGAACTTGGGTCGCGCACCCCGATTTGGTTTCGCTGGCCATGAAGGTATTCGATAAATACATGCCGACCAAAAATCAGATTCATGTAAAAAGAGAAGACGTACACGTTGCCGAAAGCGATTTACTCGAAACTCCAAAAGGAACTATTACCGAAGAAGGCGTTCGAAAAAATATCAGTATTTCGGTTTTATATATCGCTTCATGGCTTAACGGTCAGGGCGCCGCGGCGTTGCACAATTTAATGGAAGATGCCGCTACTGCTGAGATTTCGAGATCACAATTGTGGCAATGGCTTCAAAACGGAGTGGTTTTAGACAATCAAAAAGTGTTAAATGAAAAATATTATCACCGATTAGCCATGGAAGAATTTGAAAAAATCAGAAAGCTAGTTGGATATGAAAATCATGAAAAACAAAAATACAGACTAGCCGAACAATTATTAGACATTCTGGTCGTGAACGACAATTTTATCGAATTTTTGACGATTCCTGGATACAAATACATTTAAAAAATCAATTGCAATAAAATCAATATCAGTAAAAAATTATTAAAGACCATTAAACCTTTATAAACACTATGAAAACTACAGAAACAAGAATTCAAGAATTAGTTACCGACTGGATTACGAACCCAAGATGGAATGGTATTGAGCGACCGTACACCGCTGAAGAAGTGGTGAAATTGCAAGGTTCTTATCAAATAGAACATAGCGTTGCCAGAATTGGAGCCAATAATTTATGGAACAAACTAAACGCTCAGGATTTTGTAGCCGGACTTGGCGCGCTTACCGGAAACCAAGCCATTCAAGAAGTAGAAGCAGGATTGGATGCTATTTATTTGAGCGGATGGCAGGTTGCTGCTGATGCAAATGTAGCTGGTGAAATGTATCCTGACCAATCTTTATATCCTGCTAACAGTGTTCCATTGGTAGTAAAACGTATCAATAATGCACTTTTGAGAGCAGACCAAATACAAGTAGTAAACGGAACTGCTGACAAAAAAGAATATCTGGTTCCTATTGTAGCAGATGCAGAGGCTGGTTTCGGAGGAAACCTGAATGCTTTCGAATTAATGAAAGCGATGATTGAAGCGGGAGCAGCCGGAGTTCACTTTGAGGATCAATTGAGCTCTGCAAAAAAATGCGGACACTTAGGCGGAAAAGTATTGGTTCCTACTCAAGAAGCCATCAATAAATTGATCGCAGCACGTTTGGCAGCTGATGTAATGGGAACACCAACAATTGTGGTTGCCCGCACAGATGCGGATGCAGCTAACTTATTGACTAGCGATATTGACCCACGAGATGCTAAATTCATCACGGGTGAAAAAACTGGAGAAGGTTTTTTCTATGTAAATTGTGGAGTAGAGCAAGGAATTGACAGAGGATTGAGTTATGCACCTTATGCTGATTTAATTTGGATGGAAACCAGCAACCCGGATCTTGATTACGCAAGAAAATTTGCTGAAGGAATTCACGCAAAATTTCCAGGAAAAATGTTAGCGTATAACTGTTCGCCTTCTTTCAATTGGGCTGCAAAATTATCAGTAGCTGAAATGGAAACGTTCAGAGAAGATCTTGCGGCAATGGGATACAAATTCCAATTCATCACTTTAGCTGGATTCCATGCATTAAATACCAGCATGTTCGAATTGTCTAAAGCATATAAAGAAAGAGGAATGGCTGGCTATTCTGAATTGCAGGAGAGAGAATTTGCTTTGCAAAAACACGGTTTCAAAGCGGTAAAACACCAAGGTTTTGTAGGGACATCTTATTTTGACGCGGTACAAAATACTGTGACAATTGGAAAATCTTCTACAACTGCAATGAAAGACTCTACTGAAGCTGCTCAGTTTTAAACAAAGTAACAACCATAAAAAAACACGATTTCAAATGAAATCGTGTTTTTTGTTTTTAAAATAAAATGACTGTTTATTTCGATTCAATAATTTCAAGATCAGTAACAACCTTCTCTTTTCCTTTTTGAATACTTATTTTATTCACTGAAACTGGAAGGTAATAGTTGCCATTTTTGGCTGTTTCCAATTTTAGTTTTTTGTCTTTATTTTTCCAATTATCAGCGGTTGCCTTCGTTATAGAAAGATCATAAACGTGTTTGTTTAATCCTTTTAAAGCTTTCACTTTCTGAGAATAAACGACTTCTTTCAAGCTGTTTTCAATTTGCAGCAGCACCTCTGCATCTCCATTCGAATAAAACCAAATCTCCGCTTTTGGCTCCGCAGCTTTAGCCCAAGAACTCCAGCTATTTCCCCATTCTTTTGCTTTTTTTATCTTTTTAAGTTCAAAAATATAAAGATTTTCCGCTACAACTTTATCATTCAATTGTTGCACTTGATCCAAATTGACTTTATACACCGAACGACCGTGAGTTCCTACCACTAAATCTTTTGCTTTCTTTTGAATTACTAGATCGTGAACCGCCACGTTTGGAATTCCGTTAGAAAAATCATCCCAAGATGTTCCTTTGTTTAATGAAACATACAAGCCGTTATCCGTTCCCACATATAAAACATTCTCGTTGACATTATCCTCCACGATTACATTCACTGGACTTGCAGGCAAATTATTGGCTATATTTTTCCAGGTTTGACCAAAATCATCTGACATGTAAACATAACTGGTGAAATCATCATTTCGATATCCGTTCAAAGTCGCGTACACTCTTTCTTTCTTATGTGCCGAAGCCACTACTCTCGAAACCCAGCGGTTTTGGGGCATATTTCCCGAAATCTTGTTCCAAGTCGCCCCGCCGTCTTTCGAAACATGAATCAATCCATCGTCACTTCCTGTATAGAGTAACCCAAACTGCAAAGTACTTTCACTAATAGCAGCGATTGTTCCAAAAGCAACATTTCCTTCTTTTGCTCCTTGTGTTAAATCAGCCGAAATAGCCGTCCAGGTTTCCCCTTGATTCATTGAACGATGCAAGAAATTAGATCCCATGTATAAAATATCCTGATTGTGTGAAGATAATAAAATAGGCGTTTGCCAATTGAATCGAAATGGTTTTTCGTCTTTTTTTGGCTTTGGCGAAATATACTCTCGCTTGTTGCTTGCACGATCAATTCTGTAATAATTTCCAAATTGAAACCCTGTAAAAACAATATTTGGATTTCTTTTGTCGATTTGAGTCTGCATTCCGTCTCCTCCCATCAAATTTTCGTAAGGATATTTTCCGGTTTGGTACCATTCTGAGGAATATTTGTAAGTGCTTGGTCCAACCCAAACCCCGTTATCCTGCATCCCGCCATAAATATTATACGGTTCTTGCTCATCTACATTTACTGAATAAAACTGACTTACTGAGTGCGAATTACTTTTTATCCAGTGCGCTCCATCATCATACGAAATATTCAAACCACCATCATTTCCATTGATTAAATGCCCTGATTTATTTGGGTTCACCCAAACTACGTGATGATCTGAGTGAACATTATTTTCGCTAATGGATGTAAATGTTTTTCCGCCATCATTTGATTTTATAATGGGCACACCCGATAAATAAATTTTATTGACATCATTGGGATCAACAGAAATAACACTGAAATAATACCCGTACGAATAAAAGAAATCATCGATAAAATCCTGATGGGTCTTCGTCCAGCTTTTTCCTCCGTTACTTGACTTGTATATTTCGGCTCCAATAACTTCTGTTTCTGCTAAACTATTTATCGCATCCAGAACCACTTTTGCTGCTTCGCTAGGTTGCAAATACCCATTTTGAACCCAATGTTTGATGTTTTCTGCTCTGTATTTTTCGGTTAAACCGTAATTCTTTAAAATAGAATTCAAACTTTTATTTGGCAATTTCAGGAATTCATCTCCCGGCATAGAAAATGCGACCGGTAACGAATTGCTTTTTTTGGATTGTAAAGGTCTTTTGAATTGGTTATCCAAAATGGCATATACGTTTTCATCATCATACACCGCTAAACCAATACGACCAACGCCTTCACCAACAGGAAATCCGCTTTCAGCATTCGTGAAAAGCTTCCATGTCAATCCTGCATCCTCACTTTTGTAAATTCCCGAAGTAGCGCCACTTCCTGTAAAATCCCATGCCTTTCTGTCTTTACTCCAAGAAGCCGCATATTGAACCTTGAAATTTTTTGGCGAAACAGCCACATCAATAATTCCCGTTTCATCATCGATATAAAGAGTTTTACTCCATGTTTTTCCGCCATTTGTGGTTTTATAAATCCCTCTTTCTTCACTTTTTGAATACAAATGACCCACTGCACCCACAACGACTTCATCTGGATTTGATGGATTTATCAGGATTCTACTGATGTGATGGCTGTCGTGCAATCCCATATTTTGCCAAGTCTTTCCTTTGTCTTCCGATTTCAAAATACCAATTCCGGCGTAAGACGATCGAGACGAATTAACTTCGCCAGTTCCTACCCAAATCGTTCCTCGTTTCCAGTCTATCGCGATATCACCCACATTTTGCGTAGGTGCGGCATCCATAACTGGCGAAAAACTCATTCCATTATTATTAGTGTACCAAAGTCCGCCTGAAGCATAGCCCACATAAAACTCGGTTGGATTTTCCGGATTTACATCCACATCCACCACTCTACCGCTCATCACCGTTGGACCCACATTTTCGAAAGCAACATTTTGAAAAAGAGATTGTTTTTCCATTATTTTTTTGTCTTCCAATGCTTGCTGAATCGCTTCGGCAGAAACTTGTCCCCAAGAGACACTTTGTACAATAAGAGCCGAAAAGAGTACTATTTTTTTCATGTAAATTGATTTGAGTTGGAAAATTAATCATAAAAATAGTTATCTGAAAATTTTATAGTGTAATTAACATCCGTTTCTCTCAAAGTTAGTATTTTTGATTATTCAAGATATTAAACGATGTGTAATGAAATAAGTAAAGCCAGAAATGGTGTCAAAACCAATACTAGCGCTCCAAGAATTACGCTTATCCCATAAAAAACAATAAAAATCAACAAATGAAATACCATCAAATTGACCGAGATTTATTTATAAAAAATAGAGCAAAATTCATGGCTCAGATGAAGCCTAATAGCGTCGCTGTTTTCAATTCTAATGATATATATCCTGTTTCGGCAGATAGTACGTTACCATTTGCACAACACCGCGACATCTTTTACCTGAGCGGAGTAGATCAGGAAGAAAGCATTTTATTGCTTTTCCCGGATGCGCCTTACGAGCATCAAAGAGAAATGGTTTTCTTGAAAGAAACCAGTGAGCATATTGCGATTTGGGAAGGCGAAAAACTGACTAAAGAGCGTGCTTTTGAAGTAACAGGAATCAGAACTGTGTATTGGTTGCAGGAATTGGAAAAAGTCTTATTCGAGATGATGACGCATGCTGACACGATTTACATTAACACCAACGAGCATTACCGCGCTAAAGTAGAAACTGAAACTCGCGAAGCCCGTTTTGTAAAATGGTGGAAAGAGAAATATCCGGCACATGCTGTTGCAAAAAGTAATCCGATATTGCAACGTCTTCGCTCCGTAAAAGAGACCGAAGAATTGGATTTAATCCAAAAAGCCTGTACTATTACGGAACTCGGTTTTAGAAGATTATTGCCATTCGTGAAACCAAACGTGACCGAATACGAAATCGAAGCCGAGCTAATTCACGAATTCATTCGCAACCGTTCCAGAGGTTTTGCGTATACGCCAATTATCGCTTCCGGAAATAATGCCAACGTGTTGCACTACATCGAAAACAACCAACAATGTAAAGCCGGCGATTTAATTTTACTGGATGTGGCGGCTGAATACGCCAATTATTCCAGTGATATGTCGCGCACCATACCGGTTTCAGGGAAGTACACCCATAGACAAAAAGAAGTATATAACGCTGTTTTACGTGTAAAAAATGAAGCGACCAAAATGCTGACAACAGGCACACTTTGGAAACAATATCATATCGAAGTGGGGAAATTAATGACTTCAGAATTGCTAGGTTTGGGTCTTATTGACAAAGCCGACGTGCAAAACGAAAAGCCGGAATGGCCCGCTTACAAAAAATATTTCATGCACGGAACATCGCACCACATGGGATTGGACACGCACGATTACGGAATCCTCACCGAACCCATGCAAGCCAATATGGTGTTCACCGTAGAGCCTGGAATTTATATTCCTGCCGAAGGCTTCGGAATCCGTCTGGAGGACAATATCATCGTTCAGGAAAGCGGCGAACCATTCAACATGATGCGTAACATCCCAATTGAAGTGGACGAAATCGAAGAATTAATGAACAGTTAATTCCTCAAAAACTTGGAAGGAAATCGGTTTACAGCAATGTGAACCGATTTTTTTTTGGGCGCAACCCAGCCTCCGTAAACTTCGGCTGCGTCGGGCTATTCGCTATAAGTCCTCGTCTTGTCAAAAAAGACGAGACTGTGGGCTTTCCGCTGCTATCCCTTGCGCGTTACAGCGATGAAATTTGTAATTCCAAAACAGCAATTCCAAAATCCATCTTATAGCTGTAACTTTATAATCACCCTTCCGACTTATTTAAAACAGCAACTATTTTTTAAAACATATTCAATATGTAATTTGAACCATTAAGAAGTTAAGAAAAATTAAGCTCTGATTCTTAATGAAACTTAATTCCTTAATGGTAAAAAATTTTAAATATAAACTTAAAACACAGAAATCATTCAAGCACACGAAATAGACTACCACATTTACGGCGAGGAAATGCAATATGTGGAAATAGAATTAGACCCAAAGGAAATTGTAATTGCCGAAGCCGGAAGTTTTATGATGATGGATAATAATATCCAAATGGAAACTATTTTTGGAGACGGTTCCGGACAAGAAAGCGGATTGTTCGGCAAACTTTTAAGCGCCGGAAAAAGAGTATTGACCGGCGAAAGTCTTTTCATGACGGCGTTCATCAATCAAAACAGCACCAAAAGCAAAGTTTCCTTTGCCTCACCGTATCCCGGAAAAATTATCCCAATTGACTTAACTCAATTCGGAGGTAAATTCATTTGCCAGAAAGATGCCTTTCTCTGCGCTGCCAAAGGCGTTTCTGTTGGAATTGAATTTTCTAAAAAACTCGGTCGTGGATTGTTTGGTGGCGAAGGTTTCATCATGCAAAAAATAGAAGGCGATGGTCTGGCATTTGTACATACCGGCGGAACATTGGCCAAAAAAGAATTAGCCGCAGGCGAAATCCTAAAAGTCGACACCGGTTGCATCGTAGGTTTCACCAAAGATGTTGATTACGATATTGAGTTTATTGGCGGCATCAAGAACTCTATTTTTGGTGGCGAAGGTTTGTTTTACGCCACATTACGCGGTCCGGGAACCGTTTATGTACAATCCTTGCCTTTCAGCCGACTTGCGGACAGAATCATAGCATCCGCACCAAGAGCTGGCGGAAACAGCCGCGACGAAGGCAGTTTATTAGGCGGATTAGGAAGTTTACTTGATGGAGATAGAAGATTTTAAATTTCACCATTACGTTGATAAACTGCGACTTTAATTAATACCTACAAGGTTCAAAAAACCTTGCAGGAAATACAACAACGGCTTTCAGAAATGGGAGCCTTTTTTTTAACCATATAAGTCATTTAAGCCCGAAAGATGTATTGTCGCAATTATTAAAAGAGTTTTTATCACCGATTTTAAAGTTACTGATAAAATAATCTGTGCTGATCTGTGAAATCTGTGGCAAAGAAATTTAGAGTTTTAATATAATTCAGCATTAAATCTTAGCGAAAACTTATTAGTAAGACTCAAATAACTTAGAAGGTTGAAAAACCCTTTTTCTTTAATTATTCTTTTCAAAGGTTTTTTCAATTTTACTTTTGTACTTTTTAATATAATTGACTACAACAATTCTAAAACTTATATGCCTTACATGGTTTAAAAAAATTAAAGTCCTAATTTTGCAGTCTCTAAAAACTAAAAGTGAAACAAATTCTCTTTAAAAACACCAACATCTCCTATTCCGATACCGGGAAAGGAACCGCTATTGTCTTACTTCATGGTTTCTTGGAAAACAAAGGCATGTGGGATTTTTATATTCCGGAGTTTGCTAAAAAAAACCGCGTTATTACCATTGATTTATTGGGACATGGCGCAACGGAATGTTTGAGTTACGTGCAAACGATGGAAGATAATGCGGATGCGGTTCATGCTGTTTTATCGAATTTGCGTATCCGAAAGGCCGTTTTTGTCGGACATTCTATGGGCGGTTATGTCGCATTAGCTTTCGCCGGATTGTATCCCGACATGATAAAAGGATTGGTTTTATTAAATTCGACAGCAAGAGCTGACAGCGAGGAAAGAAAAACAAATCGGGATCGGGCTATTAAAGCAGTAAAACAATCTTTTAAGAACTTTGTTTCACTTTCTATCGCCAATTTATTTAGTGAATCCAACAGAGAACGGCTTTCTTCAGAAATTGAAAAAGTAAAAAAAGAAGCTTTAAAAACACCGTTGCAAGGAATCGTTGCGTCACTGGAAGGAATGAAAATAAGGCAAGATCGGGAGGTGTTGTTGCATCTTACACCCTATCCAAAATTATTGATTCTGGGCGAAAAAGATCCAGTTTTAAATTACGAAGAGACCAAAGAACAAATCGAAAATACAGCGGTAAAACTAGTAACTTTTCCGGACGGACACATGAGCCACATTGAGAACCAAGATCAATTATTGACCGTATTATTCGCTTTTTTCAGAAGCATCTAAATCATTCCTGATTTCAGATATCCTTTTTCCACCAATTCGCTTTTGTCTTTTAAATGGTGCAGTTTTCCTTCTTTCATCAACGCCAGTTTTGTGGAGACTTTAATCACATTTTCATAATTATGATCCGTGATAATAATTCCTTTTACACTGCACATTGCAGTGATTAATTCATTTATCTTTTCAATCATGATTGGCGACAAACCATTATAAGGCTCGTCTAATAAAACAAATTTTGACGCGTTATTCAGGATTAATTTAATTTCTAAATACCGTAATTCGCCCCCCGACAAATGCTTTATTTTTTTGTTCAGCATCAATTGAATCATTTCGTCGGCATAAAAATCTTGTAATTTATCTTTGGAAATAGACAATTGAATCGTCTTTTTTATCGAAAATGAACTTGGAATAAAATTATCCTGAGGTAAATAACTTATTTCGTTAAGCAAATCGCTTGTTTTTGATTTCACTACGCCATCCACCCGAATAAATTTAAAATCAGCGGCTACAATTCCGAAAATGATTTTTAACAAGGTCGATTTTCCGGAACCATTTCGTCCTAAAACACCAATAATATCGGTCGTTTCGCATTTTAAATACACATCAGAAACTATGATTTTTCCATCATATTGTTTTTGAACGCTGTCCACTTCTAAAACACTCTTTATCATACGAATTTGAGTATTACATTAATGACTAAAATTAACACCATTGAAAAAACAAAATTCATTAGAAAACCATAAATGAATAGATGTAATTTAGATATGCCGTTGTTGTAATAAAACAGGTATTCATTTTTAGCATTCACTTCTTTTATCAAAATACTGATACAGAAACCATAAATAATAAGCGCGTATTTAAAGGTTTCAAATCCTCCAAAAATCCATGCCAATGCACTTATTGACACGTTTATCGTCAAAGTACTTTTGTAAAACTCAATGATGTTGGCTAATTTTCTGATTGGGAACTTTGTTTAAATTATTTTCTCTTCGAAAGATATATTCACATCTAAAATTTCGCTCAATAAAAGAACCATTTGCTCCAGATAATTACTCAAAATTGCTTCATTTATAATTGAATTTATCTCTTTGTCTTCTTTAAAATTAAACGGAAGAAAACCAGCTTTTAAATTCTTAAAAGAGATAATTCCAGCTTCAATTGGCTTTCCTTTTGCGTCGTGCTCATACATGAAAGCATACGCGAGCACCTGAATGATTTTATCGCTTTTAATATCTTCGGTTAATCCTTTCCAGGATTTCAACGTGACGCTTGCTTTTTCTACTTTTCCGGTTTTATAATCAATAATTCGAATAATTCCGTTGCGCTCTTCTATTCGATCTACATTTCCTCTTATCAATACCGGAAAAGGCAAATTAGGATGATTTAAAGTTCTTCCAAAAGTTTTTTCCAAAGCAATTATTTTTATTGCATCACCGTTTTTAATACTTTCTAATTCTACTTTTAAGAAATTAGAAACATTTCGTTTGGCAACTTCAAACGCCAACAAATTTCGACCTTTTTTGATTTCGCCTTCTTTGTAAACCAATTTGAATTGCTTCAAAACCTCAGCGTCTATTTGTTTGAAACAATTTAAAATATCACTTTCCGAAATGAATTTACCAACGAATGACTCGTATAAAACCTTCAACGTTTCGTGGATAATGGTTCCTAGCGTATTCAGGGCAATATTTTCCTCGACTTCTTCGACTTCGCTGATGCGCAAAATCTTCTGGAAATAAAACTGAATCGGATTCCGAATATAACTCGTCAATGCAGATGGAGAAAACCCTTTTTCAGCAATTTCTTTCAATCGCAGCATTACACTTTCCGACTTTGGAATAACCATCGGTTGATAGGCTGTTTCGGGTAAAACTGCATTGTAAATTTCGTGTGATAAAGTATGATTTTTTTGCTTTTCGACTTCCAGTTGCGTAATGAATCGGCTTTTTTCACCCGCATCCAAACCTTCACTTTCGGTGTTATACAGTAAATAAATGTTCTTTGCTCTTTGTAGTAAATGATAAAAGTGATACGTGTAAATCGCATCTTTTTCTTTGAATGTGGGCAATCCTAATTCGCGTTTCACATCATACGGAATAAACGAATTTTGCGATTTCCCCGCCGGAAATTTGCCTTCATTCATCGAGGTGACGATAACAGTGTCAAAATCCAAAACACGACTTTCTAACACTCCCATGATCTGCAAACCATTTAACGGTTCGCCTTCAAAAGAAACTTCGGCTAAATCGATTACTTGTTTATATATGGCATAAAGCGTTTCTATTTTATCAATATGCAGGTGCTTCGAATAATAATTAATTAGTTTATTGATGACTTTGAAAATAGCGAAAACAAAAGCTTTCGTAATTTTTTCTTCCTCGTTATCGTTACTTAAATTTTCTTTTATCATTTGCAATAATTTAGAAATCGTCTGTAATACCGGAATCGAACCCTTTTCCCATTTTTGGAACAACAACAGAAACAATTCGCTTGGAACTACATTCAATTCCATCAATTTATGATGGGTGATAAATGTGTAATTGTTTTGATTAATGATCTTAACCAGTATATTCGTATTTGCATAAGGCTCCACCAATGGATGCGTCAATATATCCAAAACATCTTTGTAATACAACACATAACTTTTTGCATTTCTTGATAACGCATTCGTGTGCATTTTGAATAATTTGGCAATTAAAATTTGGGCTGGATTGTTTTTGCTTGAATACCCCATTGTAATATTCAAAGCGCCAACACTTGACGGTAACGAATATAAAAGCGGTATTAAAAGATTTTCTTCACCAAGTACTATCGCCACTTTATCTAATTTCCCTTCCGGATTTCCATTGATGACATTTTCGATAATACTTCCCGCGATTTTGGCTTGGCCAATTGATTTTGGTGTACCAATAACCTGAATATTTTTAATCTGCGAAAAATCATTGACAATCCATTCAAACGGATTCAGTTTATAATGCTTCCAACTCTCTTTAAAACGGCGTACAAAAAGTCCTGCATCGTGGTACGGATCATTGAGAAAGGTTTGGTCTACATCCCAATATATTTTGGCCTGATCAGAAGCGATAAGATGTTGGATTATTTTTTCTTCGGCTGCATTTAACGCATTAAAACCAGCAAATAGAAACTGTTTGTCTCGTACGGTATTTGAAAAATGATTTAAGTTATTTACTGCCTCGCGATAAATCAAGCCTTGATACCCAATTCGTTTATTTAGTAAATGAGTGTACAGAGATTGATAGTAATTGGGTAGTAATTTCCAAAAATCAATATATTTCTCTAATAATACAGTTTTGTTTTCAACTTCAATTCCCCATTTTTTTATATCTTCAATATCTTTCAGATACGAAAGAACATGCGACGGTTCTAATAAATAACGGTCAATTTCATTGAAGTCCTGTAATAATGTTTTGGCCCAGTTGGCAAACAACTCAAAGGATTGTTGATTTGCTTTATCAGTGATAGATAAGTAGACTTCATAAAATTCAAATAATAACTCTATAGGATCTACTGTTCGGATTCCAGCTATATTTTGAACAAAATCTTCAATACTTATAATTTCTGGAGAAAGTATATTTGTTTTGACTTGATTTTTTAACGCTTCAATCAAGAATATTTTGGCTCGTTTGTTTGGTAAAACTACAATGGTATTGGAAAGATTGTCTAAATGATTTTCAATTAAAATCGAAGCTATTTTGTCAAGAAAGGAAATATTTGTCATTTTATAAAAATAAAAAAAACGCCCCGATAAATCGAGGCGTTTTCTAAAAAATTTCGAAGGAAATTATTTTTGTAAAATAACTTCTGTTCTTCTGTTTTTTGCTTTACCAGCAGCAGTTTTGTTTGTTTCAACCGGAGTTCCTTCGCCAAAACCAACAGCATTTAAGTTTTCAGCTTTAATACCTCTTTCTAACAAAGCTTCTCTAACTACGTTAGCTCTGTCTTCAGAAAGTTTTTGGTTTAATTCCTCTGATCCATCACTATCAGTATGTCCTTCAATACTAAATTTAGCATTAGGATAGTTTTTAAGAATGTTTGCCATAGCATCTAATCTAGCTGGAACATCAGCAGATTTGAAAGTAGCTTTACCTGAATTAAAGTAGATTGCTCTAGCTTGAATTTTAAGGTTATCTAAAGCTTCAGTAGTTACTTCAGGACATCCTCTGTTGCTAGCTGGACCAGCTACAGTAGGACAATCATCGTCTTTATCTAAAACTGAATCTCCATCAGTGTCTGGCCATGGACATCCACCATTTTCTTTAGGACCTGCAACAGTAGGACATTTGTCATCTTTGTCAGCAATTCCATCACCGTCAGCATCAGGACAGCCGTTTAATGCAGCTAAGCCAAAAACTGTAGGACATGCGTCATTTTTATCAGCAATTCCATCTGCATCAGTATCAGGACATCCGTTTAATGCAGCTAAACCAAAATCATTTGGACATTCGTCAGCACTATCTTGAATTCCGTCTCCATCAGTATCAGGACAACCGTTGAATTCTTTTAAACCAGCAACTTCAGGACAAGCATCATCTTTGTCATAAATTCCGTCACCATCAGTATCTTTACCACCAAATTTGAAGATAAGACCTGCTGAATGTTGGAAGTGTGATGGAGCATCTGGAACACCAGCTGCATCTTCTCTATCTCCAAAAGATTTTTTATACCTTGTTGCAAGTTCTAAACCTACATTATCAGTAAACCAAAATGTCAAACCAGCGCCTGGGTTTAAAGTTCCGTAGCTACTATCACCAAAGAAAGTATATCCTCCACCAATAGATAAAGAGGGATCAATTACTTTAGAACTAATTAAGTTCATAAAACTATATTTGATAGTTGCATCAACACCATAGTACATCAAATCTCCAGGATCAGATACTTTATATCCACGAGAATCGCTTCCAATAGTTCCAGGTGCAAATTTTACGTAGCTATCAATTTTATTCACAGATCCAGATAAACCGAAAGAAAAATTGTCACCCACGAATCTAGATACACTAAGGTACGATACTGAAGGAAGGATATTCCAATTGTCTTTAACAGCAAATGGTTGAGAAAAATGGCGATCTAGCCAATTATGTCCTCCACCAGCACTAGTTCTAGTGTCAACGGCATTAACTCCGAAAGAGATAGCCCAAGGATTGTTACTGTCTTGTGCGTGAGAGCTTAAACCCATCACCATCATCACAGCAACTAAAATTTTGTTAAGATGTTTCATACTTAATTTTTTTAATTACAATTTAGTTAATTACATACAAAAGTAGTACGTAAATTTTAAACTACAAAATGAATTGTTAAAAAAAACCTACAATCATTTCTAAAAGTGGGAATTATACAACATTTAACATTCTTCCAACCTCAATAAATGCGTTAATTGCTTTATCCAAATGCGCTATTGTGTGGGCTGCAGACAGTTGTACTCTAATTCTTGCTTTATCCTTAGGAACAACAGGAAAAAAGAAACCTACAACAAAAATACCTCTTTTTAACAGCTCATTTGACATCGTCTGGGACAATTTTGCATCATAAAGCATTACCGGGACAATTGCTGAATCGCCTTCAACAATATCAAAACCTGCTTTTTTCATTCCCTTTTTGAAATAATTAGTATTCCATTCCAATTGATCCCGTAAAACAGTATCTCTCTCCAATATTTCAAAAACTTTTATAGATGCGCCAACAATAGCAGGCGCCAAAGAATTAGAAAACAAATACGGTCTGGATCGCTGACGCAATATTTCGATAATTTCTTTTTTTGCAGTCGTGTAACCTCCCATGGCTCCTCCAAGCGCTTTTCCTAATGTTCCTGTAATGATGTCGACTCTTCCCATTACACCTTTTGCCTCGAGCGTTCCTTTTCCAGTTGCTCCAATAAATCCGGCAGCATGGCATTCATCTACCATAACCATCGCGTCATATTTATCGGCCAAATCACAAATTTTATCCAACGGAGCTACAACACCATCCATAGAGAAAACGCCATCGGTAACAATTAATTTAAAACGAGTTCCAACTTCAGTAGCTTTGATTAATTGTTGTTCCAAATCTTCCATATTGCTATTTTCATAACGATATCTAGCAGCTTTACACAAACGAACACCGTCTATAATGGAAGCGTGATTTAAACTATCTGAAATTATAGCATCATTTTCTCCTAGTAAAGGTTCGAAAACTCCACCATTAGCATCAAAAGCCGCAGCATAAAGAATAGTATTTTCGGTTCCGTAAAATTCAGAAATCTTTCTCTCCAATGCTTTGTGAATATCCTGAGTTCCGCAGATAAAACGAACCGATGACATTCCGAAGCCATGAGTGTCCAAAGCGTCTTTAGCAGCCTGAATAACTTCTGGGTGCGATGATAATCCAAGATAATTATTGGAACAAAAATTTAAAACAGTTTCTCCTGTAGAAATAGTGATTTCTGCTCCTTGAGGTGAAGTTATAATTCTTTCTTTTTTAAAAATTCCGTTATCTTCAATGGTTTGTAATTCTGCTTGAAGATGTTCTTTTATTTTTCCGTACATTTTTGCTATTTTTTAAAGTTCAATTTTGCGAATAATTCATTATTTAGGTTACAAATTTACTACATCGATTTCTTTTCCGATGTAAATTAGTGCTTTTTTTGTCACTTTAAAACCCATTATCTCAATTGCTGTTTGATAATTTTCCAATTGCTGTTGGTATTTCACATTGTGTATTCCCGTTTTATAATCCAGCAGCAACACTTCTTTGTTTTTTGTTAAAATCATACGATCCGGCTTGATGGTTTTACCTTGTTTTTGAATAATAGTTTGTTCATTCAAAACTTCATTCCCTTCGGCAAAACAAATTTCTAATTCACTGTGATTAACAATTTCCCGAATTGTTTTCAAAACTATTTCTTTTTGACCAAAAGTTATCAATCCGTTTTCAATAGACTTTGTAATTGCCAAATCAATATCGTTTTTAGTTTTCACAAAAGACAGAATTTCATGAATTACATTTCCATATTCAATAGCTTCCTGTTGATGAGTTCCCCACATTAAAGCTTCACGCTGCGCAATTTTTATATTCTTTGGATTTAGAATTTCATTCACGAGAGGAATTGTTTTTGAAGTATCAATGTGTAGTTTTGCGGAAGATAATTTTGTTGCATTTCCAAATTCATATTCCAATTTATCTTCGGAAAATTCGCCTTTATTACCTAAATAATTAATAAAAAAGCTACACATATTGTTCTTTGGAATTTCACCTTTACTGGATAAATTCATATTCGAAATCACATATAACTGCTCTTCAGCTCTTGTCAAAGCCACATACAAAACATTGACATTATCCAGTAATTCTTCCTGTTTCTTTTGATTGTAAACCTCAGCAGCTTCCTCGCCAAATCCTTCTACCGCACTGCTGTTGTCAATTAAAACCTTTGGCAAACCAAAATCCTGTTCCTCAGCGTTTAGCCATAATTTGTCTTTTGGCTTTCTGTTATAATCCTCTTCGGCAAAAGGAAAAATCACGACCGGAAATTCCAATCCTTTCGATTTATGAATTGTCATAATCCGAACGGCATTAGTCCCCTCTGGAGACGGAATACTGAATTTCTCCGCATTTTTATCCCAAAAATTCAAGAAATCAGAAATTCCTGCTTGGTTTCGAATGTCTCGCTCGAGAACAATGTCCAGAAAATATTGAACGTAAGCATTCCCCTCCCCAACCCTCCCCGAAGGGGAGGGAGACGAAACTGGAGCAATAGTTCGTAAAAAGGTTTCTTGAAGAATTAACTCTTCATTTATTTTATTTAAAACATATGAAATACTCTTTACAACTTGCTCATTTGTAAATCGAATGACTTTGTACCCTGATTTATTTAAAGTATTTGTTCTATTTTTATCAAATTGAATTTGCTCTTTAGTAAAATGGTATTCGCCATCTACTTCAACAACGAGTTTTTTTGACAAACAAACAAAATCAACAATAAAATCATCAATGAGATATTGCTGCCTAAATTTATAATTTTCTAATGATTTAGATTTGAGCTCCATCCAAAGAACTTTTTCAGCATGTGTTTGTTCTTTCCTCATCGCTATAGCCTTATCGATTGAAAGGTGAGAATAATTTCCGCCCGTCATGTATCCAAATTTATTTGATTCAATAATACGGGCTTTATCCATCTGATCAACTACTACGTCACCCTTTACTTTGGAGAGGACTGGGGAGAGGAACTTTGCTATTATAGTTTCAACTGCTTCATACAATGATTTTTTTCGAATGTTTTGAAACGAAAGCGAAACATCAAAACTCATCAACCAATTTTCGAAATCGGTTTCCTGAAATAACGCCATTCCTTGTGCAATAAAATCGTGAATCGGTAATTTATCCTGACTGTTTTGTGCTAAATATTGAAGAAAATTTGCTTTAGATTCCAAATCAGAACTGTTTTTAAGGTATTTTAGTAAATGAATAATCAACCGAACTTCAGTGGCATTTTGAATCATCAAGGTTTCCGATGACAAAAGTGGAATTCCTTGCTCAGTCATATAATTCGCAATCGCAATTCCTTGGCTTCGTTTCCGTGTCAGAATCACAATATCTTTGTATTGAAAGCCTTGTTGTAGTACTTTTTGAATCGTATTTAATGTTGCTAAAACATACAAATCAGTTTTATCTAGAGCTTCTTCATCTTCTTCCGAAGTTTCTATTTTTGGAATGAACGAAATATTTACGTAACCACCGGTTTTATCGTTGGTTTTTTGATGGCTGTGATTTTCGTATAAATCTTTATAATCCAAATGTTCAAATTCATTGGACAACAATTTAAAAAAATCATTATTGAATTCGATTATCTTGGAATAAGAGCGGTAATTTTTGTCTAAATGTTCGAGTCTTTTATCTGGATTATTGAACGGATTTTGGTCTTTACTCAATTCAATAAACTGTTCCGCTTTTCCACCGCGCCATCTGTAAATGGATTGTTTTGGATCGCCCACGATCATCAAAGTTCCTTTTACGCCATAATCATCTTGGCCTGAAAGCGCATTATCGATTAACGGAATTAAATTTTGCCATTGCATTTCGGAAGTGTCCTGAAATTCATCAATAAAAAAATGACGGTAACGCTCGCCCAATCGTTCGTATATAAAAGGAGCCGGTTGATTTTGAATTTCGCGATGGATAATCGCATTAAATTCTGAAATGGAAAGCACATTTTGTTCCTCCTGAATTTTAGCCAATTCATTACTGACGGTATTTAGTAATGACAAAGGCGTAATGTTTTTGAGAAATGCTTTATAAAAATTTATCTTTTCAAAAGCTGAATAAACTTTAGTAAGAATCTGCAAAAATTCAGGAATCAACTTCTCAATAATCGCTCGATCTTTGGCTGTTTTATTGATTACTATATCATCAAACTCGTGAAAAGTTTTATTCTTAGGATTGAATTTCCCTTGCTGAATACTATTGATATGATTTGGAAAAGTGCCTCTGGAAAAAGATTTTACATCAATCCCGTTTTTATCAATTAAAGTCAAGGCTTCTTCTGCAAAAACAATGGTTTGCTTTTCTAAATCTTTGCAGGCTTGAGTTAATTTGACTTTAATTTCGACAAACTCAGCGATGGATTTATCTTGAAAATGGGTGATTTCGTTTCGATTATTTTCGTTTAAAACCAAGCGACCGGTTTCGAGAATTTCACGGGAAATGTCCCACGACTTATCATCATCGGTTTTTTCCATCGTGAAATCTATTAACAATTTTGTTAATGTTTCATCTTCTCCGGCTTGCGCGATGATGGCATCAACGGCTTCAATTAATAAATTTTCAGTATCCAAAGTGACTTCAAAAGTCATTGGTAAATTTAGATCGTGCGCAAAAGCCCGAATGACTTTATGCGTAAATTTATCAATGGTCGAAATATCAAAAGCGGCATAATTATGAATAATGTGCTTGATAATTTGCTGTGATTTGGTTTTGATTTGGATAATAGAAAGTCCTATTGGTTCCTCACTCCATTCTTCAGGATTATTTTCTTTCCGTTTTCCGTTCACCAAATCCTGCATTAAGTCCTGCGCTTTACCGCTGGGTTCATCTTTGGCAAATTCGGATAAACTACCTACGATTCGGCTTTTCATTTCGTGTACCGCTTTGTTGGTAAACGTAATGGCGAGAATATTGCGGTAGGCATCATTTTTGGGCGCGACAAGGATAATTTTCAGGTATTCTTTAACAAGCGCATACGTTTTTCCGGAACCGGCCGATGCGTCATATATCGAGAAGGAAGGTCTCCCCTCCCCAGCCCTCCCCGAAGGAGAGGGAGCCGAAACTGGATTTATTTTATGTTCCAAATTGATGTTGTTTATAAATTACGATTTTTGATTTAAAATTAGCGTTCTAATTTCTCAAATCCCATAGCCCTGATGGAAACGGCATCCTTTTTATTAGGTGATTTTTCATCACCTAATAAAAAGATATAGTGAACAGCAGGAAATAGCTCCTAATAATACAAGTATTAACAGGTTACTTTTAAAATTTGTCCCTAAACTTCGGGATAAAACTTAAAAGTAGTATTTTTGCAGCATGGAAACAAATAGACAGAAAAAAATAGGTGGGGTGATCCAAAAAGATTTGGTTGATATTCTACAAGGTGAAGTGAGAAAAAACGGAGTGGCAAATTTAGTCATTTCGGTATCCAAAGTTACTGTAACTACAGATTTATCAGTGGCTACGGTTCATTTAAGTGTTTTCCCTCAAGACAAAGCGAAAGAAATTTTAGAGGCGGTTAAGTCCAATGCCAAAAATATTAAGCATGATTTATCACAACGCGTGCGTTTGCAGTTGAGAAAAGTTCCTAATTTAGTTTTCTTTATTGATGACTCTTTGGATTACATTGAAAAGATTGATAATGCCTTAGCGAATAGAGACAATCCTATAGAAAATAGAGATCTTTTGGACAAACGCAGATTTCAATAAGATTTGAATTTCCCTCTTTACATAGCCAAACGCTACATTCTTAGCAATAGTAAAAATAATGCTATCAATATCATCAATCGGATTGCCAGCATGGGAATCATCGTTGGTGCCATGGCTTTGTTTGTGGTTTTATCTGTTTTTAGTGGGTTAAAAGTTTTTAGTCTTTCGTTTACAAATGACATTGATCCCGATCTGAAAATAAGCAGTACTTTAGGAAAATCCTTTTTGATATCTCCAAATCAGGAAAGCCAAATCAATAAAATTGATGGATTGTCTTCGTATACTAAAATAATTGAAGAACGTGTTTTATTCACTTTTGACGGAAAACAAGAAGTTACGTACTTAAAAGGTGTTGATTCTAATTTTAGCAAAGTAAATGCTATTGAAAAGAAACTTTTTAACGGACAATGGCTTAAACCAGATACGTATCAGGTGGTAGTTGGTTACGGAATTGCCGAGAAATTCTCGATGGGATTATTGGATTTTAATCGTCAATTGGAAGTTTTAGTTCCAAGACCTGGAAAAGGCGCTATTGAAAATCCGGAACAAGCTTTTAATAAAACGGATTTAATTCCTGTTGGGATTTATGCCATCAGCGAAGATTTAGATTCGAAATATGTTTTTGCCGATTTAGGTTTAGCGCAAGAATTATTGGAATACAAAACCAATCAGGTTTCGGGGATTGAAATCAAGACGAAAACCGATGCTGACGAAAGTGCAATTACAGACCAACTTAGAACTATTTTCAACAATAAAATCACCGTAAAAAACAGGGCGCAACTCAACGAATCGCTTTATAAAATGTTGAATACCGAGAATATTGCCGTGTATTTGATCTTTACGTTGGTGATTGTTGTGGCGCTATTCAACTTGATTGGAGCGTTAATTATGATGATTTTGGACAAAAAAGGAAACCTAAAAACCCTTTTTAATCTAGGAACCGAAATCAAAGATTTGCGAAAAATATTTCTGCTTCAAGGCACATTACTAAGTGTTTTTGGTGGAATTATTGGCTTGTCTTTAGGAATTATCATTGTTTTACTACAAGAGTATTTTCAACTAATTATGATTACTCCTACGCTGGCGTATCCCGTTGTCTTCTCGCTTGAAAATGTACTGATTGTTATGGGAACAATTGTTACGCTAGGCTTTATTGCTTCGCTGATTGCGAGTAGCCGCGTGAGTAAAAAGTTGTTGGAATAAGATTTCCGCTTTAAAATAAAACACGAATTCCACCAATTTACACGAATCAATTTGTGCAACTTAGTGGGATTCGTGTTTAAAGTCATTAGCTAAACAACCTCATAACCCGCATACGTTTCTTCAATTTCACTCAAAGCGGCAAACAACTCTTCCGGTCGGTCTAGGGTTACCAATTGTTGCTTGTGCGTTTTAAAAGAATGAATTCCTTTGAAATAATTGGTATAATGAGGACGCGTTTCAACAATTCCTAGTCTTTCTCCTTTCCATTCCATGGCCCAAGTAAGGTGATTTCGCACTGCTTCGACTCGATCAATAACGGTGGGTTTAGCTAAATGTTCTCCTGTTTTGAAATAATGTTTAATTTCGTCAAAAATCCAAGGATAACCAATTGCAGCACGACCAATCATGATGCCGTCAATACCGTATTCATTTTTATATTGTAATGCTTTTTCGGGAGAGTCAATGTCGCCATTACCAAAAATAGGCATCGTTATTCTAGGATTATTTTTTACTCGCGCAATGTGCGACCAGTCGGAATGGCCTTTGTACATTTGGGCACGAGTTCTGGCGTGTATGCTCAAAGCGGCAACACCAATATCTTGCAACCGCTCTGCAACCTCATCGATATTGATGGAATTATCGTCCCAACCCAATCGGGTTTTTACCGTTACTGGCAAATGAGTACTGTTAATAACAGCCTTAGTCAGACGAATCATCAAATCGACATCTTTGAGAACTCCGGCTCCGGCACCTTTACAAACGACTTTTTTGACAGGGCAGCCAAAATTAATATCAATTATATCTGGGTTTACAGTAGATACAATCTTTGACGACATTGCCATGGCTTCCTCATCACCACCAAAAATCTGGATTCCAACTGGACGTTCGTAATCAAAAATATCTAATTTCATTCGGCTTTTGATCGCGTCACGAATCAATCCTTCAGAAGAAATAAATTCCGAATACATCATATCGGCACCATGCATTTTGCACAATCTACGAAACGGCGGATCGCTCACATCTTCCATAGGTGCAAGAAGTAGCGGGAAATCTGGTAATTCTATGTTGCCAATTTTTATCAAGGGAATTTTTTTTGCAAAAATACGGAAATGTTTGTAAGTCTAAAACATTTTCTTTTCGGTTAGGTATTTCCAATATCGTTTTGGAACATGCTGTACGTGAAGCTTGGTGTTTTTTCGTTCTTTTATATTTGTATGGTCAAAATATTCCCACCACAGTTTCTGATAATTGATTTCTGTGTCCGAAAAAACTTGATTGTTTTTATCATCTAATGATTTAATATCTAAATCCATCATCACAATTTCGGCATCTTTTAAATCGTAATATACACCATATTTACGTCGTAAGTCATAAATAATCCATTTCTGATCTAGGTAACGATTTTTAAAATGTCTTATAATTAAAGTCAAAACATCAAAATCGGGATCAATTTTCGCAAAGTAGATACCGTCTTTCAATTGTTCGAATCTAATGAATGCTTCCATTCGGTGCTTTTCGCGCCCCACATTTTTGGTTAGTTGAGAAATTTGCAACACACTTTCATTTGCAAAATCCTTCATAATATTTATAGAAGGATTTTGAACCGCATAATTTATGACATCAAAAATCACATCTTCAACACCAATTTTTTCAGACAGAAAGGCATAAATAATACAGCGAACACCATCATTACCAATTTGTGCGTTGAGCTTTTTAATGACCCGATCGGATTTAGAAATATCGGTAATGATTTCTATTTTTTCAGCGAATAAATTGTGCTGTAAATCGTCTTTTTTACTGATTTTTGGGTTTGAATATTTGAATTCATAGATTTCAAAAACTGCAGTTAATAAACCCTCAAAAGTGTTATCGTAGGAAAGTTGCGTCATTGAGTAATGATAATTGATTATCAAACGGTTTCTCAAATTTTGATTTCATGTCACTGAGAATAATTTCCTTCAAATTTAAGGCGTTCAAAAATTTCAAATGAGCATTTTCGTTACTTACGGATATAAAATATTTTGCTCGATTTATCGATACACCAATTTTTTTTAGATGTTCCATGGTTAGATTTTGGAATCGTCTGGCATGAACAATTTTGTGTGCCGATTTTACTCCGATTCCAGGAACACGAAGAATCATTTCAAGCTGAGCATTTTGAATAATTACTGGAAATTGCGTGATGTTCCGGAGAGCCCATCCCATTTTTGGATCGACTTCTAAATCGAGAAATGGATTGTTTTTTTCGAGAATTTCATTGGCTTTAAAGCCATAAAAACGCATCAGCCAATCGGCTTGATACAATCTGTTTTCACGGACCAAAGGAACTTGAGCACCAATGGCTGGCAATCGTGCGTCATTGGAAACTGGAACATAACCAGAATAATAGACTCGTTTTAGGTTAAAATTATTGTAAAAATGATCGGCAACCTGAATGATTTGAAAATCGTTTTCTTGCGTTGCCCCAACAATTACTTGTGTGCTTTGTCCAGCTGGTGCAAATTTTGGTGTGCTTTTGAATTTTTTCTTTTCTTCTTTGTATTGAATGAGTTCATTTTTTACAAAACGCATCGGCTTAATCATGTCCTGATGATTTTTATCTGGCGCCAACAATTTCAATCCAGATTCAGTAGGAATTTCTAAATTCATACTCAACCTATCTGCGTATAATCCGGCTTCACGCATTATTTCATCAGAAGCTCCAGGAATACTTTTCAGGTGGATATAGCCATTAAAATTGTGTTCCAGCCTTAATTTTTTGGCTACTCGAACCAAACGCTCCATCGTGTAATCGGCATTTTTGAAAATTCCTGAACTTAAAAAAAGACCTTCAATATAATTTCTTCGGTAAAAATTGATGGTTAAATCAACCACTTCTTCTACGGTAAAAGCGGCGCGCTGAATGTCATTACTTTTTCGAGTGACACAATAAGCACAATCGTAAATACAAAAATTAGTCAATAGAATTTTGAGCAATGAAACACATCGTCCATCTTCGGTGTAAGTATGACAAATTCCAGAAGCCGACGAATCGCCAAGTCCTTTATTGGTGTTTTTTCGATTCCCGCCACTTGAGGAACACGACACATCATATTTTGCTGCGTCTGCCAGAATTTCTAATTTTTCTTTGATTTTATCGTAATCCACAGTACCTTTTTCTTTCTTTTATTTAAACAAAAGTACAGCTAATAATAATTGTAAAACAGCTATTTAACATTTTTGTATTCTTGTAAAAACCTTCTTTTGGACGGTAAAATATTTAAAGAAATTATGAAAAGTTTACTTTATATTTGCAAACTTAAAGTAGGGCTTAGAAGGGCCTGGACAGATATAAAAAAGAAGATGATATGTTAGGCATTTCATATTTTCAAAAAATAATATTATTAAGATATGAAACACATACGTAATTTTTGCATTATTGCACATATTGATCACGGAAAAAGTACACTTGCTGACCGATTATTAGGTGCTACACAAACCGTTACTGCTCGTGAGGAAAAGGCGCAATTACTCGATAACATGGACTTGGAGCGTGAACGTGGGATTACTATAAAAAGTCACGCGATTCAGATGGAATACACCTATAAAGGGCAAGAATATATTCTGAATTTGATTGATACTCCGGGACACGTAGATTTTTCGTATGAAGTTTCTCGTTCGATTGCAGCTTGTGAAGGCGCACTTTTGATTGTAGATGCAGCGCAAAGTATTCAGGCACAAACCATTTCGAATTTATATTTGGCTTTGGAAAACGACTTGGAAATTATTCCGGTTTTGAATAAAGTGGATTTACCAAGTGCTAATCCGGAGGAAGTAAGTGACGATATTATTGATTTACTTGGCTGTAAATTGGAGGATATTATTCACGCTTCAGGTAAAACTGGTTTTGGTGTAGAAAATATTTTGGCTGCTATCATCGAAAAAATTCCGCCACCATCAGGAAGTGTTGACGAGCCGTTACAAGCATTAATTTTTGACTCGCATTACAATCCATTTCGAGGAATCGAAGTTATTTTTCGTGTAAAAAACGGACAGATTAAAAAAGGTCAGAAGATTAAATTCATGGCTACGGGCAATGAATATTTTGCGGATGAGATAGGTACTTTAAAATTAAACCAAGTTCCAAAACAAGTCATTTCAGCAGGCGATGTCGGATATTTAATTTCTGGAATTAAAGAAGCAAAAGAAGTAAAAGTAGGAGATACGTTGACGGATGCGAAAACGCCAACAACAAATATAATAAAGGGTTTTGAAGATGTGAAACCAATGGTTTTTGCGGGTATATATCCTGTGGATACCGAAGATTATGAAGAGTTGAGAAACTCTATGGAAAAACTACAGTTGAACGATGCTTCGTTGGTGTTTTTACCGGAAAGTTCTGCAGCTTTGGGATTTGGTTTCCGTTGTGGATTCTTAGGAATGTTGCACATGGAAATTATCCAAGAGCGTTTGGAGAGAGAGTTTAACATGACTGTAATTACTACCGTTCCAAACGTTTCGTATTTGGCTTACACCAAAAAAGATCCTACAACGCCGCTTATCGTAAACAACCCTTCGGACTTGCCGGAGCCTTCTCGTTTAGACCATGTTGAAGAGCCTTTTATTAAGGCAACTATCATTACCAAATCCGATTACGTCGGAAATGTAATGAGTTTATGTATCGAAAAGCGTGGGTTGATTACCAATCAGACGTATTTGACTACGGAACGTGTAGAGTTGACTTTTGACATGCCTTTGGCAGAGATTGTATTTGACTTTTATGACCGTTTGAAAACCGTTTCTAAAGGATATGCCTCGTTTGATTACACGCCAATTGGGATGCGAACTAGTAATTTGGTTAAAGTGGACATTTTGTTAAACGCTACGATTGTTGATGCTTTATCATCGTTGATGCATGCCGACAATGCATATCACATTGGAAAAAAAATGTGCGAAAAACTGAAAGAATTAATCCCACGCCAGCAATTTGATATTCCTGTTCAAGCGGCGATTGGGGTAAAAGTGATTTCTCGTGAGACGATAAAAGCGTTACGTAAAGACGTTACCGCCAAATGTTATGGTGGTGATATTTCCCGTAAACGTAAATTATTGGAAAAACAGAAAAAAGGTAAAAAACGAATGAGACTCGTTGGAAATGTTGAAATTCCACAAGAAGCGTTTATGGCTGTTTTGAAGTTGAATGATTAAAAATTATTGTAAATTCTGACTCGAGCAAAGCGAACTGGCGAGGTAATTTAAAACTATAGATGAAACCTGACGATGTAAAAATTGTCAGGTTTTTTTGTTTTTATTTATCCTTCAACCATTCAAACAATCGTTTTGCATCTTCGAATTTAAACAATTGGGTTCCTTCATTCATCGTTGCTGCTGAACCACAAGCGACTCCCCAACGAATGACTTCTTTCAGGCTTTTATTTTGGGAAAGCGCCCAAACCATTCCACCCACCATACTGTCACCAGCACCTACAGTGCTTTTTTTGGCAACATTGGGAGCAGGAAGAAACTCACAAGAGTCTTTTGTAACTAATACTGCCCCTTGTGGACCAAGGGAAACGACAACAATTTCGGCACCACCATTTGTAATGATTTGCTTGGCAGCTTCGTTTACTTCTTCCAGTTCCAATCGCTCCACGCCTATTAATTTTGCGAGTTCACCAACATTAGGTTTAATCATATAAACACCAACTTCTAATGCTTTTTTTAATGCTTCGCCTGAGGTATCGATAATTAACTTTGCATTTGATTTTTTGGCAATTTCTGCAATTTTTAAATAAAAATCTGTTGACAAACCTTCATTCAAACTACCACTAGCAACTAAAAATTTTGGGCTTAAATTAGCTATGGTTTCTAGAATTCTATTGCTTTCTTCTTCCGAAATATTTCCTCCTGTAAATCCGAATCGATATTGAGAATTGGTATTGTCATCCACAGCAACAAAACTTTCTCTAGTCCAACTTTGAACGGCAACAGCTTCATAGGCAATTGACTCCTTGTCAACCAATTCTTCAAGCATTTTACCTGTTGGTCCACCAGAAGTAAATACCGCTAGCGAAGTTCCTCCTAAACGCGAAATTGCCTTAGAGACGTTAATTCCGCCGCCACCAGCATCAAAGAGTGGTTCATCACAGCGTATTTTTTGTTCCGGTTTTAAGCCTTTAAAGTGAGTACTTTTGTCCAAAGCAGGATTAACTGTTATCGTAACTATATCAAATGACTTCATTTTTTATGATTTAATTACTCTAAAGGTCGAATAAAATTCATAAAAATTGGTACAAATCAAGGCGAATATTTCTTCGTATATTTGCAACCTCAAAACAATTAAAATAATGATTGAAGATAAAAACCCACAACGTACTAGCATAGCTCAATTAGGAGAATTTGGATTGATAGACCATTTGACAAAAAACTTTGAAATTAATCAGCCTTCTACTCTAAAGGGAATTGGGGATGACGCAGCCGTTTTGGATTTCAAAGACAAAAAGGTGGTTATCTCTACCGATTTACTCATTGAAGGTGTGCATTTTGATTTGGCTTACATGCCGTTAAAACATTTAGGCTATAAAGCAGTTGTGGTCAATGTTTCGGACATATGCGCGATGAATGCCAAGCCAACTCAAATTACGGTTTCTGTAGCCGTTTCCAATCGTTTTCCTTTAGAAGCTTTAGACGAATTGTTCGCAGGAATTACGCATGCAGCTCGTGAATATAATGTAGATGTTATAGGCGGCGATACGACTTCATCTCAAAAAGGGTTAATTATTAGTATAACTGCTATTGGTGAAGCCGACGAAAATGAAATCGTATATAGAAACGGCGCGAAACAAACTGATTTATTAGTAGTTACCGGAGATATTGGAGCTGCTTACATGGGACTGCAAGTTTTAGAAAGAGAAAAGCAAGTTTTTAAGGTGAACCCAAATTCACAACCAGATTTAGATGCATATACGTATTTAATCGAACGTCAATTGAAGCCGGAAGCCAGAAAAGATGTCCGTACTTTATTGCATGCTTTAGAAATAAAACCAACTTCAATGATTGATATCTCGGATGGATTGTCATCGGAAATTATGCATTTGTGCAAACAGTCCAAAGTAGGTTGTAATTTATATGAGGACAAATTACCAATAGATCCACAATTTATTAATGTGTGTGAAGAATTCAATATCGACAGTACAACCGTTGCGATAAACGGTGGGGAAGATTATGAATTGCTTTTCACTATTGCTATGGAGGATTTTGAAAAAATCAAAGGCAATCCAAATTTCACTATCATTGGTCACATGACACAAGAAAGTGAAGGGATTCATTTAGTTACTCGTGCCAACACCAAAATTGCGTTAAAAGCACGTGGCTGGGATGCTTTGAGTGAATAAAGTATACATTAAAACAACAAAAAACGACACCTTTTAAGTGTCGTTTTTTTGTAAAAGAAATTTAAAAAAGCAATCCCTTATTTTTAGCTTCTCGAATTAAGTCAATGTCACTGCCGTCTTCTATTTTTAATAATTCTTTTAATTTTAATTTTCTTTGTTCAACTGCACCCAAAGAAATTGGAATATATTGAGGAATAGTATTCAACTTAGTACCTTTTGATATATGAAACAAAATTTGTTTATCAAATTGATCGATTTCGATTGCATCTTCCTCCGATTGGGCTAACATTTTTAGAACCGATTGACTGTAATACTTTTCATCCTTTATAACTTTGTCAAAAGCAAAAAGCAATTCGTCAAATGTTAAATCATTTTTTATAGCCAGTGCACTTGGGTTTATCGTATTGATAATTGTTTTAATCTTCAGCAATTCCGTATACATGGTTAGCAAAATGATTTTGCAGTTTGGCATATATTCAGATAATAACTTCGCTAAATCCTCCCCAGAATAAATATTTTTTTCTTCAAAAGGAGGCATGCTAATATCCAAAAAAGCGATGTCAAATGCGGGAATATCTGGATTTGTAATAATCTGGTATGCTGATTGACAATCTTTAGCTTGAGTAATAAAAAACTCAAATTCATCCGGATTATATCTGGTAATTGCATTTTTGTAACCTTCAATAATGAAAGGATGGTCGTCAACTATTAAAATTTTATTCTTCGTTGTTAATGTATCAACTGAATTAATCGCCATTTTTTGTGTAAATTGTAGGTTTATTTTCTATTGTATTGGGGCTGTAACGGTTATAATTGTTCCTTTACCTTTTGCCGATTTAATGTCAAAAACTCCATCGCATTCCTTGGATCGAAAAAGTATGTTTTGCAGGCCAATTCCTTTTTTGGCTGTTTTCACATTAAAACCAGTGCCATCATCGGTGATTTTTAAAATTAAGTAATCCGCTTCTTTTTTCAGTTCTATTCTAATGGTATTTGCATTGGCATATTTATTAATATTTTGGAGTGCTTCCTGCAAAATACGATATAAATTAATTTTTACCGGGTTACTCACCAATTCCCATTTTATCGCAGAATCAATATTAGAAATGAGTTTTGATTTATAAGTCTTTTTTTGGTCTTCAAATAAATTATCGATTATCGCGACGAAGTTATTAATTAATTCTGATTTTTCTCTATTAAGATCATGGGAAATCTCACGAATATCCTGCTCAATATTTTTTAATTCTGTTAAATAGCTGTTTCTTTTTTCAATAGCAGTCTCATCAACAACTTTATTTAAACTATCTAAGTTAATTCGTACTCCAAACATTCTGCCCAAAACTCCATCATGCAATTCTTGCGCCACTCTTTTTTTCTCCTTAATCCTATTTATTTCGATTGTGTTTTGTTGTGAAATCATTAAATTATAAATCTCTTCATTGGCAATCTGCTGTTGTTGCTTGAATAACAATTCTCTGTTTTTTGCTTTTTGTGTTCTAATGACAAATGAAAACAAACCAATCATCGCTAATCCGCTAAAAATATATACTAAATTTCTATTTTGTTGAACTAAGTCCGTATTTTCGCTTTTGATTTCCTCTGTTTCAAACTCTATACGGGAGAATTTATTCCCTATTTTACGGTCTGATCTTTGGAGTTTTTCATTGACAAGAATGTATTCTCTGGCATATATCGCCGCGTTTTGTGGTTCTGTTACAGATAATTGCTTTAGCGAGTTTAAAATATCACGATAATCATTAGTCTCTTGTGATAACTTAAGCGCTTGTTTGGCATACTTACTTGCATTTACAGTATCATTCTCAGACATAAAATATACTGATAAATTAATTTTACTTGCAATAACTCCAACTGTAAACTGCAAACTATCCCTGATTTTTAATGACTTAAAAAACAAATCTGGCAATTCATTTTTCTCATTCAGTTTAAATTTGGTATAAGCTAAATTATCTAACAGCATGGCATACAGTGAGGGTTTGTCTTTAAATACATTCTCTTCTTCTAATCCTTTTTGAAAAAAAGATTTTGCTTTCTTAAAGTCTTTTTTGTTTTGATAAACTAATCCAATATTATTATAAGAAGTAGCCTTTGGCTGAAAAACTGATGGAATTATTTCATCAATACTCGCCAAGGCTTTGTTATGGTATGTCATTGCATTATCAAAATCATCTAATTCGTTATAGATTAATCCCAATAAATTATAAGCATGATACGACACTTCACTTTGATCTGTATTATTTATAATTTTTAAAACTTTAAAGGCGGCTTTTTCAGATCCCAAAAAATCACTTACGTTATACTGAAGATTAGCTTTATTCAGAATCGTTCTTGCTTGATTGGTTTTGTCTTCTAGTTCGAGATACATTTTCTCGGCTTTGTCATAAAATATAAAAGAACTATCCGATACCGCTTGAGAATAATAATAATCCCCTAAGTAGGTATAGCCCTTTGCAAGACTAAACAAATCCTTTTTTTCTTCAGATTTTTTGAGTATTACAAACACTGCTTTTTTATACTCTTCAAATTTGTCTAAGTTGTAATACCGGTTAGCGATTTTGAATAAATTTACACGGTGTAGCGAGTCATTTTCTTGGTCAGCAATAATTATTGATGCTTTTTGTACGTATTGCTCTCGCAACTGAGGAGGCAAGTCAAAATCATTAGCAAAAGTTAAATAAGAAGTAAGGCTGTCTTGTGAGCGCACATTTACAGCTGACGCTCTTTTCTTTTGGTTACATCCCAAAAAAAACAATGTCAAAACAATTACTATATAGGAAGTTAATTTCAATAGGAGATTCTTATTTCATCAAAAATAACAAAATAAAATTAGTACCATAAAAAAAGGCTGTCAAATTTCTTTGATAGCCTTTTAAATTTATAGGAGCAGTTTACTAATCTACTTTTTTATTCCCAGCGCTTGTTGATCCGCTTCCAGCAAGATCCAATCTCACATTTTCGATTTTAAAAACCTCTGCTTTATTGTCTTTTTTTGTTACTGAAGTGATTTTTTCATTTGAAGTAAAAGAAGTTAATACCATTACTAAAGAGAATAATCCGATTGTTAAAATTGCTTTTTTCATAATTTGGGTTTTTTATGTTGTTGTTTTGATTTATCTTATTTAGAAGCACAATTGATCTGTGATTCTTCTGTAAAACTACACAGACAACTTAATTTTTTCCTACAAAAAAAGACGTTTATGGTAGAATGCATCCGTTTGGTGGTAGATGAATATCAAATTTGAGTGCATGGCTGATTTTATATTTCTAAATAATTTCCGTTAGCAAACTCGGAGATAATGAGATCGACATTGATCTTGTATGATTTAGAAAAAGGAAGTTTTTCAGGACTATTTTTAATATGACAGAGAGAGTTTCCACTATGAATTCTGGAAATATAATTACGGTTTACAATGTAACTATTATGAATTCTAATAAATGGATACGACAATGCTCGTTCAAAATGTTTCAATGTTTTAAAAGCAGTAATCATTTCTCCATTGTTGAGATAGATATCTGTTGAATTATTATCCGCCCGCAGATAACAAATGTCTTTTGCATCAATATAACGATAATCTCCATAAGACTTAATACACAATGTCAACGATTGTCCATGACTTATCGTTTCGGGTTGTGGGAGGAATGTTGGTTTTTCATCAAAAGTTATAGGTTCATTCAAATCTACTTCACTTTCAACTTTTGACTTATTTAATTTTAATATCAATTTTACCAGATCAATTCTTAGCAGTGGGTTTACGAAATAATCGAAAACCTCACATTTTATAGCATCAAAGGCTAAATCTTTATTGCTGGATGTAACAATAATTTTTGGGATAACTTTTAAATACCTGTGCAGTTCATTGATAAGTGCCAAAGACAAATTACTGGCTTTATTATTAGGATCAATTTCGAGAAAAACTATTAGAGGAATATGTTCTAAAATAAGATTTAGTCCATCAGTATAATTATTTGCGGACGCCACAAAAGTAAGCTCTGAAAAACTATCAGCAATGCCTTTTGTTTTTAGAACACCTTCTTGATTGTCGTCAATAATAATGTACGAGTAATTCATCGATGGCTTTTCCTGAAATTATGAGGCATTAAATCTGATATTCAAAGCAAAACATACTTCAGATCATTAAATTACTATCGTGGTTTAGGGAAACTAATTATACGAAAGCATGAAAAATCAAATAAAAGAATCTTATTCAACATTCTAAAAATAATCATTTAACCTTTTTTCCTTATAAGTTGTTAATATGTTTTAAACAAATGTTAACACATTAAGATGAAGTGCAAATATATCCGATAAAAAGCGTTGTTTTTTATTTTATAACCAGTTAAAATAAATTTCATTTAGTAAACCATACCTAAAAAACATCTCGTTATTATCACCAAAAATTTCCAATAGAAAAGCTGGGACTTATTTTATTACTGACATAAAAATTAACGGTATCGATTGATTATTACTCTGTGCAAATTAGCCAGCAAAAAATTAAACGTAAAAAATACTTTTTTTACAAATTTATCTTACTTTTATAAAAAAACCAACATTATGAAAAAACTATTTGTATTAATTTGCCTAACTTCTTCTCTATTTGGTTTTAGCCAAGAAAAAGAAACAGTCGATTTTAAAAGAAATGAATTAAAAGGAAATGCACTTTTATTGGTGATAGGCGCCGGAGAATTCACTTACGAACGATTACTTAGCGAAGAATCCGGAGTTGGAGTATCATTATTTTTCAATTATGATGATCAATTTTACACCAAATTTAGCCTAACTCCCTTCTATCGTTTTTATTTCAGTAAAAAACCGGCGGCTGGTTTTTTTGTGGAAGGTTTTGGGATGCTGAATTCTTATGATAGCTATGTTTATAACAATAATTCATACGATCCATACAATTCAAACATCGAAAACAGAACCGATTTTGCACTTGGTTTTGGTCTAGGTTCTAAATGGATTACCAAAAAAGGATTTCTTTTTGAAATAAATGCAGGTGTTGGTAGAAACTTATTTAATAGCAGCGATACTGATAATGAAATAGTAGGACGAGGCGGAATAACATTAGGTTACAGATTTTAAACAAAAAAGCTTCTCAATCGAGAAGCTTTTTTTTAATATTAATCGCAACTAATTACATTTTCATCAACCAGTTTTTCATTGAAACTTCATTTTCAATAATTGATTTTAAGTCTTTAATAGCCACACGATCTTGTTTCATTGTATCTCTGTGACGAATCGTTACCGTTTGATCTTCTATTGTTTGATGATCTACTGTAATACAAAACGGTGTTCCAAGCGCATCTTGTCTTCTGTAACGTCTTCCTACGGCATCTTTTTCATCATACGCCACATTAAAATCCCAACGTAAATCGTCAATGATTTTATGCGCGATTTCTGGTAATCCGTCTTTTTTAACCAATGGCAAAATTGCCGCTTTAGTTGGAGCCAGAACCGAAGGTAATTTCAAAACAATTCTTGTGGAGCCATCTTTTAGCGTTTCTTCCTTCAATGAAGTCGCGAAAACTGCCAAGAACATCCTGTCTAATCCTACTGAAGTTTCTACTACATAAGGAACATAATTCTGATTCAATTCAGCATCAAAATATTGTAATTTTCTGCCGGAAAACTGTTCGTGTGCTTTCAGATCAAAATCGGTACGAGAGTGAATTCCTTCCAATTCTTTGAATCCAAAAGGGAAATTAAACTCAATATCAGCAGCTGCATTCGCATAATGCGCCAATTTCTCGTGATCGTGAAAACGGTAATTTTCTTTTCCTAAACCAAGGGACAAATGCCAACTAAGTCTAGCCGCTTTCCAATGTTCGTACCATTTCATTTCATCGCCTGGACGCACAAAAAATTGCATTTCCATTTGTTCAAACTCACGCATACGGAAAATAAATTGTCTTGCAACGATTTCATTTCTAAATGCTTTTCCGGTTTGTGCTATTCCAAAAGGAACTTTCATTCGACCTGATTTTTGAACATTCAGGAAGTTCACAAAAATACCCTGAGCCGTTTCCGGACGTAAATACAAATCCATCGCTGAATCAGCTGAAGCTCCAAGTTTTGTTCCAAACATCAAGTTGAATTGACGCACTTCGGTCCAATTTCTGGAACCTGATTCCGGACAAGCAATTTCTAATTCTTCAATTAATGCTTTTACATCTTCCAAATCTTCGTTTCCTAAAGAACGCGCCATTCTTTCCAGAATTTCTCTTTCTTTGGCTTTGTACTCCATGACACGGGCATTTGTCGTAACAAATTCCTGTTCGTTAAAAGCATCTCCAAAACGAGCACGTGCTTTTTCGATTTCTTTGATTGCTTTCTGATTTAGCTTTTCGGCATAATCTTCAATCAAAACATCGGCTCTATATCTTCTTTTTGAATCTTTGTTATCAATCAATGGATCGTTAAAAGCATCTACGTGACCTGATGCTTTCCAAGTAGTTGGGTGCATCAATATTGCCGCGTCAAGACCTACAATGTTATCGTTCATTTGAACCATTGCTTTCCACCAATATTCGCGTATGTTCTTTTTTAATTCTACTCCGTTTTGTGCATAATCATAGACTGCACTTAAACCATCGTATATTTCGCTTGACGGAAAAATAAATCCGTATTCTTTTGCGTGCGAAATTACATTCTTAAATAAATCTTCTTGTTTTGCCATAATAATGCAAAAATATAAAAAGTGAACTTAAAAAAAAGAAAATTGTTAAAGATTGAAGCATTGATTTGTCTATTTTTATAAATAAATCCCTGATTACATGTTTGAAAGCATTATAAATCTCTTTTTTCCAAAAGTCTGTTCCGGTTGCAGCTCCTTTTTATTATCCAATGAAAATGTAATTTGTACGGTTTGCAGACACGATATTCCACTAACAAATCATCATTTGAATTCAAAGAATGATGCTTTCAAAAAATTTTACGGACGAATTCCTGTAATCCATACTTCGGCATTATTTTATTTTCATAAAAAAGGAATTGTACAAGAACTTATCCATAATTTAAAATACAAAGGACACGAGGAAATTGGGGCAATTCTTGGCGAATGGTACGCCGAAGATCTAAAGAACATTGACTCACTACAATCTGTTGATGAAATTATTCCTGTTCCATTACACCGAAAAAAGTTAAAAGAAAGAGGATACAATCAGGTAACTGCTTTTGGAAAAGCACTTTCTTCTGGTTTAAATATCGTTTATAATGATTCGCTGTTGATTCGCAATGTGTACTCAAAAACGCAATCCAAAAAAAACTTATTGGGAAGAACTGAAGGAATCGAAACCATTTTTGATGTTTCTTTTACTGGAAAAGACCACAACAAACATTTCCTTTTAATTGATGATGTCATCACAACAGGCGCTACACTGGAAGCTTGTTCCAGAGCTTTGCTGAAAATTCCCGGCGCAAAAATCAGTATTGTTTGTATGGCCATGGCGCAATCTTAATTTAGAAATTTTGGTTCTAAAACATATATTTAAAACAGAATGGCAATTTAAAGCACAGCCGTTTTTTAGCCCTGATTACTTCACCAAATTTTTATTCTCATGTAAGTTCAATGAACTTCGTTTAAAGTGGAAATCCTTTTTACGCGTCTTTGCAACAGATAAAAAGATTACTTCATTATACTTTTATTTTAATTGGTGTTCGGTGAATTTCATTTGCGGCGGAAAGCAGGACACGAGCGGAGCGAATTAATGAAGTAAATAGCTCCTTAAAATAAGTCTGTTACAATTTCAAATAGCACACTATCAATTAATTTAATGAAATTATAACGAAATAGAATTTCCGTTTCCAAAGTTTAATGTTTAAATTTGAATAAATATTTATAAATCATTAAACAAACACATTATGGCTTTTGAATTACCACAATTACCTTATGCGTATGACGCATTGGAACCTTATATTGATGCGCGCACGATGGAAATTCATCACACGAAACATCACAACGCTTACATTACCAACGTTAATACTGCTATTGCAGGGACGGATATGGAAGGTAAGACGATTGAAAATATTTTAATTAATCTTGATATGAAAAACATGCCAGTTCGTAACAATGGTGGTGGTTTTTACAATCATAATTTGTTCTGGACTGTGATGACACCAAACGGTGGCGGACTTCCAACTGGAGATTTATTAGCTGCGATTGAAGCGACTTTTGGATCTTTTGAAGAATTTAAAGCATCGTTCAGCAAAGCTGGAACAACTCAATTTGGTTCTGGATGGGCATGGCTTTGCGTGCATAAAGGTGGAAAAGTAGAAGTTTGTGGAACTCCAAACCAAGACAATCCATTAATGCCTGGTGTAGGTTGTGGAGGAACTCCAATTTTAGGAATGGATGTTTGGGAACACGCATACTATTTGCATTATCAAAACAGAAGACCCGATTATATTGAAGCTTTTTTCAATGTAATCAACTGGACGGAAGTAGCAAGAAGATTCGCTTTAGATAAATAAAAAGAGATTCCAGATGAAAGAATAAAGACTTCAAAAATTACTGTTGTCTTTTTTCTTGTTTCTTAAAACAAAAATCACCGATTTCAAGATTTGAAATCGGTGATTTTTTTTATATCATTTCCTGACTTTATTCCAATAAAAAAGGTGGAATCTCTTCCACCCTTTTTGCCCCAAATCTACCATAAACTTAACCTACTAATATTATGGTGATTCAAATTTATACTAGTTCTTCGTTGCCACCAAATAAATTAGATGAACAACTTAGAAAACCGATTAAAACCTTGTGGACCCCCAAAATTAATACGCTCTGGCGTCTTTTCCTTCATAAAAATTCATGAATGCTCGGTTTACCACTCGGTTTCCTCCAGGTGTTGGATAGTCTCCGGTAAAATACCAATCTCCTAAATTTTTTGGACAAGCAATATGTAAATCTTCTACGGTTTGAAAAATAATTTTCACTTCGGCTTTTATCTCTGGAGAACTTAACATTTGTGCGATTTTATCTGAAATCTCTTGAGGTTGAAATGGTTCGTAAATTGCCGTTACGTAATTTATAATTTCAATGTCCTTGAAGTTTTCCTGCGCTTTACATTCCACATATACTTCATCCACGATATGATACAAATTTCTTTCTTTAAGCAATTCTAAAGCAGCTTTAAACGCTACCAAACCTTCCAGTTTAGCCATATCAATTCCGTAGCAATCCGGATAGCGAATTTGTGGCGCCGATGACACTATAACAATTCGCTTTGGATTCAAACGATCCATCATTTTGATGATACTCATTTTCAAGGTGGTTCCCCGAACAATACTATCATCAATAATAACCAGATTATCTGTTGGTTTTATAACGCCATACGTCACATCATATACGTGCGCTACTAAATCGTCACGGCTGCTATCTTCTGTAATAAAGGTCCTTAGTTTAGCATCTTTAATCGCTACTTTTTCGGTGCGAATTTTTACCGCAAGTAATTCTTGCAACGATTCCTTCGTTAATGTATTTCGGTTTTGAAGAATGTAATTATTCTTTCTTTGATTCAAGAAATCCTGCGCTGCCTCCACTAATCCGTAGAATGAAGTTTCAGCTGTATTTGGAATATATGAGAAAACCGTATTGTCTGTATCTTGATCAATCGAGTTTAAAACAGCCGGAAGAATTAATCTTCCCAGTGTTTTTCTTTCCTGATATATTTCAGCATCACTTCCTCTGGAAAAATAGATTCGTTCAAAAGAACAGGCTTTTTTAACCGTTGGCGGAAGAATTTCCTGCATAGAAACTGTCCCGTTTTTCTTGATGATCAATGCGTTTCCTGGTTCAATTTCCTGCACTTTTTCGAAAGGCACATTAAAAACAGTCTGGATTACCGGTCTTTCTGAAGCCACAACTACTATTTCATCATCCTGATAAAAATAAGCGGGACGAATTCCTGCCGGATCTCTAAATACGAACGAATCTCCATGTCCCAGAAGTCCAGCCATCGCATAACCGCCATCTAAGTTTTTAGAAGCTCGGGTTAAAATCTTGGCAACATCCAGCTTTTCAGCAATTACTGGTGAAGCTTCTCTTTTTGTTAAGCCATTATTTTTACATTCTTGATACAAATCAGTTACCTCGTCATCCAGAAAGTGACCAATTTTTTCCATTACAGTAACTGTATCAGCCATTTCTTTTGGATGCTGACCCAATTCCACTAAACTTTGAAAAAGCTCTTTAACATTCGTCATATTAAAGTTTCCAGCCAAAATCAAGTTTCTGTGCATCCAGTTATTCTGACGTAAAAAAGGATGAACACTTTCAATGCTGTTTTTTCCAAAAGTTCCATAACGAACATGTCCCAAAAACAATTCTCCTAAATAAGGGATTTTCTGTTTTTGTAGCGCCACATCATCGGCGTATTCCGGATGAGTAGCCATTTCCTCATTAATTCTGTCATTAATCTGCGCAAAAACATCCTGAATCGGTTGTGCATGATTAGAACGAACACGACTAATGTAACGCTCTCCTGGTTCCACGTCTAATTTTATACTTGCAAAACCAGCACCATCTTGTCCGCGATTGTGTTGCTTTTCCATCAAAAGATACATCTTTTGGATTCCGTAAAAAGCCGTTCCGTATTTTTCTTTGTAAAATTCAAGCGGTTTGAGTAGTCTAATTAAGGCTATACCACACTCGTGTTTTAAAGCATCGCTCATTGTAAGGTTGTTTGTGTTGTTGTGTTATTCTAAAAATAAATTGAACTGATTTAAAAAAAAGATAAATCAGATGTAATTCCCTGCTAATTTTATTTAACAAAAAAACCCCGTTTCCGAGGTTTCATAATATTATAATTCTATATCAAATTGTGTCAGTGATTTGAATTGTTGCAGTCTGGAAACTACTTCGGTTTTGTCTAAATCAACCATTCTTTCGGTTCCAAATTTCTCCACACAAAAGGAAGCCAAATTTGACCCCTGAATAATTGCGTTTTTCATGTTTTCGAATGAAATATTTTCACTCTGCGTTAAATATCCTGCAAACCCTCCCGCAAAAGTATCTCCTGCTCCAGTTGGATCAAAAACCTCTTCAAGCGGTAAAGCCGGCGCGAAGAAAACTTCTTTATTATGAAAGATAAGTGCTCCGTGTTCTCCTTTTTTAATCACTACATATTTAGGTCCCATCGTATGGATTTTTGCAGCAGCTTTCACTAAAGAATATTCTCCGGAAAGTTGTCTTGCTTCCTCATCATTGATGGTGATTACATCTACACGTTTTATTACATCCAATAATTCAGGTAAAGCACAATCCATCCAAAAATTCATCGTATCCAATACTGTCAATTTAGGTTGTGTTTCCATTTGGTCCAAAACACTGCTTTGTACCAATGGATGTAAATTTCCTAACATTACTATATCAGCGTTTTTATAATCTTGCGGTACTTTTGGTTGAAAATCAGCCAAAACGTTTAGTTGTGTATCCAGCGTATCTCTTGAATTCAAGTCATTATGATAACGACCACTCCAAAAGAAAGTTTTCCCTCCTTTTACAATTTCAAGACCAGATATGTCAATATTTCTTGAAGTCAATAAATCTAAATATTCTTGCGGAAAATCATCTCCAACTACAGAAACTATAGCGGATTGTACATTAAAAAAGGAAGCCGATAAACCAATATAAGTTGCCGCACCACCTAAAATTTTGTCCGTTTTTCCAAATGGAGTTTCAATTGCGTCGAAAGCTACTGTTCCAACAATCAATAATTTATTCATTATATACGTTTCGAATTAAGGCGCAAAGATAGTCTATAAGTTATAAAGTTGCAAAGAGTGTCAATTGTAAAGTTTTGCCAATTTACATTCTTATATCACAACAGCTTTGCCTCCTCTTTTTCATAAAAAGCATCTATAGAAAGTTGTTTTTGCATTGAAGCCATAACAGCTAATTCATCGCACCTTTCGTTTTGGACATGGTTGTTATGTCCTTTGATCCATTTAAAATCCACTTTGTGTTTTCTATAAACAATTAAAAAACGTTTCCACAAGTCAGCATTTTTCCGGTCTGCAAAGCCTTTTTTTTCCCAGCCTAAAACCCATTTTTTTTGTACTGAATCAACCACATATTTGGAATCAGAAACTACCAATACTCTTGTATTTGGGTTTTTTAATTTTTCGAGACCTACAATAACGCCCAGCAACTCCATCCTATTATTAGTAGTGCGACGAAAGCCTTCATAGAATTCTTTTTTATACGGTTTTCCTACCCATTCCATCACGACACCATAACCGCCGTTTCCGGGATTTCCTTTGGCAGCGCCATCCGTGTATATGTGTACGTCGTGTTCCATTTATCAATTAAGATTTTAGATTTAAAATTTCCTCAATTACCGTTGGAAAATATTTTTGTTCCAAATCATGAATTTTATGAGCCACTTCCTCCGGAGTTTCATCACCTGCTAAAACAACATTTTGTTGAAAAATAATATTTCCTTCATCATAATTTTCATTAACAAAATGAATGGTAATTCCGGTTTCATTTTCTTTATTGGCCACAATTGCTTTATGAATATGCATCCCATACATTCCTGTACCGCCATATTTTGGCAACAAAGCAGGATGAATATTTATGATCTTATCCGGATAGGCAGCTATGATATTTGCGGGGAATTTCAATAGAAATCCTGCTAAAACAATCAAATCCGGTTGGATTTCATTTACCTTATGTAGTACTTCGCCTTCAAAAAGCTGTTCTTTTGAGAAAACATTTGTTTGTATTTCATAGGTTTTTGCTCTTTCAAGCACTCCTGCATTTCGATTATTAGTGAAGACTGCCACAACATTCCCCGTTTTTGTTTTTTCAAAATACTTTATGATATTTTCAGCATTAGTACCCGATCCAGAAGCAAAAACCACAATTTTTTTCATAACCTTACCTGTTTTAATTGCACAAAAAAAGGCATAAAAATCGAAAATAAATAACATTGCGACAGCTTTGTTAAAATAAATTTCATAAATTAGATGTCACATTTATTAACTAAATAGTTGTTTTAAAATAAAGTTTTTTATTTTTGCCAACAAATTAAATTCTAAAATTAAAGATTATGTCAGACATTGCATCAAGAGTAAAAGCGATTATCGTAGACAAATTAGGTGTTGACGAAAACGAAGTTGTAACAGAAGCAAGCTTCACTAATGATTTAGGAGCTGACTCATTAGACACTGTTGAGCTTATTATGGAATTCGAAAAAGAATTTGACATTCAAATTCCAGACGATCAAGCAGAGAACATCGCTACTGTAGGTCAAGCAATCTCTTATATCGAGGAAGCTAAAAAATAATAAAAGACACACCCGTTTGCATTCTTGTAAACGGGTGTTATTATTATTTTTAAAATTAAATTCGAGATTGAATTTCAATCACAAATATATTTACTGTAACACCCATGGCTCTTTTGTAATAGTAATACAGTAAAGAAAGCATGGGTTTTATTTGTTTAAAGATAACAAAAATAAAGAATTTATGGTATTAAGACGAGTTGTTGTAACAGGTTTAGGCGCTCTTACACCTATTGGAAATAACATTGAAGACTATTGGAACGGACTTATTAACGGCGTTAGTGGCGCTGCTCCAATTACCTATTTTGATGCTTCAAAATTTAAGACGCAATTTGCCTGCGAATTGAAAAATTTTAATGCTGAAGATTTTTTAGACAGAAAAGAAGCCCGAAAAATGGACCGCTACGCACAATATGCCATGGTTTCATCAGATGAAGCGGTACTTGATGCAGGTTTTAATTTCGAAAAATTAGACAAAGACAGAGTTGGTGTTATATGGGGTTCCGGAATTGGAGGCCTGGAAACGTTTCAAATTGAAATGTTGAATTTCGCAGCCGGAGATGGCACACCAAAATTTAATCCTTTCTTTATTCCAAAAATGATTTCGGATATTGCCGGTGGTCATATTTCTATAAAATACGGTTTCAGAGGTCCAAATTTCACTACTGTTTCAGCTTGCGCTTCCTCTACAAATGCTATAATTGACGCTTTCAACTATATTAGATTAGGACATGCTGATGCTATGATAACCGGTGGCTCTGAAGCTGCGGTGACAATAGCCGGAATGGGAGGTTTTAATGCTATGCATGCTTTATCAACCAGAAACGACGATCCTAAAACTGCTTCAAGACCAATGGATAAAGATCGAGATGGTTTTATTTTAGGTGAAGGAGCTGGTGCGTTGGTGCTGGAAGAATATGAACATGCTGTTGCCCGTGGAGCAAAAATTTATTGCGAAATAGGCGGTGGCGGAATGTCAGCTGATGCGTATCACATAACTGCACCGCATCCTGAAGGATTAGGTGCTAAAAATGTAATGCTAAACTGCTTGAGAGATGCTGGCTTGCAAGCAACTGATGTTGATGGTGTGAATATGCACGGAACTTCAACACCACTTGGCGACATGGCAGAATCTAAAGCAATATTGCATGTTTTTGGTGAACATGCGTACACGATGAATTTAAATTCGACTAAATCCATGACAGGTCATTTACTTGGAGCAGCCGGAGCAGTTGAAACAATTTCTTCGATTCTTTCATTAAAATATGGAATAGTACCACCTACAATCAACCATTTTACGGATGATGAAAACATAGATTCTAAACTGAACTTTACATTTAACACAGCTCAGAAAAGAGACATGAACGTTGTAATGAGTAATACTTTCGGTTTTGGAGGCCACAATGCTTGTGTATTAGTTAAAAAATTAGAAATCTAATTATATATGCGTATAATCAAAAAAATATTTTCAAAATCCCGTTCTCCAGAAGACGGGATTTTTTTTGATTCTATTCAGAAAATTTTAGGATTTGCCCCGTTAAATCTTGATTTTTATAAAAAAGCGTTTACTCATCGCTCCTCTAATCGTCTGGATGTTTTAGGAAATCCAATCAATTACGAACGATTAGAATTTTTGGGAGATGCCATGTTAAGTTCCGTTATTGCTGCTCATTTATTCAGCAAAGCACCCGCAGGCGACGAGGGTTATTTGACCAAAATGCGTTCTAAAATTGTAAGCCGAGAACACTTGAACGAATTAGGCAAAGACCTGAATTTAGTCCAATATATAGAAAGCAAAGTGCCACTTCAGCATTTTGGAGAAAACATCCATGGTAATATTTTTGAATCGTTGGTTGGAGCCATATACCTAGACCGAGGATATGTGTATTGCGAAAAATTCATTCAAAAGAGAGTTGTAGTTCCCTATGTTGACATTGCAAGACTCGAGGGAAAAGTAATCAGCTATAAAAGTCTGGTTATCGAATGGTGTCAAAAAGAAAAAAAAATATTTCATTATGATATTTTTGAGGATAATGCCATTGACGGACAACGTCTGTTTGGTGTAAAACTCAGCATTGACGAGAAGGTAATTGCAAAAGCAAGAGCAACCTCCAAAAAGAAAGCAGAAGAAAAAGCATCTCAACGCGCTTATTTTGCATTTCAAGAAAAAATGGATAGAAAATAATCATAACATTCATAAAACTACATCGTTTTCGTTCATAAATTAACAAAAACATCCCGTTTTGAGGCTTTCATACTTCATTAGAAATACTATATTTACATCTTATTTTCTCATGAAATGGCTATTCACAAACTTGATCTTGGCGAATTTGACAAAATAGATTACTATCTTATTGCTATTCATACTTCCTTAGAAGACTATCGGTTGGCATTTTTTATTAATCAAAAATTGCCTGTAAACCTAAGTAAAAGTGAGAATGAAATTCAAATCAATATAAAAGAAGGAGAGACAAATTTTTCCAGATTTTATTACATTGATAAAGAAAGTACCATTACCTGGAATTTGATTCAAAATAAAAACGAGGTTATCCAATATAAAAAAGGAAACACTCCAAATCTATTTTCAGATGTAACAATGGAAGTGGCTACGAAAGTCTTTTTACTTCCTGAATTCAAAAAAGTAGATTATTTTTTGAAAATTGAAAATAACGACGATACCATGAACGTATCCAATATACAACTCCTATTAAATACCATAGACAGCATATCAACTGTTTATATTGTAGATACAAATAAAATCAAATCTAAAAACAATTTAATTTTTTAATATCAATGCTTACAAACAAAAAAACTAAAATTGTAGCCACACTTGGGCCTGCATGTAGTACAAGAGAAATCATAAAAGACATGATTGACGCAGGCGTAAATGTGTTCCGAGTAAATTTTTCACATGCTGATTATGAAGATGTAAAAGAAAAAATAAATCTGATACGGGGATTAAATGAAGAGTTTGGATATACCACAGCGATTCTAGGAGATTTACAAGGCCCAAAACTTCGTGTAGGAGTCATGGAAGAAGGTGTAGTAGTGCGTGACGGTGATCTAATTACATTTACCACCGCCGAAGATATACTTGGAACTGCAAAGAAAGTGTTCATGAAATACCAAAACTTTCCAAATGATGTAAATCCAGGGGAAAGAATTTTGCTTGATGATGGAAAGCTTATTTTTGAAATTGTGGAAACTGATAAGAAATCAGAAGTCATTGCACGAGTAATTCAAGGCGGTGAATTGAAATCTAAAAAAGGAGTTAATTTACCGAATACAAAAATATCGCTTCCCGCAATGACCGAGAAAGATATTGCTGATGCTATTTTTGCAATTGGACAAAATGTAGACTGGATTGCATTATCATTTGTAAAAACACCACAAGACTTACAAGACTTGCAGGATTTAATCGCAAAACATTCAGATTATAAAATTCCTATTATTGCAAAAATAGAAATGCCGGAAGCATTAGAAAATATCGACAAGATTGTTGCCTATTGCGATGGATTAATGGTTGCCCGAGGAGATTTAGGAGTAGAACTTCCGGCACATGAAGTTCCGCTTGTTCAAAAAGAATTGATCCGTAAAGCTAAAACAGCTCGTATTCCAGTTATCGTTGCTACACAAATGATGGAAACTATGATTACCAGCCTTACACCAACTCGTGCAGAGGTGAATGATGTTGCAAACTCAGTTATGGATGGTGCAGATGCAGTAATGCTTTCTGGAGAAACAGCAACTGGTAATTATCCGGTTCAGGTAATTCAAAAAATGACTCAAATCATTGAAGCAGTAGAAGATTCTCCGCTAATTCAGGTTCCACAAAATACACCACAGATAAAAACAAAACGTTTTATCACTAAAACAATTTGTCATCACGCAGCAAGCATGGCAAATGTAATCAAAGCAAAAGCAATTTGTACATTGACAAATAGTGGTTATACGGCTTTTCAAATATCAGCTTGGAGACCAAATGCACATATTTTAGTATTTACATCCAATAAAAGAATCCTTACCCAACTTAATTTATTATGGGGCGTAAAATCTTTTATGTACACCAAAGATGTAAGTACCGATGATACCGTAACTGACATCAACGAAATTGTAAAACAAAAAGGTTTTGTACAAAAAGGAGATTTCCTTATCAATTTAGCAGCAATGCCTATCAAAGATAAAGGAATGGTCAACACCTTGAGAGTTTCTGAAATAGAATAGTTTAAAACTGTTTAAATACTTTCCGTCTTGTCTCGTTTTAAAACGAAATAAGACGGATTTTTTTTATGCAATATTCCATGTACTATGATTTTAGTTTACAAAAATTTAAGAGTAATTACACCTTCTTATGCAAAATAAAATTTATATTTGAACAACAAATAACCCTAAAAATTATGAGTTTAAATTCTAAAAATCCATTTTTGAACAATAAAACTTTTTCGTCAACTGCAGTTTCAAAAAGAGATGAGACACATCACGCAACGATCATAGATTATAATGAGGAAATGACTTTGTCTGGCACTATTAATAAAAGTTTAATCTTATTTTTACTTCTTACCGCATCTGCAACCGTAATCTGGTGGCTGACTTTTAACGGAATGAACCCGTTGGTTGCCGCTATTGGTGGAGCTGTCGTTGGATTAATTTTAGTACTTATCGCTGCTTTCAAACCACAATATTCTCCTTATCTAGCTCCGGGATATGCGCTGTTTGAGGGATTATTTATCGGTGGAATTTCGGCAATATTTGAAGTCAGATACCCTGGAATTGTAGTTCAGGCGGTTGGAGCAACTTTTGTAACTTTTATGGTTTGTCTGGGTTTGTATAAATATAAAATTGTAAAAGTAACGGAGCAATTTAAATCAGTTGTCGTGGCAGCTACGTTAGCTATTGCCACTTACTATCTTATATCTTGGGTTTTCTCCATGTTTACCAGTTTTGTTCCCGTTCATTATGGAAACTCCCTGATGAGCATTGGCATCAGCGTTTTTGTGATTATCATCGCAGCTCTAAATTTATTCTTAGATTTTGACCGCATTGAAAAAGGAGTTGAACAAAAAATGCCAAAATACATGGAATGGTATGGCGCCATGGGATTAATGATTACATTAGTTTGGTTGTATATTGAGTTTTTAAGATTACTATCTAAATTGAACAGTAAAAACTAACCTATATATTTATATAAAAAGAGAAAACCTTTCCAGACTGGAAAGGTTTTCTCTTTTATGCAGCTTTCTCAAAAGCGATATAATGACTCAATTCGCCTTTGATGTTGAAAACAGGATATCCTTTTATCAGACAAGCATAAACTTCTCCGTTCTTTTTATAATTCATTACAACTTTCTCAAAAGGTTGCTGATCTAATATTGCTAATCGGATTTCATTTGAAGTAATGTGATTGGTTGCTTCACCCTGAAACATCTTTGGGCTTTTACCCAATACTTCATGTTCTAAATAGCCATTCATTTTAACGATGTTGTGTGAAGCAAAAACAATGCTTAATCTTGCATCAGTGACAACTACAACTTCATCTCTGAGACTGCTTTTTAAATCCCAGTTATTCTGAACCCATTTATTTTTGGAAGCAATTGAATTTAATTTATTTAAATCCAAAAAAAAGCTCTTTACTTCAGTCAAAAATTCATTGTGAAAATCCCAACAGAAAATTGGAGCTGTCTTTACGTTTAAACCATTGTGATACACCGCAATAGCATCTTCATATTCTTTAAAATTACTCATGATTTATCGATTTAAAGAGACAAATGTAAATTTATTTGTAACGATAAAACAGGAATTATCTAACTTTAACCATTGTTGAACATGCTTTAAACACCTAAAAATCAAATTTTAACTGCACTACAACAAACTTCTTCTCCTCTGTATTTAAATTAGTTAATGAAATGCCAAGCAATCGAACAGAATCTTTCATACGTTCCTGAAATAACAAATCCTTAACGATTTCGAGAATTAATGCTTTATCAGCAATAAAATATGGCAAGGTTTTACTGCGGGTTTGCTGAGTAAAGTCGCTATACTTGATTTTTAAAGTGACTGTTTTGCCAGCGACATCGTATTTTTTTAGCCTTTTTTCCAAAGCTGCAGCAATACTTTCCAATTTCTCCATCATGAAAATTTCAGACGAAAGATTAACATCAAAAGTATGTTCCGCAGCAACTGATTTTGTTGTTCGATTGGATTTCACTTCACTATTGTGAATCCCTCGAACCACATGATAATAGTAAGCACCTGATTTTCCGAAATGCTTTTCCAAAAATTCCAAAGATTTATTCTTTAACTCTACTCCGGTAAAAATTCCAAGTTGGTACATTTTTTTAGTGGTAACTTTCCCTACACCATGAAATTTCCGAATGGGCAACGCTTCTAAAAATGAAATTACATCATCAGGATTAACCGTTTTTTGTCCGTTTGGTTTGTTGTAGTCACTAGCAATTTTGGCTACAAACTTATTGATGGATATTCCAGCCGAAGCAGTCAAACCCACTTCCTTAAAAATACGTTGTCTTATTTCCGCTGCCAATAATGTAGCGCTTGGATTTCCTTTTTTGTTAATAGTAACATCTAAATACGCTTCGTCAAGTGATAATGGCTCAACTAAATCTGTATAATCGTGAAAGATTTTTTGAATTTTATTCGAAATTTCCTTGTAACGGTCAAATCGGGGTTTGACGAAAATGAGTTCCGGACAATTTTTCTTAGCCAAAACTCCGCTAATTGCACTTCGGACTCCAAATTTCCTGGCCTCATAACTTGCAGCTGCCACAACACCCCGACTTTCGGAACCTCCAACAGCGATAGGTTTACCTCTCAGAAACGGATTATCCATCTGCTCCACCGAGGCATAAAAAGCGTCCATATCGACGTGTATAATTTTTCTATTTAGAATTAACTCCTGCATCTTAATTGCATTGCACAACCGTTATTATTATCAAATGACTGACACACTAAGAATTTTTCCGGTCCTCGACGTGCAAATAATTTTCGACTACAACTGATTTAGCTTTCTTTTCTGTCGGAAAAAAGAAACTGACAGGATTTGATTTGAAATGATTCCAAATGGAAACGGTAACAAATCGTAATTCATATAAAGAGATTGCTCTGGAACGAAAGGCTAGTCCCAGTGAAAGACTGAAACTCACGATAAAGTTAATCGCTCCAATAACACCAATTCCAAAAATACCCCAAAACAACATAGAGTTGCTTACTTGATAATTTGCTCCATATAATCCTAAGGCAAGATTACCACTTACAAAAGTGATATGTCTAATATCAAGATTCAATCCTAAAAACAACCCTACCGAAGCCGTACTTCCCATAAAAATACCAAACCAGAAATTAGAAATAATTCCAGCTCCTCTTTTTTCATACAGTTCGGCTAATTTCAAAGTTTTAGCTTTTCCTAAATTTCTTTTCAAAAAAGGATGCTCTGTAATCCGGAAATAAACTTGATTGTGTTTGTCTCTGTTAGCAACACTTCCTGAAATAATCCCAGATAAAAACAGAAAAAATCCTGCTATCGCCGCATGAAAAACAGCTGGGGAATGAATTGGACTAATGTCGATCAGTAAACTTTCCCATTTAGTAGCCGCAATATTGTAGTGTGCTGTATAATCTATAAGCCAAATTCCGAGTAATGAAACAGGAAAAGCCATGATAACATTCCCTACAAATGCGATAAACTGAGAACGAAATACGCGTGCAAAAAGAATAGCGAAAGCGGTATACTTTTCAGAATCTTTTCCTTTTTTTATCACGCCTTCCTCCAATGCTTTTATTAAAGCCGAAGCTGTCATCGCTGGTTGTTTAGTCGCCAAAGTAAAACCGAGAAGATAAATGGCAATAAAACCAAATGCATAATTCATACTATACAAAAACGCATGCCCAAAAAAGCTCGTATCAGCTTTAGAGAGCAGCACTTTGATAACACATAAAATCCCTACAATGAAACCTCCACCCAATGCTGTTTTGAACATTTTATAATATTCTTTTCGGCTTTCTGTAATATAATGTTCTCCTGTTTTTGCGGTGTGTTGTGTGATTTCATACGAAATCAATTGTGTGCTTTCTCCAATAAATTTTCGAACATTATTTTTATAACAATTGAATTTTATCAATCGCAACGCCAATATAATTCCATTGTATTTTTTGTCTTTTTCTTTACCGACAATCAATAACGAAATCAAAAATTTCAAGCGTTCTAATTGCTGTCTAATTTTTAATAAATTTTGGTTCACTCGAAGTGAAATTCCATATTTTGAACTGTTATGAAATGCTCTATCTACAAATTCTACGCATTGTTTATGCAAAACCAGCAGCTGTGCATACGATAAATCATCCGGCGCGATATAATGACTATCTGAACTTCTAATCCGCTCTTCAATTAGGAATAATTCCTTTTCAAAAGCTGAAAAAGGACTTTCAAGATCATCATATTCCGGTACCATTTTAATTACATCAGTTTCCATCGCACGACCACTGATCCGCTGTGTAATTAAATGCATGGAAACTAATAATTCCGATAAAACTGAGTTTGGTTCTGTACTGTCGTAAATGGATTTAAACCTCAAAAGATTATATAATTCTTCCAACTGACTTAATGGAATTTTGTTGATCCAAATCCCGTCATTCGCTAAATAAAAAACCTGATTAAGAATATATTCTAAAGTATCTTTTTGGGGTTGATACGGCAATAATTTCGCGAAAATCCTTTTTTTTACTTCAAAAATAAAATCTACATCCTGAAGAATTGCCGCATCAGCAAGAATTTTATTGAACTTTTTATCTTTTAAAATTTCTTTAAGATAAGTAAAAAACTGTTCTCGACACGAATAATTTTCTTTCAAAAATAAAATGATTTCTTGTAAATCTACCCTTTGCACATTTTTGATTTTTACAGGTCGAATCAACCGAATCAACTCTATTAAAGGCTCCAAACTATCATTTGTTTCACGCCAAGACTGCGCTTCGCCAAAAAACTCCGTTAAAAGCCCAGCAATAGTTGGCTTTGGTTTTGCTTTGAAAAATGCCTTCATTGTATTAGTTCAATTTTTGTAAAAATACAAATCAGAAAACAAACTACTGTTACTTATTCATAAAATTACGGCTTATAAGACAGACTCAGGAATCAAAATTTATTAAAGTAAATATTTTGATACCTTTGAATTACGATGCCATACAACTATACGTTAAATTTTAAATTAAAAAGCACTCTTTTGAAAGTTAAAAAAAGAGCAATCCAAGAAGTCCTTTTTTTAAATACTAAAAATTGAACTAAAAAGTCAGAAGCAAGAGAAGAGATAAAACAAAAAAATTAGCAGACGCTATTTATAAAAAACACTAAAATGATTGAAATAGAAAGAAAATTTAAAGTAAAAGATGATTCATTCAAAACTGAAGCTTTTGCAAAAAACCACATCGCACAAGGCTATTTAAATTCAAATCCAGCGCGTACGGTTCGCGTTCGCATAAAAGGCGACAAAGGATTTCTGACTATCAAAGGAGCGTCAAATGATACGGGATTATCCCGATTTGAGTGGGAAAAAGAAATTCCGGTGCCAGAAGCTCAAATGCTATTGCTTTTATGTGAAAAAGGTGTGATTGAGAAAACCCGTTTTGAAATAAAAAAGGGCCATCATGTTTTTGAAGTGGATGAATTTTATGGAGATAATGAAGGATTGATCGTGGCAGAAATTGAGCTTAACTCTGAAACGGAGACCTTTGAAAAACCAGATTGGTTGGGTACTGAACTAACCGGCGACATTCGGTATTACAATGCTTACTTAAGCAATAATCCTTTCAAAAGCTGGTAATTATTTAGTCATTACTTCTATCGTGACTAACATTCCTCCGCTACCTTTATTGGAAGTAATATCCATATACGCTCGTTTTGAAAGGTCAATTTCTCTGGACTTTACAAAAGGGCCTCTATCAGTAATCTCGACGATTACCCATTTGCCATTTTTTTCATTGGTAATTCTTACTTTTGTTCCAAAAGCGAGTTTTTTGTGTGCTGCCGTATATTTATTATTATCAAATTTTCTTCCGCTTGTAGTTTTTCTTCCGTTAAACTTATCGGCATAATATGATGCATGTGCCTCTCTTTTAAAAGGTTTAAAAACGCTTAATACATTATTTAAAGAATCAATTTTCTTGTCTTGACTTTCTAATACTAGTTTACTCTTTTTGATTGAGTCTTTTTGGATTAACGTTTTCTGTCTGATTGTACTTTGACTACTTAATATGCTTATAAATGTCAGTAAAAAAAATAAAGTAATTGATTTTTTCATAAATATTTTCTGTTAATTTAGTCTAGTAAAACAAAAACCATACCTAGATAAAAAAAGCCCTATTTCTAGAGCTTTATTCGGTTTTTATAACCACATATTCCATGGTATTCTACTCAAAATAAGTAATAAACCTAGACCGTAAAAAATAGAAAAAGTTTTAAATTTAGATTCGCTTGTCATTAACTTTTTATGCTTGGACCAACCAATTGTAATCAGAACAATCGCAATGATATTGATCAACGGATGTTCTAAAGACGTTAGGCGTAATGCTTTGTCAGCCATTTGTCCAAATGAAGCTAAACCTAATGGTGACACAAAGTATAAAATGATACCAACTAATAATTGAATGTGAATTGCTATTAAAGCAAACAATGCAATTTTTCGATCTTTTGAAGTGAAATCTTTTTTAGAAGACATCCCGATAAAGGAGTTAACCACAGCAACCACTAATACTAAAAGTGCTAAATAAGCCCAACCTGAATGAAATTTTTGAATTAAATCGTACATAAATACTGTTTTTGTTTTAACAAATATAAGAAAAAAAGGCATAAAAAAACCACGTTTTTCAACGTGGTTTTAAATATTCAATTGCTTTTAATACGCTTATTTCCCAAAAATATATCTAAGTGTAAATTGTGCTTGCCACACATCAAAAGTTGAAGCATTTTTCTGGAAAGTATCTTTAATTAAAATTCTATTTCCATTAGATTCAACTTGAGTTGCTAATTGGAAAAAGGGAACATTCACAGTAGCTATTCTATAGTTCAACACATTGGCATTAGTAACCCTTTGTGTAACTCCCCAATCTTTATTAATAAAATTGGTAAAGTTTAAGATATCCGCTCTAAATTGGAAATTATTCTTTTTACCTGCGATTGTAATGTAAAAATCTTGAGTTGCAGATAAATCCAATCGATGTAACATAGGCAAAACCCCTCCGTTTCTCGCAGCATACTGCCCTCTTCTTGTAGAAAGATATTTATCTTGACTGATGTAAGAATCATACGCTTGTTGTTGTTGCGCTTCAGAATATGTAGTTACAACATTAACTCCATTTACAACATTTGTAACGGCCAATGGCTGAAAACGGATTTCATTTCCATTTTTAGGAACGTAAATCAAATCATTATTGTTTACTCTGTCACCGTTCATATCTCCTCCGTAAGAGTAAGAAAATGGTCCTGCTTGTTCTCCGATATACCCTAAGTTAATTGAAGTCGCCGCGCCAACATTTTTACCATATTCGATTTTGTATCCTAAAATACCAACTAATCTATGTGGAGTATTGTTATTAGACAATGCTAATGGCAAATTGTTATTACCATTTACAGATCTAGCGCCCGTCCATGAACCAGAAGCGATAGAACCTGGAGATAACAAATCGTTAGCACTTGAATGCGTGTATGCAAAAGATCCCCAAAGACCTTTTTTGTATGGATACTCTAATTTAAAAGTTGTAGAATAAAAATATCCTCTGTCTGTATTTGTTAAAACTACTGCACTAGAAACATTGTCATTTACACGAACACCCGCATCCGTACGTGCATATCTTGGTCTCTTATCCGGACCACTGAAAGTTCCAACAGGCGCATCAAAATTACTGTTGTAATAATGGATTGCATTAATGTTTCTTTGAAAAATCCCTTCTATTGTACCTACAAAACCGAAAGGAAGTTTTTGATCAACCGCTACATTAGTTTTCCAAACTTGAGGAAACTTAAATTTTTTATCTGTGAAAGCCAATTCAAATGTAGTTGGAAGAGTTGGTGTATTTGGAATAAAATAATCATTAGGATTTGGAGTGAAACCATATCTTCCTGCTGCTAATGCTGGACCACTCACGTCAACAAATCCTGTAAGTACTCCATTATTACCAATCGCATTCGATAAATAAACTGAAGGTGCTCTACCTGTAAATACACCACTACCACCACGAAGAAGCGTAGATGAATTACCATTTAAATCTAAATTAAACCCAACTCTAGGTTCTAACAAATATTGAGTCTCAGGCATCTCTCCTGTATTAAACTTTTGTCCTTGTGCAAAAGTTAATGCAGTAACTGCTGGATTTTCAAGTGCAGTATCAGCAAACCAAACTGCCGAGGCACGAAGACCTACTGTTAATTTGAATCTATCACTCAATTTCATTTCATCTTGAGTATACAAATCTAATTTATTAGACTTAAACACTTGCAATGGTTCTTGAGCTCCCGGCAATGCAGAATATCTAAATTGGAAACGTGCAGGAAGTGCTGTTGTAGATGGCGCTCCTCCAGTATTTGCTGATTGATTAGCCGCTGCATAAAAATCAGTTAATGAATTAAACACATAAACTCCATTAGAACCAGAGAAAAACAAGTTGCTAGATTTGAAATGTTCAAAATTAGAACCAAACAATAAAGAATGTTTTCCAATAGTTTTGGTCAAATTATTAGTAAAATGCAATGTAGAGTATGTAAGTTTATTACCCTGTGTAAACGGGTCTAATCCCGCTGAAATAAATGTATTTGATCCATTTAATATGTCAATTGTTGGGAATAAACCACCACCTTGTAATGCTCTATCTTCAATTTGCTTATCATAACCAGCAATGAAATTATTGTACCAAGAATTACTTAACTTACTATTCAATTCTAAAACAGCTGATCTCGTATTATCTAAAATAACATAACCGCTGTTTTTAAAAGACATTGCAAGCGGGCTAGTTCTTCTGTTTCCAAAACCTAATGAATTTGAGTTTGATGTCAACTCATCAGAATTTGAGTTATGAAAAACATATCGAGCCGTTAATTGATGATTGCTATTAATATTCCAGTCAACTCTGGCAAGGAATTTTTTTGAAATTCTTTCTGCATCATAATTTTCCCAAGGTCCGGTTGTGTAATTAAACTTGTCTTGTAAAAAATTAGAAAGTGTTTCCATTTGCGCGTAAGTAGGCGCAGAAACCTGAGCACTTGGTTGTGGTGAACCGGTAGAAGTCCACGTTGTAGCCGGGCTAATGTTTTCTATAGTTTCAAAATTTCCAAAGAAAAATAATTTATCTTTAATAATTGGTGCACCAATTCTGGCTCCCCAAATTTTTTCTTGAAATTTTCCAGGAACTACTGTTCTTTCTCCTGCTTTAGTTCCTATAAAATCTTTTTTATTGCTTCGGAATGAATGGTATACTGATCCTTCTACTTCGTTTGTTCCACTCTTAGTAACTGCATTTATTCCAGACCCTAAAAATCCTGATTGACGAACGTCATAAGGAGCGACACTTACTTGCAATTGTTCAATTGCATCTAAAGAAATAGCTGTTGAACCAGTTCTACCTCCTGCTTGTGAATCGTTACCTAAACCAAAACCATTATTAAAAACAGATCCGTCAATAGAAAAATTGTTCAATCTTGAATCTTGCCCACCAAAAGTACCATTACTACCTGCATTGGCATTGTACTTTGTAATTGAGTTTATAGAACGTGCACCCGTTACCGGTATAGCTGTAATTTCTCTGTTAGAGAACTGTTGAGATGCTCCAGTTCTTCCTTTGTTAAAATTTCCTTTAGATTTTGTAGAAACAATCACTTCATTCAAAGCATTTGATTCTTCTTCTAAAACAACATTTACAGTTAAATTATTCCCTAAAGGAGCATTAATTTCTGTGATTTCAGTTGTTTTGTAACCAACGTAAGTTACTTTTACTGTGTAAGGACCTCCTGGTCTGATACCTTGGACTGCATATCCTCCAGTAGATCCTGTAGTAGAGAAATATTTTGTTCCAGTAGGTTTGTGAACAACCTCAACTGAAGCTCCAGGAAGAGTCTCTCCAGAATTTGATTTAACAGTACCAGACATAGCAGAACTAGTAACCTGCGAATGACCTACAACTGATAAAAAAATAATCAAAATAAAAATAATTCTTTTCATTTTTGTTTTTTGTTTAGTTTATTAAATTTCAGCAAAAATATAACATTTTTATCTTAAAAAGTTAACACAACGTTAAGAATACTATCTTTTTCAAGTAGGAATTTTTACTTAAAATGATAAATTCATTTTTTTTGTTAAAAACCTATAATATTACTCATCTTATTAATTTTTTATTAATTTTTTCACAGAAAAAACTAATATTACATTCTGGAATAAATTATATTTTTTTTATAAAACTACTATGATTGAGTCACTTATCTATAAAAAAGCCCTGATTAGATTATAATCAGGGCTTTAAATCTCACAAACTTCAAAGAACGAGAGCTGCAGATTAATAGCAGAACTAAATTTATAAAATTATAAAAACAACTAGCATTCACAACACTACTTATTAACAAGAAAATGATTTAATAAAAAAGCTGTAGAACTATCATGACTTTTAATCGTTTTGGTATTAATTTCATCTAAAATAGAATTTGCCAATTGTTTTCCTAACTCAACTCCCCATTGATCAAAACTAAAAATATTCCAAATAATTCCTTGTACAAAAATCTTGTGCTCATACAAAGCAATCAAAGAACCTAAAGTTTTTGGAGATAATTTCTGAATTAAAATAGTATTGGTAGGCTTATTTCCAGTGAAAACTTTAAACGGCAAAAGAAATTTAGCCTTGTCTTCTGAAATTCCTTGTTTATCAAATTCTGCCTGAACTTGCGCTTCGGTTTTTCCGTGCATTAACGCTTGCGTTTGTGCAAAAAAGTTAGACATAAGTTTATTATGATGATTATCGTCTCCATACAAAGGAGTTACAAAACCAATAAAATCTGCAGGAATTAATTTTGTCCCTTGATGAATTAATTGAAAAAAAGCATGTTGTGCATTCGTTCCTGGTTCGCCCCAAATAATAGTTCCGGTTTGGTAGTTGACAGTTTTCCCATCACGCCCAACGCTTTTACCATTACTTTCCATCGTTCCTTGCTGCAAATAAGGGGCTAATTTCTGTAAGTACTGTGTGTATGGAATTAAAACTTCACTTTCGGCACCAAAAAAATTATTGTACCAAATACTTAATAATGCTAAAGTAACTGGCATATTTTGATCAAGATTAGCAGTTCTGAAATGCTCGTCCATTTCATTAGCTCCTTGTAGCAATTCATCAAAATTATCGTATCCTACGGCTAAACTTATCGTAAGTCCAACGGCACTCCATAAAGAAAACCTTCCTCCAACCCAATCCCACATAGGAAATACATTGTCTGGGTTTATCCCAAACTCAGTTACTTTTTGAATATTGGTAGAAACCGCAACAAAATGTTTAGCAATATCTTCCTCAGTTGTTCCGAAGTCTCGGGATAAAAACCATTTTCTGATGGTCTCAGAATTAGTCAATGTTTCTTGCGTGGTAAATGTTTTAGAAACAATCACGAAAAGGGTAGTTTCCGGATCTAGTTTTTTTATAATCTCATTAACATGATCGCCATCAACATTTGAAACAAAATGAACATTAAGATGATTTTTGTAAAATTGCAATGCTTCAACTGCCATAGCAGGCCCTAAATCTGAACCTCCAATACCTATGTTAACGACATCCGTGAAAGGTTTTCCTGTGTAACCCGTTCTTTCACCTGAAGTAACTTCATTTGAAAATTCTTTTATTTTATTTTTTACTTCAAATATTTCCGGAATTACATTTTTTCCATCAACATTTATAACTGCTGATTCTTGCGCTCGCAATGCGGTATGAAGCACTGCTCTATTTTCGGTTTGATTGATTATCGCACCATCAAAATATTCTGCAATAGCGCTTTTAAGTCCAACTTCGTCTGCCAATTCTAATAACAACTGAAGTGTTTCTTGATTAATAATATTCTTTGAATAATCAATTAAAAAATCATTCCATTTCAAATTGAATTTTTCAGTTCTAGTTGCGTCCAAATGAAATAATTCTTGCATTGAAGCTTTTTGCATTTCGTTGTAATGCATTTCAAGTTTCTTCCAAGCATTTGTTTCTGTTGGGTTTATCGTATTTAAAGCCATTAATTAGGTGTTTTGTAGTATTATTTGAATTTGGCAAAAATACTGAAATTAGTTTTAACGGTAAATGAGTTTTCGACTATATCACAATTTAGCGCGAAAAACACTAAATAGTGACCATCTATAATTATCGGAAGCATTTCAGTTTTAAAGCTATATATATTTACTAGATTCAACTAATTAATGCAACTTTTAGGGGGGAGATAAAGATATTTTTTCAAAAGAAAGGACTTTTAAAAAGCCCTCTCTCTCGAATGGAATAAATGTTCTTTATTTGCTCCTGACCAAAGTTGTAAATAATGAGCCACTTAACCAGCGAACAAAGATACA